>CAZHTM010000024.1:0-20001 GCA_964535735.1 uncultured bacterium
TCTACCTGTGATTCAAATCCGTTCTAAATTCGGAGTGGATGGTCCAAAAGCAAGGGCTTTCATCGGGCTAAATAGGACTTGTTGCTCCTGATATCCATCGCTTAATTTGTACACGGATTATGGCTAAATAAAAGGAACTGATAACTTGAGTACATGTGAATGTTATAAAAACCAGGCCGAAATCGAATCCTATGTGCGCCCATTTTATCTTCAGTTACCGGATGGCCATGTTCTGAAAACCTTTATTGAAGAACATGCCCAGATTCTGGGGTTTTTAGATGAGCTGGAAGAATTGGTTACGGTGATTCAATCGTTTGATCGCCTGGAGGGTGAGACGAATTTTATCCAACGGGTGGAGTTTTTGTCCCGTCATTTAATGGAAACAGAACGGCATCACATCCGGGAGGAAATTTCCGTGTTGACCCGTCTGGCGGAATCCCATAAATCGTCCATGACAATCCGTATCCGTAAGGAACATGATGTTTTGGGCGTCAAAAAACGGCAATTCAGTAATCTTATATTGCGGCTCTATACCATGTATTTTGACGAATTTCGAAAGAAGTTCATTGAAATAAGCAGCGACGTGATTCGTCAATTAAAAGACCATATTCATTATGAAGATACGGTGCTTTATCCCTTAGCGCTCCGCACCCTGACCGATGAGGATTGGCAAAACGCCTTGAATGAATGCGACCACATCGGTTATTGTTGTTTTACTCCCGGCGAAAATCACCATTTACGGGAAATCAATATTCTGGCCCATTAATCCTGGCGGATAGACTGGGATTGATCGCCCTTTTGGAATCGATTCCCAGAATAGTGGAGTTGCATGCGGAGACCATGGTAAGTTCCGGCCTCCAAAAAAGGCAGACCTCATGGCATTTGATTTTTCGGCCATCTTTCTCATTGGATTCCTGAGTAGTTTCAGTCATTGTTATGGTATGTGTGGGGGCTTTGTGATCGCCTACGCGGTGAAAGTCCCAGAACATACCAAATGGTTTTCATGGAAACGACTTATTCCCCATTTGCTATATAACGGAGGTCGTATTATGACCTATACCTTTTTGGGCGCATGGCTGGGACTGTTGGGAGGATCGGTTCGCTTTGCGCTCCAGGATTATCAATCCGTAGTTTTTATTCTGGCGGGTATAGTGATGATTCTGGTGGGATTAGACCTCTCTGGATTAGTATCCATTTCTTCTCCACGATTTCTCCCAGGATTGAATCGCTACACGACTTTTGTAGGGTCCTTGATCCGGAAAATAAACTACCGTAATCTTTTTTTGTATGGACTGGTGTTAGGCTTTATTCCCTGCGGACTGGTTTATGTGGCGGGAGCCCAGGCGGCCGCTACGGGGAATCCCCTGGAAGGGATGATTATTATGGCGATATTTGGTCTGGGCACTCTACCAGCCTTGTTCATTTTAGGTTTAACCGCCAATCTAATCAGTGATCAATTTAGGCGACGCGTATTCAAAGTGGCCGCTCTAGTAGTGATCCTTTTTGGGTTATGGACCGTTTGGAAGGGCGCTATGAAGCTCACGGGTCATATGCCACAACATTCCCGCATGCATGTCATCGACCACCACTGATTCTCCCCAAACCTGTTATCATTGCGGGTTGCCGTGTCCTTCGACACGCTTCCAAACCCACGATAAGTGTTTCTGCTGTCGAGGATGTCTCACAGCTTATGAAATCCTGGAGGCCAATGATTTATGCGACTATTATTCTCTGAATACTACGCCGGGTGTGACTCCAAAAGAAGCGGGGCTGGTCACTAAATTTTCACATTTGGATCACCCTGAAATTGCCGCTGAATTATTGGAGTTTAATGATGGAAAACGTGCCCGGGTTACTCTCATTATTCCTGATTTGCATTGCAGCTCTTGTGTCTGGCTTCTGGAAAATTTATATCGTCTAAATCCAGGGATTGAATCATCCACCGTTGAATTTCTGAAAAAATCAGTTTCCATTACCTTTCGTCCCAAAGACGTAAGCCTACGGACGATCGCCGAATTACTTACCTCCCTGGGCTATGAACCTCGTCTGGACAAGGAATCGGTGCAAACCAATGTAGACAGGGACATTACTCGACATCTCTGGGCGCGCATCGGCGTGGCTGGTTTTGCTTTCGGAAATATTATGCTCTTTAGTCTTCCGGAATACTTGGATAGTCAATCAATGTTGCCTGATTCATTCAAACTGGCCTTCAGTATCCTGAATTTGCTTCTTTCCATTCCGGTTCTTTTCTACAGTAGTTGGGATTATTTCCGGTCAGCTTGGGGAAGTATTCGCCACCGAACCGTCAATATGGATGTTCCTATTGCGTTGGGTATTCTCACCCTTTATGGCCGCAGTGTGTTTGAGCTGGTAACCCGTTCCGGTCCCGGGTGGATGGATTCTTTTGCCGGACTCGTCTTCCTCCTATTGGTAGGGAAACTATTCCAGGAGAAGACCTATCAAGCGTTATCCTTTGACCGAGATTATCGGAGCTATTTTCCCCTGGCGGTGACTCGCAGAACGCCCACTGGCGAAGAAACCGTTCCCTTAGCCAACCTGAAGAAAGGGGATCGCATCGTGATTCGGAATAATGAGATTATTCCGGCGGATGCTATTTTGATATCTGGCCATGCGCGTATCGACTATGCCTTTGTTACCGGAGAAGAAACTCCGGTGGAATGTTCCAGCGGAGATACGATCTATGCCGGAGGACGGCAGGAGGGCGGGGTGATAGAAGTGGATATTATACGGGATGTGAATCAAAGTTACCTCACGCGACTATGGAACCAGGATGTGTTTCATAAACGTCCGCATCAAGGAATCACCACTATAGCCAACCGCATCAGCCGGTATTTTACTGCCGTGGTTCTCTCTATTGCATTTGGTGCAGGGTTGTATTGGAGTTTTCATTCCCCGGCCTTAGCGGTAAATGCTTTCACGGCGGTGTTAATCGTCGCCTGCCCCTGCGCACTGGCTCTTTCAACGCCGTTCACCCTGGGCAATGCACTGCGAATCTTGGGGCATGCAGGTTTCTATCTGAAAAAAGCCGACGTTATTGAAATATTAGCGTCGGTGAATACAGGCGTTTTTGACAAAACCGGGACATTGACGGATCCACGTCGGTCTCAACTGGTTTTTCAACCGGCGGAATCCTCAGGATCTGAAAAACTGCCTCCAGAGATTTGGGCAATGGTGGTGGCTCTGGCCCGTCAATCCACCCACCCCCTTAGCCGGAAGATTGTGACGGAGGCAAAGAGTGATCACCTTCCTGCTGTTCAGGAATTTCAGGAAATTCCGGGGCAGGGGATCCTCGGCACGATTCATGGTCGGGACCTACGGATGGGGTCTCGGTCCTTCGTTACTGGGAAGACCGGTGGAATCGCTCTGGTTTCGGAAGTGTATGTTGCCCTGGATGGTCATCTGCTGGGAACCTTTCGAATTCGAAATCGCTTGAGGGAGGGATTGGCGGACGTTCTGAGAGGGTTAGCCAAAGACATGGAACTTTGGATGGTTTCCGGTGATACGGATAATGATGCCCGGACCTTCAAACCTTTTTTCCAATCGAAGGACCATCTTTTATTCAGACAATCTCCAGAGGATAAGCTCAATCTGGTAAAGACGCTCCAGACCCAGGGGAGGCAAGTGATGATGATGGGTGATGGATTAAATGATGCCGGCGCATTAAAACAAAGCGATGTGGGTATCTCCATTACCGAAGATGTGAATACCTTTTCCCCTGCTTGTGATGCGATTCTGGATGCCCGGTCGTTTCCAAAGCTGCCTAAAATAATTTATTTTGCCAAAACAGCGGTGGGCGTCATTCGGTGGAGTTTTGTTTTATCCTTTCTCTACAACCTGGCGGGCGTTTCCCTGGCGGTTACGGGAAGACTGTCTCCATTGTTATCAGCCATACTTATGCCCCTCAGTTCCATTTCGGTAGTATTGTTTACCACGCTAAGCACTAATTTGTGGGCCCGTCGATTGGGTCTTACATTGAAGAAAGAAACACCATGAACCATAACTTATCTTCTCCCTGGGTACGCCGCTGGCTACTGGCCGGCGTTATTCTAGTTATCCTGATGGTGGTGATCGGGGGGATTACCCGTCTGACGCATTCCGGGTTGTCTATGGTGGAGTGGAAGCCAATTCTGGGTGTGCTTCCTCCCTTGAATCACGAGGCCTGGGAAGCGGCGTTCCAGAAATACCAGCACTATCCGGAATTTAAAGAATTGAATTCCACCATGACGCTCTCCGAATTCAAGGGCATCTATTTTTGGGAATATCTCCACCGACTGGTTGGCCGTGTTACCGGACTGGTGTTTCTCCTTCCGTTGATCTATTTCTGGAAGAAGGGATGGATACGACCTGCATTGCGTCGGTTTATTTGGGCGATGTTGATTTTAGGACTGATCCAGGGTTTTGCTGGATGGTATATGGTAAAGAGCGGCCTAGTGGATCGGCCCGATGTGAGTCATTACCGTCTGGCTTTGCACTTAGTTCTGGCGGTGAGTTTGCTCACCGTTATTTTCCGAGCTTTGCTAAATGAAATACGGCCCCTGGGACCCTGGCCTAATTCAGTGCGCAGGCGGTGGTTGCGGGGCATTCAGGTCGTAGTAGGAATACAAATAATTTATGGCGCCTTTACGGCGGGGCTTGATGGTGGCATTGGATACAACACATTCCCATTGATGAATGGAACCTGGATGCCGCCCGGTTTTGGATCGCTTTCGCCGTGGTGGTTGAATCTGGTGGAAAATGCCCACGGTATTCAATTTATTCATCGAACCTTGGGTTGGATTGTGCTGTTTCTTATCGTTATACAACTCGGATTATTTCGTCGAGCGGTGAATACCGTACTGGAATCGCGACTGGAACTGGCGCTCTTGATATGGGTCTTGGCTCAATTTTCCCTGGGAGTCATGACGCTGGTGTTGGCGGTGCCGGTTTCGGTGGCTGTATTGCATCAATTAGGAGCCATGATTCTCTGGTTGCTTCTTCAGACGCGGGAATGGTCCCTGCGACGGGACATTGACTCGACAACATGAAAGAAAGTTTTCGGAGTCCATACTCTTTATTGAGTTGGGACGTTGAGAATCTGTAAATTTACAGCTTAATATTATGAGTGTACTCTTCATACTTATCGGAGCCAGCTTAATGTTGGCAATCGGGTTTTTGGTGGCTTTCCTATGGGCCACCCATTCCGGTCAGTTCGACGATGGAGTCACGCCGTCCATCCGCATGCTCATGGACGGAAAAAAACATACACAACGACCAAATAAAGGGGAACGCCATGGCGGTTGAATCCTTCAAATACAATAATACGATCGTTAAAAACTTTACTCTGGCCACAATATTTTGGGGTATTGTTACCTTTCTGGTTGGCCTGACGGTTGCCCTGGAACTGGTGTTCCCTGGGTTATCGTTTGAAATCCCCTGGCTATCGTATGGTCGACTTCGTCCCCTTCATACCAATGCCGCGATTTTCGCTTTTGTTGGAAATGGCATTTTTATGGGGACGTATTATTCCATTCAACGGTTATTAAAAACCCGGTTATATAGCGATCTGTTGGCGAAGATTCATTTCTGGGGATGGCAGCTCATTATTCTTTCTGCCGCCCTCACGCTGCCTCTGGGATATACAATGGGTAAGGAATATGCAGAATTGGAATGGCCCATTGATATCATGATCACGATTATTTGGGTCGTTTTTGGCATCAACCTGATTGGAACTATTATTAAACGCCGGGAACGGCACATGTATGTAGCCATTTGGTTTTATCTTGCCACCTTCTTCACTGTGGCCATCCTCCATGTGGTCAACAGCATTGAATTGCCCGTGTCTTTTTTGAAAAGCTATCCCGTTTTTGCTGGTGTTCAGGATGCCCTGGTACAATGGTGGTACGGTCATAACGCCGTGGCTTTTTTCCTTACCACTCCTTATTTGGGATTGATGTATTACTTCCTGCCCAAAGCTGCCAATCGACCCGTGTTTTCCTATCGTTTGTCGATCGTTCATTTCTGGGCCCTGATTTTCATTTACATTTGGGCGGGACCTCACCATCTTCTATACACCGCCTTGCCGGACTGGGCGCAAAGTTTAGGAACGGTCTTTTCCATCATGCTGATTGCACCTTCCTGGGGCGGTATGTTGAACGGATTGTTGACGCTTCGAGGCGCCTGGGATCGTGTGCGGCAAGATCCCATTTTGAAATTCATGGTGGTCGCAGTGACCGCCTATGGTATGGCCACCTTTGAAGGTCCCATGATGTCCATTAAAAGTGTAAATGCCTTGGTCCATTACACGGATTGGGTCATCGGACATGTTCATATTGGGACTTTAGGCTGGAATGGTTTGTTGACCTTCGGAATTCTGTATTGGCTGATTCCACGACTTTACAATACCAAACTTTATTCCGTTAAACTAGCCAACATCCATTTTTGGGTTGCTACACTGGGAATTGTATTCTACGCCATCCCCATGTATGTTTCAGCAATCACTCAGGGACTCATGTGGAAACAGTTCACACCTGATGGTTTGCTTCAATACCCCAATTTTCTTGAGACGGTAACCAAGATCATTCCCATGTATGCCCTGCGTTCATTTGGGGGGCTTATTTATCTCATTGGAGCCATCATTATGGTGGTAAACCTGTTTAAAACCATTCAATCCGGATCGTTCGTTGCGGACGAAGAAGCGGAAGCGCCGGCGCTGGAAGGAAAACCGGCTCCGTTGGGGAAAAACGAATATTATCACCGGTGGATTGAACGCCGTCCGGTTCAGTTTTTCCTGGCAGCCATCGTGGCGGTTCTCATCGGGAGTATGTTTGAACTGATTCCCATGTACTTAATCAAAAGCAATGTGCCCACGATAGCCAGTGTGAAACCGTACACACCTTTGGAATTGCAAGGCCGTGATGTGTACATCTCCGAAGGATGCTACGTCTGTCATTCACAGATGATTCGTCCGTTCCGGTCGGAAACGGAACGATATGGTGAATATTCCAAGGCGGGCGAATTTGTGTACGACCATCCCTTCCAGTGGGGAAGTAAGCGCACCGGTCCGGATCTGCACCGCGTGGGTGGGAAATATCCCGACGCCTGGCATTACAATCACATGCTCAATCCTCGCTCCGTATCACCTGGATCCATAATGCCGTCCTATCCCTGGTTGGCCACCACCTTCCTGGATGAAACTAGCACGCCAGCGAAAATTCGGGCTATGCAGAAACTGGGCGTACCCTATCCGGAAGGGTATGATCAACAAGCAAGTCAGGATTTGAAGGAACAGGCCCTGTCCATCGTGAGAAACCTGAATGATATGGGGATATCGGATGTGAAATGGAATTCCAAACTGGTGGCGTTAATTGCCTATCTCCAGCGACTGGGGACGGATATCAAACCGAGGATGCGGTAATATGTTTAAACATCTTTTCGAGCAAGCTCAGGGGCTGGGAATCTATCCCATGACGGCCATGATTTTATTCTTAGTGGCTTTTGGTCTGATCATTCTTGGCACCCTGACCTTAACCCAATCCGAGACAGATTATTTAAGCCGTTTGCCTCTGGAAAAATCTGGAGCGAAGGAGGGAAAAAACTAATGGCTACCAAACAAAAAGACGTACTACTGGACCACGATTATGATGGCATTCAAGAACTGGACAATGATTTGCCACCCTGGTGGTTGTATTTATTTTATTTCTCGATAGCCTTTGCATTCGTCTATCTTATGTACTATCACGTTTTGGGCATCGGTCCGTCCTCAGCGGAACAATACCAGATGGAAATAAATCCCAGTGGGGTATTGGCAGATACCCATACTCCTAAAATCATATTCCAATCACCGTATTACAACCGAAAGGTGGATCTGACACCACGATTACGTGAACAGTTATCCCAGTTTGTGGGTGAGGATGTTCCTTTCAGTGTATTGATCGCGGAGGCCAAACGGAAAGCCAATGCGGAGCAATTGGAAAAGTTGAACGCTGCATTTCCCGGTGATGAATTTGGATCGGTTGCCGCAGCACCAGCGCCCGTTGAGGAAGAAGCCCCTGCTGCCTTGGAGCGATTTACGGACGACGACAATCTGGCCAAAGGAAAAGTCATTTTTGAGAAAAATTGCGCCGCGTGTCACGCTCCAGATGGCGGTGGAGGCATCGGTCCAAACCTAACCGATGATTATTGGATTCATGGAGGCACCTTTAAAGATATCGTCCAAACGATTACTGTGGGTGTCCCTGCGAAAGGAATGATTCCCTGGGAAAAGACATTGAATCAGGAGAAAATTCAACAAGTGGCTAGTTACGTGGCCACGTTGCGAGGGACCACCCCGGCTCAGCCCAAAGCTCCTCAGGGAGAGTTGGTCCCTCCGGATACTCCCTGAGCCGGTGCTGACCCCGCCGCGGGCTTCAAAGGATCCATCAGTTGTCTGGATCTGATTCAAACTCCTTTCGCGATCATATTGCCACCGTCGACGAGGCAGGCAAGCGGGTATGGGTATATCCCAAAAAGCCTAGCGGAAGGTATTATCGTGCCCGGACCTGGTTAAGTTATTTACTGCTTCTGATTTTATTTGCCGGTCCGTTTCTCACTATAAACGGCAACCCGGTTCTGCTCCTGGATATCATACAACGGAAGTTTTATATCCTAGGAGTTCCTTTTTGGCCCCATGACATGTATTTGTTCGGCTTGGGCTTCATCATCCTGATCATATTTATCATTCTGTTTACAGCCGTATTTGGACGCATCTTTTGTGGCTGGATTTGTCCCCAGACGATCTTTATGGAGATGGTCTTTCGGAAAATTGAATACTGGATCGAAGGCGATGCTCGCGAGCAGCGACGATTGAATGCCGCTCCATGGACAATTGATAAAGTATTTAAAAAGGGCCTGAAGCTCTCCATTTTCTATGGAATCTCCTTTTTGATCGGAAACACGTTTTTGGCGTATATCATTGGAAAAGACGCATTATTAAAAATTATCACCGATCCGCCCGGTCACCATATTGTGGGTCTGACCGCCATGATCATTTTCAGTTTCATTTTCTTTGGCGTGTTTGCATGGTTCCGGGAACAAGTATGTATTATGGTGTGTCCTTACGGACGTTTGCAAGGGGTCTTGCTGGATCAGAATTCCATCGTCGTGCACTATGATTTTATCCGCGGTGAACCTCGGGGCAAAGGAAAGCGCAAGGCGGATTCCAATCTTGGTGATTGCGTGGATTGCCATCAATGTGTGGACGTATGTCCCACCGGAATTGACATCCGCAATGGTACGCAATTGGAATGTGTGAATTGTACCGCCTGCATGGATGCGTGTGACGCCATTATGGATAAGGTGAACCGTCCACGAGGTCTGATTCGGTATGCGTCCTATAACAGTATAAAAAATGGAATCTCCCATCTCTGGAATCCTCGAGTAATCGGATATTCACTGGTATTGGTTTTATTGGTCGCCCTGTTTTCGTTTTTAATAGCCAACCGTTCCCCGATTGATATTACTATCCTCCGAACCCCCGGGGTGCTCTATCAAACATTGGAAAACGGGACTATTCGCAATTTGTACACCATAGATTTGATCAATAAAAGTGACCATCCTTTGAAGGTGAGCTTAAAATTGGTGGAACCGGATCAGGGGCAAATTGTTTTGGTAAATGATTTGGCGGTTGAAGGAAATGACATTTTCCAGTCGGCCTTTTTTGTGGATTTACCTCCGAAGGTCATTCATTCTTCTCCCGTTTCAATCCGGATTAAAATTGAAGCCAATTCAAAAATTCTGAAGAGCATAACCACGTCATTTATAGGGCCGGTGAATCCATGAAAAAGGAGAATCAGTTTCTTTATGGCATTGTTCTGATTTTAATCTTGTTTTTACTTGTTCATGTGGGCTTTGTTTTTTTTGCCAGCCAGCAAGATTTTCCCCTTGTTGCCGATGATTATTACCAAAAAGAATTACAATATCAGGATCAGATTGACCGGCTGAATCGTGCGTATGACTCCCAGATTTATATTCATGTTACCGTGGAAAACCGCACAGTGCATTTGACTTATCCCTCCCAATTTTTAGAAGGTGATATTCAGGGAACCTTGCATCTATTTCGTCCATCCGATAGCAAAATGGATCAATATTTCCCACTCACAGTGAACAGGGATTTGACCCAGGTTTTGTCTCCCGAAACCCTGGCTTCCGGGCGATGGATATTGTATGTGGATTGGATGCAAAATGGTAAAACCTATTCACTGGTGAAAAATTTATATGTGGAATAGGTCCCGTTTTACCCTTCTCTGGATGGGACTGGTTCTGTTGGGGCTCACGGCAGAAAATTTAGTCGCCCAGCCAATACAATCCTTTCCCAAACGAATTCTATCCCGAACGCAATCCGCGATCCAATGGTCCCTGAAAGATCCTCGTAATCGGACTATACTGCTTGCCACCGTATTGTCCGCGTCAGCCGCATATACGGTGGATCATCAAGTCCAATCCTATGCCCAGGATAAGGGCTTACTCCCGGAGAACCTGTCTCATTTTGGCGATATTTATGGAGGATATTGGGCTCAGTGGATATTGCTTACCGGAATTGTTTTGGAAGGGGTGTATGATCAACGGGATCGATCTAGAATATTGGGGAATCTGGAGTATGCCGCTATGGCGATTACCGCCACAGGGGTGATGACGGGATTGATTAAAACTACCGTAGGTCGGGAACGTCCCAATCACCAGGGATATAGGTCCTTTCCTTCCGGACATACGTCCAATGCATTTGCCGTAGCCACGGTAGCAAACCAATTGTATGGCAAAAAGGTGGGTACCGTCGCCTATTCTGCGGCGACTGTCGTGGCCATTAGTCGCATACATGATAATAAGCATTATTTAAGTGATGTGATCGCCGGGGCGGGATTAGGGATAATTATTGGGCGTTCTTTCGGCCTGGCGTATGCGCCGCAACTCTCGGTAAGGACCGGGGACCAAGCGGTGTTGGTAACCTTTACATTTTCAATATAAAAAAACCCCTGCGATTGCAGGGGTTTATTCGCCACTTTTGATTGCGAATTATGCTACACCTAGTACATCCTTCATGGCTTGCTTGAGAGAATCTTTTGGCAGAGCACCGGTGGCCATTTGGGGTTTATCATTCATGGGAACAAACAGCATCGACGGGATACTGCGGATTCCAAAGACAGCCGCCAATTCTTGCTCGACTTCTGTGTCCACCTTGAATATATTCACTTTCCCTTCATATTCTTCGGCTAATTCTTCTAAAATGGGCGCTACCATCTTACAAGGTTGGCACCAATCTGCATAAAAATCGATAATGCAGGGAAGGTTTCCCTCAAATTTCCATTCTTGATTTTTTTCCCAGTTAAATACTTTTTCCTGGAACGTTTCTTTTGTTAAGTGTTCAATCATTTATTCCTCCGCTACGGGTTTGTTCGTCCTGTAGATGGGTTGGAAGGGAATTGGTTACACCGTTTTTTTGGTGTTACCAATATCGTTGAGCATCATCCAACGAGCGATTCAAATTTGAAAGGATTTACCCATGAACATGACCATAACATTTCCTGGTGGAAAACGGGTTGACGCCCATTTCAATGGATTTACGTTAAAAACGGATCAACCCATACGGGGCGGAGGTGAAGGAAGCGCCCCTGCTCCATTTGATTTATTTCTGGCGTCCATCGGAACCTGCGCTGGAATCTATGTCCTTGGCTTTTGTCAGCAAAGAGGAATTGATACCACGGGTCTGGAAATTGAACAGACCATGAACTATAACCCGGCTACCCGGCTCATAGATCAAATCAATCTCACCATTCATCTACCTGAAAATTTCCCGGAAAAATATAAATCGGCTGTAATTTCAGCCGCAAATCTGTGTGCCGTCAAACGCCATCTGGAAAATCCACCCCGTTTCAATGTCACCACTCAATCGTAAAGGATACACCATGGTAAAACGAATGTTAATGGCTCTTCTTGTAGGGATAGCTTTCCTCAGCGCCCAGACCGTATCCGGGACGATTGAAAAGGGTATTCGGGTGCTGGAGTGGTCCGGCGCCAATCCTCATTACATCGTTTATCGCGGAGATTATATCAAGTTTCGTCTTTCCGATACAGGGACATCCCACACGGTCCGGATTCCCGAATTAAATCTGGAGGCACAAATCACGGGAAATATTGAGAAAGACGCATATTTGAAAATGAAGAAGCCAGGTGAGTGGAAGCTGTATTTCGACAATCAACCTGGTACGATTGAAGTTATCAATTATTCCAAACCGAATTATCAGGAAATCAATGCGGAAACCGCCTGGGAACTCCTGAAAGAGACCCAACCCTTTATTTTGGATGTACGAACTCCTCGAGAATATGCCGCGGGTCATTTAGACGGCGCCACATTGATTCCTGTGCAAGTGTTGCAATCTTCGTTAGCCCAGTTGGATTCCGTCCGAAATGAGGATATCCTGGTATACTGCCGTTCCGGGAATCGCAGCACCGTGGCCTCGAAGATATTACTGGACCATGGGTTTAAGCGCGTGTACAACCTGCGTGGCGGAATCTTGAGTTGGCAAAGGAAATCCTATCCCCTTGAGAAATAATCTTAACCTTTTGACTTCACCTATGGACATTTCCCACCGGGGCTTTAACTTTGCAGGTTGATTATGTTTCCATAGGGAGGGGAATGACATCACCCAAGGAAAAATCGCCGGAAGAGTTGGCCCGTATTGCTGCTCAAGTATTAAAGACGGAAGCCGCTGAATTAATCCGCGCTTCCGCGCTAATTGGGCCTTCCATTGTAACAACAGCCGAAATTATTCTGAACCATTCCGGTAAGATCGTAGTATCCGGGATTGGAAAATCTGGACATATCGGTGAGAAAATCGTCGCTACGCTCTGTAGCACTGGTATTCAGGCCGTCTTCGTCCATGCAGCGGAGGCCCTCCACGGAGATTTGGGTGTGTATAGTCCCGGAGATCCCACCCTCCTCATCTCAAAAAGCGGAAGTACGGAAGAATTACTTCGATTAATCCCCATTTTACGCGATTTCCAATCACCTTTAATTGGTTTGTTGGGCAAACTGAATTCACCCTTGGCAAAGCGAGTGGATTTGGTTCTGGACGCCAGCGTGGAGAAAGAAGCGGATCCGTTGGGAATTGTCCCCACTTCCAGTACGACCCTGACAATGGCGATCGGTGATGCCTTGGCGGCAGTGTTAATGGCTTACCGGAAATTTGAGAAAAAAGATTTTGCCCGTTTCCATCCAGGCGGTGATTTAGGTCGGCGGTTAACATTGACTGTAAAAGATATTATGCAACCCATCAAGGACGTCGCGGTGGCGCGAAAAGACCAAAATATCCGGGAAGTGGTCATAGCCATGACCGATTATCCCCAGGGCGCTGCCTTGATCCTTGACGAGAATCGGCATCTGGAAGGAATTATTACCGACGGAGATCTGCGGCGGTGCCTGTTACAGAATGGCGATATCGATCTTAAGATAGCAGGATCGGTGATGTCCCCTAACCCTGTGTCCTTATCCACCGATGCTACGTTGGAAGAAGCAGTAGCGCTCATGGAAAACCGGGAATCTCAGATTTCGGTTCTACCGGTGGTGGATCCCCATGATGATCGTTGCGTGGGACTCCTGCGACTCCATGACATCAACCAAACCCGGTTCCTGATCTGACTCCGGTCGGCGGGACATCATGAATATTGACCAACTACTCCCGGGGTTTCTCCATGCTTTTGTGACTCTGTTGGTTATCATGGACCCTTTTGGGGGACTGCCGGTTTTTATGACCCTTACCCGGGACTATGATGACGCCCGCACAAAGAAATCCGCCCATCGGGCTGTAACGGTATCCTTTATTCTGATGACCATTTTTTTATTTATCGGGAATCCTATTTTGCATTTTTTCGGAATTTCCCTCTTTTCATTTCAGGTGGGTGGCGGTTTGATTCTGCTGGTGATCGGCATTGCCTATGTTTTGGATATCACTTGGGGACGGGACCGGGATTATTCTAAAGATATCATAATTCCCATGGCGACACCTTTGATTGCCGGACCAGGAGCTATCACTGCCCTGATTTTGTTGGTTAAGGACTATGGTTATTGGATACCGCTGATGGGCGTAGTGGCGGTATTGTTTATCTTTTGGGTAGCGCTCTATAATGCCAAATTTATTAAACGGTTTATTGGATTCCAGGGACTGGAAATTCTTTCGCGAATCATGGGGTTAATCCTGGTCGCTTTGGCGATTGAAATGATTCGGTCCGCTGGATGGAAAGATGCAATTATTAAATAAATGAAGGATCAATCTGTAAACCTCCAACAGCGCGTTGCGGTGGTTACGGGAGCCAATCGTGGGATAGGATTGGAGGTGGTTCGACAGTTGGCTACCCGGGGATTGGCGGTTATTCTTACGGCGCGTGACTCAGAAAAAGGACTTACCACCGTTGATCATTTACATCATGCCGGCTTACCAGTAGAGTTCTTCAAATTGGACGTGACTTCAGACGCGGATATCCAAGCCTTGAAATCTTATCTCCTTCATCACTGGGGTCGGGTGGATGTGCTGGTGAATAATGCCGGAGTGTTTCTGGATCCACGCTCTCCGGAAAAGGCCGGCGTGCTTCACGGAACGCCGGACATAATTCGATCCACTTTTGAGGTGAATGTGCTGGGTCCCTTTCTATTGATTAAAGCGCTTTTACCGCTCATGCTAAAAAACGGATATGGACGTATTGTCAATGTGTCCAGTGGTATGGGCGCTCTAAGTGAAATGGAAAGTGGCTATCCCGCCTATCGACTATCCAAAACGGCTTTGAATGCTTTGACAAAAGTGACCGCTGAAGAGGTTCGGAAAGAAAATATTTTAGTCAATGCCGCAAGTCCCGGTTGGGTTCAAACCGATATGGGTGGTCCTGAGGCGACGCGATCTGTGGAAGAAGGGGCGGATACGATCACCTGGTTGGCTACACTCCCGGATGGGGGCCCTTCAGGCGGATTTTTCCGGGACCGACAGGTAATACCCTGGTAAGGAGTTAGCATGCGTATCTCGATTTTAGGTGCTGGACGAATGGGCGGCAATTTGGCAAAACAATGGATTCAGTCTGGTCATAGTATATATATGGGTGTCCGGAATCTGGAATCTCAGACCGTGACATCGTTAATGCGTGAGTTACCTGCCAGTGTAACGTTTGGTCCCATGACAGAATCGGTGACTTTTGGAGATATTTTAGTATTCGCCGTTCCTTATCATGCTGTAGATCCCTTGCTATCCAAATTGCCGGATCCAGGACAAAAAATTGTAGTGGATTGTACCAATCCCGTACAGTGGCAGGATGGTCCTGTCTATATGCCGGGACAAAATACGGCTGAAGTACTGCAGCGAATGTGGCTGGATGCCAAGGTGGTAAAAGCGTTTAATACCATAGCCGCTTCGCAAATTCTCCATCCCGTTATTTCCGGGGAGCCCATCGATATGTTTTATTGCGGGAATGATTCGGAAGCAGGCGATGTGGTGGGCCGTTTAGCACAGGATATGGGATTCCACCCGGTAGATTGTGGACTCCTGAAAAATGCGCCCCTGTTAGAAAACCTGTCCATTCTCCTAATGGTCCAGTCATCGACCGTATATCGGGGGCATTCCTTATCGATGAAATTGCGCTACGAGTAAGAAACAATTATCGCGGTTATGTGTTAAAATTACGCCCGGTTTTTCCGGGGTTTTGTCAGTTTTCTGAATCATTAACCTAAATCAGTTGGAGTTGTACCTATGGCAAAACATCCGTTTCAAACGGAAGTCAATCAATTACTGAATCTGATTATTCATTCGCTTTATTCACACAAAGAAATCTTTTTAAGGGAATTGATCTCCAATGCGTCCGACGCTTTGGATAAAATGAAGTATCTGTCACTGACAGAAGATGAGTTTAAGAGCAAGAAATTCGTACCCAGAATCGATATTACTTACACGGAAGGCGACTCCCCGACACTCACAGTCTCCGATAACGGCATCGGCATGAATGAGACCGATTTAATCGAAAATCTGGGGACCATTGCTCGTTCTGGAACCCGAACCTTCCTGGAAAAAATGACCGGTGATTATAAGAAAGATTCCAATATGATCGGTCAGTTTGGCGTGGGTTTTTATGCCAGCTACATGGTGGCGGAAGAAGTGGAAGTTACAACACGAAAAGCCGGAGAGGAGCAGGCCTGGCTTTGGAAAAGCGACGGGATGAACGGCTTTGAAATCGAGAAATCAGTCCGGAAGGAACATGGGACCACCGTAACCCTGAAACTGAATGATGAAGGAAAAGAGTATGCCAGCCGGTGGAAAATTGAGGACATTGTAAAAAAATATTCCAATCATATTCCTTTTCCCATTTTCCTGACGTATCAGGAGAAAGAATACAAAGACGACGGATCAGTCAAATCCACCAAAGAAAAGGTGGACCAGATCAACAGTGCTACCGCGTTCTGGAAACGTCCAAAAAGTGAGCTCAAGAAGAAGGACTATCACGAATTTTATAAATCAATCGCCTATGACTACGACGATCCAATGTTGTATATCCATACCCGGGCCGAAGGCACCTTGGACTATACCACCCTCTTTTATGTGCCGAAAAAAGCCCCGGTGGATCTCTATTATGCCGATTATAAACCGGGCGTTAAACTCTATGTAAAGCGGGTTTTTATCACGGATGACGATAAGGATCTGCTGCCCACCTATCTCCGGTTCATTCGGGGCATTGTGGATTCGGAGGATTTGCCCTTGAATGTGAGTAGAGAAATTCTCCAGCAGAACCGTATTCTGGCGAAAATAAAAAATAATTCAGTAAAGAAAATCCTCAGTGAATTCGCCGCCTTGGCCAAGGATGATAAGAAATATATCGAGTTCTATAAGGAATTTGGCCGTCCTTTGAAAGAAGGGGTGTACCAGGATCTGGATCGCCGGGATGAATTAATGGAATTGTTGCGTTTCAAATCCACTAAGGTAGATGGATATACCAGTTTCGCCGATTATGTGAGTCGGATGGACTCGGGCCAGAAGGCGATTTATTATCTCACCGGTGAAAACGAAGAGGCCGTGCGGAATTCACCCTTGCTGGAACTGTACCGGAAGAAAGATATCGAAGTTCTACTTTTGGACGATGAAATTGATGAACTGGTCTTCCCGGCAATTCCCAAGTACAAGGATTACGATCTGAAACCGATCAATCGGAGCGACGCCGGTGAAGATCTGAAGAGCGAGGATGAGGACGTTCCGGATAAAAAGGAATATGACGCCTTGCTGAAAAAATTGCAAAAGGTGCTGGGCAAGCAAGTGAAGGATGTCCGGTTGTCCCATCGTCTGAGCGATTCACCCTCCTGCGTGGTAGCGGATTCAGAGGATCCCACAGTTCAGATGCAGGGCATTTTAAAAGCCATGGGTCAAACGGTGATGAATGACGTGAAGCCCATTTTGGAGATTAATCCCGATCATCAAATCGTGAAAAAGCTCAAAGGGATGCGGAAAAGCAAATCGTTTGACGATGCGGCCCAGTTGTTGTTGGATCAAGCGCTTATGCTGGAAGGGGCAAAGCTGGATAATCCCGCTGATTTTGTTAAACGAATGAATGCCTTTTTGGAAAAAGCTCTGTAATGAAAAAGCCCCGAAAATTCGGGGCTTTTTTTTAATCTAAAGCGGCCAATTGTTCCCTGCCCTTTTCTTCGTCCACGAAGTAGAGCAAGACGCCACCTAGAATAAAGAGGAAAGCCACCGATCCGATTCCCCATCGGGATGCTATCTGTCCGATTGCTTCAAACTGTTCCGGAGTGGATGCCAGAGGGGTGAGGGTTCCCTTTACTACCAATCCCACGGTCCCGATTAACACCGGTCCGATGATGACGGCAAATTTCCCCAGCATGTTAAAGAAACCGTAGAATTCCCCGGCCTGATTTTTAGGTATCAGTCGGGAATAATAGGAACGGCTCAGGGCCTGAATACCGCCCTGGACCATTCCAATGACAATGGCCAGGACATAAAACTCCATTTTGTCTTTCATCATGACGCCCCAGATGGTCACCAGGAGGTAGACAAAGATGCCAAGGAAAATGGCCCGGCGAACGCCCCATTTGGTGCCCATTTTGCTGTACAGAATGGCCGCCGGGAAGCCCACGAATTGGGTGATGAGGAGGGCCACGATCAGGTCGTTGGAATTAAATCCAATGGACATGCCGTAATCGATGGCCATGCGAATAATGGTGTCCACGCCGTCAATATAAAACCAATAAGCACCCAGAAAGAGGAAAACGGTTTGCAAATGCCGGATTTTACGAAACGTGGAAATATATTGATGAAACCCGTTTTTAATGCATTGCATGAGACTTAGAGATTCTTCCGGTTCTGCTTCCTTCACCCATACAATGGTGAAAATGGTGAAGAAACCCCACCAGAGAGCCACACTGAGAAACGACCACCGCACCGCTTCGCTGGCATCTGCCAAACCGAACCAGGATGGATTTAAGGTCATTAATACATTTAGCAGGAAGAGGAGACCACCGCCGAGATAGCCCATCCCAAATCCCAGTCCCGAAACCTGATCGATTTTATCCTCGCTTGCCACTGTTGGAAGCAGGGAATCATAAAACGTGTTGGCTCCGGAAAATCCAATGATGCCGACAGCATAGATAACAACAGCCATTACCCAGTTCCCCTCCTGAACCAGGAATAAAGATGCGGTCATCAGAACGCCTAAATAGGCAAAGAAGATCAGTAATTTCTTTTTATAGGATCCTTTATCGGCAATGGCTCCCACAATCGGAGCCATGATGGCGACAAATAGACTGGCCAGAGAATTCGCAAAACCCAACTGCGCCGTACTGACGTTTACATCAGTTCCTGCGCTCCAATATTGTTTAAAAAAGATGGGGAAAAATCCAGCCATGACGGTCGTTGCAAACGCCGAATTCGCCCAATCGTACATTGCCCACCCCCAAATTCCTTTTTTCTCACTGGTCATATTGTCCTCCTGAACTATAAGATTTGGAATAGAATGATCCAATTTTGCTATAACTGGGAAAAATTGCGAGGAAAATTATTCGAGTCATTTTTAGTAAATATTTCCTAATTTAAACTTCATTGATCTCGTTAAGAATTCAGAGGGAATCATCAAGGAGGATTTTAATGCGAAATATAGTGATACTGATGGTGTTGAGTTTCATGTGCCTAACCGAAATCCAGGCACAGGAAAATGAACCGGTAACCGGCTGGTCATGGGGAGGGGTACCGGCAATTGCCTATAACTCCGACACCGGTTTATTGTATGGCATCATTCTCAATCCATTTAATTATGGCGACGGTTCCATGTATCCTGACTATAAATATTCAATCTATATGGAATGGTCCCGGACGACTAAGGGATCAGGAATTAATAAATTATTTTTTGATTCCAAATATCTGCTGCCCAAAGGAATTCGAGTCACAGGCGAATTGAGTTACCTTACGGAACAAGCGCTCCCATTTTATGGATTCAATGGGTATGAGTCCATCTATCATCCTGAATATGAAGACGATCAGGACCCGGATTACCGCACCCGTGTGTATTATCGCCACATGCGGAATCAATTCAAATTGACCATGGATTTCCAGAAACAGGTGGGAAATCCCAACCTTCGCGGTATTTTCGGTTTAGGATTCTTGAATACGGTAGTGGGACCGGTGGATGTGGCTGCGCTGAATGAGGGTCAGGATCCAGAGGACAAACTGCCCATCTACACTTGGGCGGAAAAACGGGGTCTTTACGATGCTTATGTGGCCAATGGGTATATAACCGCCGATGAGGCCGACGGAGGACAGGTGAATTACATGAAACTGGGCGCCGTGTACGACACCCGGGACAACGAAGCCAATCCTATGACAGGCATGTGGACAGAAGGATTAATATTAGCCGCTCCATCTTTTTTAGGGAGTGATTTCAGTTATACAGAATTGACCATTACGCATCGTCAGTATTTCACCCTGATTCCCAGGG
>CAZHTM010000024.1:20101-34018 GCA_964535735.1 uncultured bacterium
AGTTATACAGAATTGACCATTACGCATCGTCAGTATTTCACCCTGATTCCCAGGGATTTATCGTTCGCCTTCCGGGTAGGATATCAGGCCGTAATTGGCGGGGACATTCCCTTTTTCATGTTGCCGTATTATCAAAGTTCCTATCAGACACAGGAAGGATTCGGCGGGTCTAAAACATTCCGGGGTATTTTGAAAAACCGAGTCGTAGGAAATTCGATTGTATTATTTAATACGGAATTACGTTGGAAATTTTTCCGCACGGTTTTGTTTGGGCAGAATCTCTATCTGGCATTGAATGCCTTTGTGGACGGTGGACAATCGTTGAGTCAATATGGAAATGATGCTTACTTGAGTTCTGTTTCGAATCAGGATGGGGATTCCCTGCATCTGTCCTACGGCGGTGGCTTTCGCATTGCCCTGAATGAAAACTTTATCATATCAGTGGACTACGGAATGGCCTCCGATGAACAGGACGGTACCAGCGGATTGTATATTGGTCTGGGATATCTGTACTAAGTGGTATAACTGAGCACTATTTCATTTTCATCCGGAACGCCCAATCCAAGATCCGGCTCGGGATAAGTTTCATTACCGGAATAATAAGGCGCCATTGCCAGGGGAAAATGTACAATGCTTTCCGGGCATCTATTGCGGCCACCATTTTCCGGGCTGCTTCATCAGCGTCCATAAGGAATGGCATGGGGAAAGAGTGATGCTCTGTCATGGGTGTTCGGATAAATCCTGGGCAGATGGTAGTGAGTGAAATAGAATCCCGGGCTAGGACCGCCCGCCATCCGTCCGCCAGATAACGTACCGCTATTTTCGAGGCCGAATAACCGGACCGCCCAGGTAAGCTCCTGAATCCTGCCACGGAACTGATAATAGCAATCCGTCCGGAATGCTGTTCCCTAAACGCGTTCAAAAACGGATAAATGATGTGAACGACTCCGGAAATATTTGTATCCAGAATAGCCTTTATTTTGGTTACATCAGCAGAAGTGATTCCATCGGAACCGCTGACGCCTGCGTTCGCTATCAAAATATCGATACCGCCTGTGGACTCCAGGAATGATTCCGCGGCTTCTCGGCAGGCCGAAAAATTGGTAACGTCCAGCGTATAGGTGAAGGCCGTACTGCCACTGTCCCGGATCGCTTGCGCCAATTCATCCAAGGCCGATTTACGGCGGGCGGCCAAGCCGATCACAGCGCCGCGCCGGGCATATTCCAGCGCCATTGCAGCCCCTAAACCGCTGCTGGCTCCGGTGATAAAAACACGTTCATTCATGATTAGCGTTCTTCACGTCAGTTGAAAAATACAGATCCATACGGTCTAATCGGGAAATCGTCGTATCAGCGATCACCCTCCGGGCTTGGAGGAAATGCTTATACCGGTATTCATTATAATTGGTCCGGGTGGAATCCAGGCTGTTGATTTTGACTTTCCCCGCCGAATGAATGAATTCCGTATCGCCGATATAAATGCCCACGTGGGTGGCCTTTTCCGGTTTGCCATCCGTAGCCCTTCGGCCGAAAAACATCAAATCCCCGGGTTGGAGGACGGTAAAATCCATCTTGCGGGTCACCAATTCTCCTACCCGTACCTGTTGAGAGGCATCCCTGGGTAACAGTAAACCATCCATTAAATAGACGGTCTTAGTGAAGCCGCTGCAATCAAAACCTTTGGCGGATGTGCCGCCCCATAAATAAGGGAATCCCATGAAAGTGCGCGCCTGCCGAACGATGGATTCCGGTTTGGGTTTTGATGATCGTGCCCAAATAGAGAAATCCACAACCTTATCCGCAGGAAGCATTCCTTCCCGTCCATCAGGCAAACGCACAGACCAATATCGAGAATTCCGGGACGTGGTTTCCAGTATACTGCCAATGACGATATCAGAAATGGTTCCTTGGGTGGGATCAGGTGATGTAAAGATAAGGCCATAGGGCGCAGTGTAAATGCAACGTGGTGCAGTTCTCCAATTGTGGAATGCGCTGCTGTCCAGGAGCGTCAAAGTTCCCTGATCTACCCAACCTAAATATCCATCGGGTGTTTGAATCAAATCCCAATGACCATTGGTTTTATACCGCTGAACCGGTGTGCCGAAAATAGCTTGGGTCACCAGTTCTGCACTACGAGTGGGACTAGATCGAAGGTTGGTTACGGAAATGTTTACGATCCCGAATGGTTTTTCCCGTAATTCACCGTCCGGAAGTACTGTTATGTTAAGGATGGCCTTCACTCCTGCCGAAGTGAGATGTTCTTGCAACGTTGGGACAACATTGGGAAGAGATGTCTCTCCTTCTATGACGATCTCTCCTCCTTTTTTCTGGGCGGTTAGGGCGTAAATACAGACACGGTGGTCCGGAGCCAGTTCCTGATCTACTGACGCGATTATAGAGCGCGCAGTCTGTAGGTTTCCATTTCCACACTGTGTAAAAAGTCCTAAACCCAGAATGAGAAAGGACATAATTAAGATTGTTTTATAGGATCGTGTAAGCATAATTCCTATGACTGGTGATGAAGGATTTCTCCCGCTAAAACACCCGTATGTTCCCCATTTTTAATGGCGATTTTTCCATTTACCAGAACGGTCTCGATACCCACCGGATAGCGGTGTGGATCCGTATAGGTTGCTTGATCGATGATCGTATCAGGATTAAAAATGACCACATCGGCTTTTTTCCCCACGGCGATTCTACCACGGTCAGAAAATCCCAGTTTATCCGCAGGCATGGATGTCATTTTTTTAATTCCATCGGCCAAGGTGAAAAGTCCTTCTTCCCGGACGTATTTCCCCAACACTCGTGGGAAAGTGCCGTAGAATCGTGGATGGGGTTTTCCCGATCCTAAGATTCCATAAGGTGCCACTGCATTGCCATCAGAACCGATCATCACGAAGGGAGCAGAAAGGACTTTTCTCAAATTCGCCTCATCCATGGCAAATCCTACAACACCCACGTGGGTTCGTTCTTCAATGAGCAACCGCTCTACGACCACCTTCGGGGATTGATGATCTTCCTGGGCGATCCTTTGAATGGATTTACCTTCACATTTTTTATTGCCTTCGGATCGGCAGGAACTGATCCAGACCCGATCCCAGCCACCGATCCGTTGAGCTCGATCCTGAGCATAGTCCAGAATTTTCTTACGATCGGAAGGATCGCGGAATCGGGAAAGAACATCATCCGTATCGCCCTGTCGCGCCCAGAGGGGGATGAAGGACGATAAACCGGTGCCCCAGGCATCGTAGGGATAGCGATCAGCGGTTACCGGTTCATTTTGACAAATGGGCTCAAGTTTTTCCAAAAATCGATCCACTTTGGACCAATTGGTCTGATTGCAGGCCTTCAGGTGTGAAATTTCTAAAGGAACGCCTGCTCTCCTGGCAATGGTCAGCGCCTCATCGATAGCTTCTTCAACCCGGTCATCCTCATTCCGCATATGGGTAGCGTAAATTCCATTGTACCGAGCCACCGTTTTACACAACTCCACTAATTCATCGGTGTTGGCATAACTCCCGGGAGCGTATTCCAATCCTGTGGACAAACCCAGACTGCCCTGTTCCATGGATTCTGCCAAGAGCCGCTGCATGGTCTTGATCTGATCCCGTGTGGGTGGAACGTCGTTTTGGCCCACCACCGCGGCCCGTAGATCGCCCTGGCCAGTGAAAGTGGCATAATTGATTCCAATGGGATGATGGTCGAATCGTTGGAAAAATCCTTGAAGGGTTTTCCATGTGACCCGAATGCCGTACCGATTCCAGTAGTAATCGTCCAGATCAGCCACACCTTTTGGCATGAGAGGGAAGGGTGACGATCCGCAATTTCCACTGACCTCGGTAGTCACGCCCTGATGGATTTTACTTTCTCCCTTGGGATTGACGAGTAATTCAACGTCCGTGTGAGTGTGGATATCAATAAATCCGGGAGCCACAGCGCGGGATGCCGCATCTATAACAACTTCCGCAGTAGCGTTAGGGAAGCGGCCTAGGGCCACAATCCGATCCCCGACAATTCCCACATCGAAGGGTCGGGGCGGGGCGCCCGTACCGTCATAGACCTGACCATTGCGAATTAGAATATCAAAGCGCTGACGCAGAGAGCATCCGGTCAGCACTCCCAGGGTAACCAGGGAAGAGGTTTTAATAAACGTTCGGCGATTCATTGAGGAGTACATGACTCTTATCCTTAAGATGGTGAAGACGATGATGTTGTCTTCGAAAAGTATCGCCGTGCTTCTTCCATAACTTTAGGAGAAAGTAATACGGTGCTGATTACGGTGGGTATGGCCATGATGGCGAACATTCCGTCAATAAAATTAATCACCATGTCAATTGTGACCATCGCGCCTATAATGAGGGTCAGGACATAAATCAGGTTATAGCCTTGAATCCAGCGTGTTCCGAAGAGATAGTTAGTGCATTTTCCGCCATAGTACGAATAGCCGATCATGGTGCTGAGGCTGAAGGTTAGCACCGAAATAACCAGAATGGCGTGGCCCACCAGACCCAATTCTGCTGTGAAGGCCTGGGTAGTCAGAGTCACACCGTTGGCGTCTCCGGTCATCCAGGTACCGGATAATAGGATGACCACGGCTGTGACAGTGCAGACAATAATCGTATCGATGAAGGGTCCCAGCATAGCCACCAGACCTTCACGAACCGGTTCAGTGGTTTTTGCGGCGCCATGGGCTAGGGCTTCGGTGCCGATTCCCGCTTCGTTGGAAAACGCGGCGCGCCGGATTCCCGTGATAAGGACTGTACCTAATGTGCCTCCCAACACCGCTTTTCCGGTAAAGGCGTCTGTGACAATTAGGCCAATCATGGCCGGCAGTTCCGTAACATGTTTTAACAGAATGATCAAACCGGCACCCATATACAAGGCCACCATGAAAGGAACCATTCGTGAGGCCACCAACCCAATTCGTTTAATGCCCCCAAAAACGACGGTGGAAACCAGGAGAGCCATTCCTACTCCGATGATAAAATTGAACAGATTGGGATTCATGGCTGAATTACCCGCGGTAATAATCTGATCCCGGAGAATTTGGGTGAGTTGGTTTGCTTGGAAGAGGGCAAAACAGCCAAACAATCCCGCCACGCTGAAGAGGACGGCCAAGGGTTTGAACTTGGGCCCCAGGCCTTCTTCGATATAATACATGGGTCCGCCTTGGATCTGGCCCTGATCATCCTTACCGCGATAGAGAATACTAAGCGTACAAGTAAAAAACTTAGTGGACATACCGACAATGGCGCTAATCCACATCCAAAAAAGGGCACCCGGTCCGCCCGTGGTGATGGCGATCGCTACACCGCTAATATTGCCCATACCTACGGTACTGGCAAGAGCACTGGACAAGGCTTGATAATGGGGAATATCGCCGGGATCGGATTCGGAGTCGTATTTACCCCGTAAGACGTCCAATCCATGCCGAAAATACCGGAAGGGAACAAAACGACTGTAAAGTGTAAAGTATAAGCCCCCGCCCAGCAAAAGGATAAGAAGCGGCATTCCCCACATGAATTCACTGAAACCGGCAATCACCCGATCAAGTACGTCCATCATCACTCAACCCCTTAAATTTTTATAAATATTTTATTACGATACATCCAGTGAAGCACTACCCACCACATGAAGACGTGGAAAATAGCAAAGAGGAGTGAGCCATTGTAATTTCCTGCCAAGGGTCGGAAAACCGTTTCGTATAAATACGTGTATCCGGAAACGATATCGCCGTTTAGGGTATACTTGATTTTCAAGATGATACGACCCCAAATACCGGAGGCGGCAAATACAAAAATCGAATTGGTGCCAAAGATGACCAACGGTTGTACCACCTTTTTATTTTCCTTGATATCCACGATCCAGATCATGGCTGCCAGTACAATTGTTGCCAAGCCAGCGGTGTACAGGACATAGGAACTGGTCCAGATGGATTTGTTGATGGGAAATACCAGCCCCCAAAGCCAGCCTACGACGCCGAGAACTGCACCTAGAGCCAGCATATCCTTTACTACTTCCAGTTTATTGGATTTTAACTGGATTAAGGTGCCGATTTCATACCCCAGCAGAACGGTGACAATAGCAGGCAGTGTACTGAATAAACCCTCCGGATCGAAGGGAATGCCTTTTCCATGCCAGACATGTCCGGCCCCTAAAATGGCCAGATCAATCTTTCGCACCAGATTGTGTTCCAGGGAATAGGGATCCGGTCCGCCAAATATCCAGAGCGCCAGCCAATAACCGATCAAAATCGCTGCAGAAGTTATCCAGCGGGCCTTTGGTTTTAACGACACCGCCAGGATGGCTCCGAAGCCGTAAGCCAGGGCAATCCGTTGGAGCACCCCCATAATCCGGAAGTTGCTCCAATCCCAATCCTGCCGTATAAAGGGAAAGGCTGCCATAGCCGATCCCACCAGGAATATGATGACCATCCGTTTGATAATTTTTTTCAGCAAATCAGAGTTAAGCTGATATTGGTAGGCCCGAAATGAGAATCGCATGGCCACGCCCACAATAAACAGGAAAAAAGGAAACACCAGGTCCGTGGGCGTACACCCATGCCAGTCGGCATGTTCAAACGGTGAATAAATATAGGACCAGCTTCCTGGATTGTTCACCAGGATCATGAGGGCAATCGTCGCGCCTCGAAAGGCATCTAAAGCAACCAGCCGTTCCTGAAGTTTTACCATAATCAGTCCTCCTTTTTTCCGAATTCGGGATCGATGGGTATATATTTAATCAGAATAAAACCTGGAATGGTGGCAATGAGTACCCAAACAAAGAAACGGTGATAACCAATGATTTCCTGGAGCCACCCGCTGAACATTCCCGGAATCATCATACCCAATGCCATAAAACCGGTACAGATGGCATAGTGAGCTGTTTTATTTTCGCCTTCCGCCACGGATATCATGTATAGCATATAGGCAGTAAATCCAAATCCATAGCCAAACTGCTCCAGGCCGACGCAGGCATTAATGATCCAGAAACTATCAGGCAAAGCGCTGGACAAGTACACATAGACGGCGTTGGGCACATTCATGGCGATAGCCATCCACCAGATCCAATATTTTAGACCCTGTCGGGCCGATACAATCCCGCCGATGATGCCGCCCAGAGTTAGCATAATCATTCCAACGGTCCCGTAGACAAATCCGTATTGTCCGGTCGTGAGAGCCATACCTCCCGCCTCCTGCACGTCCAGCATGAACAGGGGCGCCACTTTGACTAACTGGGCCTCTCCAAAGCGGTAAAGAAGAATAAACAGGATCGAGACGAGAATACGTTCTTTAGTAAAATATTCTGCAAACACCGCCCCGAAGTTTTTAAAAAACTGTCCCCAGGATATAGACGCATTGTCATGATCGTCATCCGGATAAGGGAGAATAAACCGGTGATACAAGAAAAAGAGAAGGAATAAAACGGCCAGGATGCCAAAGGTGATCATCCAGGCCAGGGTAATATTCCCAGCCCGGGCTTCAAAGTGTGCTGAAACACTGGTTTTCAATTTGGGATCAATCTGGATCAGAGCCAGGATCGGTTGATTCCAATTCTCGGCAGTGAATTCACTGCGGCCCCCTTCCAGGAGAGTGATGCTTTTATCGCCGCCGGTGCGACCGAAGTTGACCACGACCTTTTCACCGGGAGGTGGTGGCGCAGATAGGCTCAAACGCACAATGCCCACATTTCCCTGCATTCGAGATACATTCACCTGTTGATCGCTCCGGAACCAACGTCTGAGCATTTGTTCCAAGGGAGAGGATACCCACCGCGTCCACATGTTTTGATGGGTTGATACAGGCTGTTGAGAGGAAAACACCCCGGCGATCATTTGTTCTCCGTTTTGCGCCTTGACCAGAGACCTAATCGAATCCACATAGGTATTTGACCGGGGAATAATGGGGATCGTTAATTGAGGTGGCTCCAGGACGATCCGCAGGTCCTGATCCGAAAATTCAGGATGGGCTTTTGGTGCTCCTGCTGTGGGTATGCTCTCCGGTTGACTGATTACTGTGAGTCCCACAGACGGCAATCCGGTGGAGCTTTCCAGATAACCCGCAAAAATGATTAATAATCCCTGACCGGCAATCATAGCCAGGCGGTAAAAGGTGGATCGAATCCCCACGAACCAGGCCTGTTTGTTCTGGTTAAGACCCAGCATGTAAAAGCCATCAGCGGCAATATCATGAGTGGCGGAACTGAATGCCAGCAGCCAGAAAAATCCCAGGGTGAATTGGAAAAATCGGGGAACAGGTATTACCAGGACTAATCCTCCCAGTCCCGCTCCGATGAGCAATTGGGTGGTGATGATCCAGAACCGTTTCGTTCGGAGGATGTCCACGACGGGACTCCAGAGGGGTTTTAGAACCCAGGGGAGATACAGCCAACTGGTGTATAAGGCAATATCGGCATTTGAAATCCCCATCCGCTTATAAAACACCACCGAAATGAGCATGACAATGACATAGGGAATACCTTCCGCAAAATAAAGCGAAGGTACCCAAAACCAGGGTGACCGGGATGCAGAATCAGATTTCATTCATTCTCCTTTATGAATATTTGGTGGTGAGTTGAGCGCCGGGGTAATAATGCTCTACGATTGTTCGAGCGTCTAATCCAGCTAGTGCCATACCCAGCGCGCCTATTTGACATAACCCCACACCGTGTCCCCAGCCGGCTCCCTTCAGGGTGAACGAATCGGGTGGTGTTTCCGATCCAGATTCAACCAGAAAGGCGGAGCTGTACAAAAATCCTTGGTGGAGAACCCGCCGGATTTCATACTCTGACATTAGAGTTTGGGTACGGATTTGATCTCCCGTCTTGTAATGGATGGTAAGTCGATTGAGACGACCGGACCCGCCCCGGTTTTCTGGAGACAATTTAAGAACTTGGGTGGCATTCAGATTCAGTTTGGTGTTGAGCAGATTAGTAATGTCAGTTTGCGAATACTTAACCACCCATCGGAAATACGAGCCTTGTTCATCCACGTGTCCCAGGTAATGGGTTAATTTGGTTTCAGGGATAAAAGCGGGACTGCAATAGGAGTGGGGTGGGTGGGTGAGCCAGGATTCAAACGCTCTGTCTGAGGATAAATCCATGGTAACCTTGTTTTCAGGTGGCGTGTCGGAAAAAACTTTAAAACAGGACTGGGCTGGTCCGGGCCAAATATGTTCAAATCGTTCGGTCATGCCACCACAGGATTTGGAATACCTGGCATCGCAAATTTCCCCATCCACCACTAAGAGCTGGCCGCGAGTCGCGGCAACGCCTCGACGACTGTGCGCTGTAATTTGTGCTGCTCCCTGATAGCGCTGACAGCAGTCATCGTTACACACATCCATTCCCAGTGCCCGATGTTTTTGTTCAACGGCTGCCAGTAACCAGGATCGGGCTACGATGGTCTGGGCTTCAATGAGGGCTGATGGACAATCGGCTCCCATTTCAGAGGTGGCTACACTCATGAGATAGTCTTCAACCGGCAATTCATTTATCACCACCAGAATACCTTGGTGGTTGCGAATTATCAAATCTCCCGCAACCGTCACCGCGATATGTTTTTCCCAATGAAATCCTCGTCCGGCAATGACTGGATCTAGGGTAATCAACCGGTGAATATCATCCGAGGCGACCCGATGCTGAAGATGAATTTCCGGGAGTTTCCGACCATCAACGATTAGCAGGTCCTTCTCCGTGGTTATTGATAATTCTGATTTCAGCGAATAGTGGGGATGTCCTGAAAGGATATACTCTTCAGGGTGTGGCAACGACAGGTGTAAATGGGTTTGGCGATCTTCAGGAAGAATTAAACCGACCCGTATTGTGGGTTCCTGATCAGGGATAGTTCCCGGTTTAAGCATGAACCTCGGGATGGGCGTTTAACCACGCATCGATACCGGCGCCGAGAACCGGTGCTGACCGCAAGACGGATAGGGTAATCCGGTCCGTACGGAATCCCGATGAATCGAGATAATGGGCTTGGGCCTGAGCATCCAGGTGATCTTGACAAAAGGATTCCAGTCGGGAAAGGAGCGGCTTCCATAGAAAGGGTGTGGATTGGGAACGGCGTAACAAATCCCCCAATCGTTGGCCAATGATAATCCGATCCAGCAAAGTTCCCTGATAGGGGTGAGTTGAAGTGAGGGGTTTCCGATTAGGATTGACAAAAGCAAACCGGTTTTGCCAGCCTTGATATAGTGTTTCCATGCGTTCACTCAGGAGATCGGCCAATCCATTAGTTACTATTTTAAGCGTTTCGGCCGCTGTCGACTCTCCTTGGAGGGCGCGATCCAGAATAACGTCCGGATAAATTTTCTCTCGCACGACCTCAGAAACATCTACCCCGGATACCCGGGCATAGATGGTTTGTATACCCCCAGCGGAAGCAAATCGCTCCATAGAAAGGTCATCAGCGCTCTTTAATTCCCAGGTTTTCGCTAGCCAGTCGCGTGTTTTATCCAGGGGAAGAAGCTGACCGTTTAATTTCAGGGCATCGGCGGCTCCGGTTCCGCCTCCCAGATAATATGCATTGGCGACCGGTGCAAAGGAACCATCCTGGGCATATTCTTCTCCCAGCCCACAAAAATCGGCGTCACTTCCCAGACGATGCAAGGGCTGTATACCCAACAGTCCGACCTGTTCACACCGTTCTTCCAGACGTTGGGCAAATTCAGGCATACGGGGTCCGTTAGCCATGGCCGCAATTCCCCGTCCATCCGGAGTTTTTAATCCCGGCAATCCCATGCCAATTAAGATCGGTTGAGTGGTAGCTTTTGGTACACATGCCTGGATAACCTTGACGGTGGTGTCCACAAATGCTTTGCTTTGGGTGCGTTCCTCATCAGTTGGATGTATTTCGCCTGTTTCCATCTCCCGCAGCTGAGTGGTGATGTCCACGGGTTGGAAATCTGAAGTATAATGGGGCGACTGGGTCAAAGGAATTTCCACTGGATCAGATACCAACCGGAACTGGCCAGTCTTTGCATCCCTCTCCAGAAGTGCGCCACTGATTTTCGTAGCGCCACCGTCCAAACCGATGCAGAGGGGAGAACTCATAAAAAACGGTGATTCATTTTTTGACGCCGTTGAATGGCTTCACGGCGCATCCGGTCTTTTGCTTCGTCATTTAAATCCACCGTAGCCTGATCAATGCTGTGATCGGTGCCGCCTGCGTGGCGGATCACTTCGTAGATGGGATCATAGATTCGGCCGATGCGATAGCGTTCACTGACCCGTAAAACCATGTCGTAATCTTCACCGTAGTTCCGTGCGAAGGGATCATCGTTCATGCCAAAATATCCCATCATCTTAATCAGGTGAATCGGTAGTGATCGCGGTGCTCCGGCACCATTGATGCGAAGGAGGTTGTTTCGTCCATTGTCGTCTGTCCATTCATCATGGGTGACCACCGGAATTTCTTTCACCCGCACGATTTCTCCAGAATCCAATTTTTCCCAAACTTCATATGATCCGATAACCATTCCGATTTCTGGATTCTCATCAAATTTGGCGATGATTTTTTCCACCGCATCCGGTTTTAAGCGATCATCGGAATCCAGTTGTACGTAATATTCACCACGGGCGGCCTGAACACCCAAGTTCAGGCAGAAACCAATATTGTTGATATCGGTGACAAGCAGTTGAACTTCCGGATTAGACTCCTGGTAATGATCGCCACCCTTTTGATAGGACTGGACCACGGGAATGGTGGGATCATCCTCACCGCCATTTACCACAACGATCACTTCAATATTGCGAACGGTTTGGGCCAAAACACTTTCTAATGCTGTTCCGATAAACTCCGGCCGTTGATACACAGGGATAATAACCGTTGCAGCTAGTTCAGGGGGTGTTTCTGATTTCGGACGGCGCTGATAGAATTGGTTTGGATTCAAATAGGCCTGAATACGCCGTAAATGGGCGGAAAGAATGGCTTCTGCCTCCAATTGTGATTCTTTACTCGCCAAAAGGTAATCAAAGACGTTAGTCTCTTGATGGGGAGCTTCCACCTGATAAAGGCTTCCACGAATTTTATTTGAAAGATGAATCACTTCTCCCACTTCCATCATCCGAAGGCGTAAATCGTAAAGGGGGTGATAAAGTACCGTGGCATCGTTATACCCGGCCAAATGAAGTTTGGTGGCTTCCAAGGCATAGAGATACCCTACGTCCTGGTTGTCCCGTACGCGACCTTCATGGGAATCCAAAAGCCGTATTTCATCCACGGAATCGCCACTGACTAGTTCATAATCGCTGTAAATGAGGGCGGCGTCCGGATGGCGTGTGAACGTGAACAGAAGGATATCCAGCGCTGATTTTTTTAAAATGACCGGTTGCTGTTGATTATGAACGTAGACTAGAAATGGAGAGGTGGATGTATGGAATCCGGTGAGAAGTTGACTGGAAAAGGTTACTTCGGGAGGAATTAGCGTAAGACGGTTCTGAAAGCTTTCCGGAATTGTAACCGGATTCTTGGTAACCAGCCCAATAACCTGAGAAGAAGGAAGGGATTGAGAGAACACTGATTCCAGCGTTTCATCAAATCGCGCCGCGGCAGGAGTACCCACCTCCGGGACATGAATCATCACCGTAAAGAGTTGATCTGTCATTAAAGTAATTTCCTGGTTTATTAAAGAAATTTAAGGAAATAACTTAATCACATTGAGTATGTTATCTAAAGATTGATTGTAATTTCTTTACAGATTTTGGAGATAAGATGGTTCAACGATTGATATTACTACTGTTCCTCACCCAGGTGTGGGGAGGGCATTTGGATGTTGTCCAGGTCGAATCAAAAGCTATGGGTAGACCCATGTCCGCCATTCTGGTTACACCGGAGGATTATGACCAGGGACAGACCCCGTATCCCGTAGTGTATCTCCTGCATGGATACAGTGGAGATTATCGGAACTGGTCCGAAAAAGCCGATCTTCCGGCAGCCAGTGATCGCTATGGGATCATTATTGTCTGTCCGGAAGGAGGCTATAATAGCTGGTATCTGGATTCACCCATTGACCCTACCAGTCAATACGAAAGTTGGATTGTCAGTGATCTGGTCGTTTGGGTGGATACTTATTATCGTACCATGGATACCCGAAAATTTCGGGCCATAACTGGACTGAGCATGGGCGGCCATGGCGCCCTGTATTTGGCGATCCGGCATCCGGATGTTTTCGGTGCAGCCGGAAGTATGAGCGGGGGCGTGGATCTACGGTATTCGACCAAACGGTGGGAAATTGCCGATAAATTGGGAAGCTTCGAGGACTATCCAGAACGCTGGGAGACTCATTCGGTGGTGGGAATGGTGGATCAGATTCAAACCGACTCCATCGCTTTGTTCATCGATTGCGGTGTGGATGATTTTTTCATTGGAGTGAACCGCACCCTCCATAACCTTCTCCTGGATCGGGAAATTCCCCATGAATACATTGAACGGCCCGGCGGCCATTCCTGGGGTTATTGGACGCATGCTCTGGACTATCATTTGCTGTTTTTCAGGCAGGTGTTTGACCGGAACGGGGAGGAAAAAAAGTAACCGCGAATTTTACGAACGAGAAAGCGGTAATTGTTATTAATCCGGTGGGTATTATTAAACCGGAGACCGGAAACAGAGGGAAAAGTTAAAAGTTAAAAGGAGAAAAGTTGAATCGATCATCATCAATGATCAATCCTAAATCTCTTTTGACTTTCGACTTCTTCATTCCAAGGCCGAGCCAGGGAACGAGGGGGAAATTGTCAATAAAACAAATTGATAACCCACACTTTAATGCAATATCTCACGATTATTCTCCTATTTAACTAATTTATCTCCGAATAATAAACCCAAGAATATTAAAGTGCGTATCTTCTGAAATAACAATCACCAGGTTCCCTTTTACATCCATAGCAATCGGATACTCTGCCCCGGGCAGAGTATAG
>CAZHTM010000025.1:0-33517 GCA_964535735.1 uncultured bacterium
AGCCAAAAACAACAAAGTCCTCCTGCCGGAGGATATGAGCGCTTATATCGCCAAACTGGATTCTGCTTTTAACACCTGGGATGCCCACATCCATTCCCTGAATTCCTTACAGCTTAAAACCATTGTCAAGACCGTGAAGCTTCCAAAATGGCAATGGATGAACAAAGATGAGATGATTACCCTGCTTACTGCCAAGGATACCGCCAGCAAAGAAGCAGCGATGGAAAGTGTCCTTGCCAAATGGGAGAAATGGAATCTAAAGCATGGTGGTGGGACAAGCTCACCAACCCTTAAAAAGAAAATCTTAAAGGTTGAAATCCCCAATACAGAATCCAAACCAATCGGCTGGAATAAAGTAGACAGCGATTGGATAGTTTTCGAGAAAACCAATTCATTCAAATTTCAGGGCAAGGCTGATATTGATGGCGCCCATACCAAATATTTCTTTACTGATAAAAAGGGCGACAAGTGGCTCTTTAAACCGGTGAGTGAATCCTTTCGTGCACATGGTGATGAAGTCGCCTACCGGATAGGAAGACTTATAGACAACCAGGTTGTGGAAGTTCGAGTTGTTGATTTACACGTTCCTGGACAGGGGAAGATGAAAGGTTCAATCCAAAAATGGAAAACAGGTCTAAAGGATGATTTTGACTTTAGAAATACACCTGTCACAAGTCTTACTAAAGATGAAATAGAACAACTTCAAAGAGAGCATGTGATCGACTGGCTGATAAGCAATCACGACTCCCACGGTAAACAGTTTATCCGGCACAAAGACGGTCAGGTTTTCGGGATTGACAAGGGGCAATTATACAAATTTATAGGACAGGATAAGCTGGATATTGATTACTGGCCAAATCAACGCTGGGGAGAAAAAGAACCGATTTATAATACGATCTTTCGAGCATTCCAGAATAAAGAGCTGGATGTGGATTTAAATGCATCCCTTCATTATATCAAACAGGTTGAGAAAATCACGGATGATGAGTTTATAGGCACATTAAAACCATACGCTGAAGGACGGTTCGGGAAAAATACAGCAAACCTGAAAGCATTTTATGAGCAGGCACTGCATCGTAAAAACCATATCCGTGAGGATTTTGAAGAGTTCTATTCCAAAGTTTTATCCAAAAGAAACGGCAGGAAAACAATATTCAAGTTCAAAGCTGCTGAAAAATCAAAGACCGTTAAACTCACCAAAGAAGCGGAAGAGATTGTGGAAGATGCAGTGAAAGCGGGCTGGCAGGGGAAATCCCTTTCACTGGACAGCGATGACATTGAAGACTTGAACGGACTAATTTATGTAGAGAAAATAAAAGGGACAAGCAAGACACAGGTAAACTTAAGAATGAAAATCAGACCTGAGTCTGAGATGAAATTATTATCGCTGTTGGATGACTCATCAGATATCCTGACAGAGATCAAAGGGCAGCCGTTAAAACAGGACACATTTTACAACGATATTCTGGCCGGAGTAAAAACCTTGAACCACCATATTAAGGGTGGTGATTTTGCTTATAACAAAGAAACGCTCAAAATTGTTCGCCGCTATCAAATAGAACTTCGCCAGTTAAAGAAATCATCTGATCCAGAAGTGTCTCACATGGCTAAACATTATTTAACAGCGGTGAATAAGGTTTTAAAAGGAGTGAAAGAGAATAAGAAATTTGAGGGGCGCTTCACCCAGTATCTCCGTAAGACTGACGTGCCAATAAATAAAAAGAAAGAGACTCTTCCCTTTAGGAAACAGAAAGTTTTGTATGAGCATAAGCAAAACAAAAATGGTGAGATTATCATTGAGAAAACCAGGGATGATGATTTAAGGAAAGTCTTACGCAGAGATTATGCAAAAGAAGGACTGGAGTATCGGATTGACTTAAGTGACGGTGTGGAAGCAGTCTATAAACCCTGGTCGGATAAAAACTATTATGCTCATCAGGGTGAGCTGGAATTAAAAATAACGGGACATGCTGACAGTAAAACTATTGCAAGACTCATTGATAAATTAAATGATCTGGGACTGGACGGCAGGCTGGCATCTTCGGAAGATCAGGAACTTGTCTATCTGTATAAACAGGCGTACTTAATAAAAGAAGATGCAGAACCAGGGTATAAAAAACTTATCAAGAAATTGGACAATCACAAAGCCACCAAAGAACAGCGGATAAAAGCCTTAAGACAATATTGGGCAGCTAAATTAGGAGTTAATGATATTACCAAACTGCCGGAGTACAATCCTTATGGTGAGTATTCTTTAAGTTCAAATGCAATGCGTAAGAAGGTGTTCAGTGAAACAGCCGGTTATAAAAACACCTACCGTTTTGACGTAGGTAAGCAGGAACTTGAAAGAGAGCTAAAAGAATACGGGCTTTATCACAAGATGACGGGTGGAAGGGATCTGATTAAAACAATCGATAATATTCTTACTAACAATGGTGCCATGGTTTCTACTGTGGAAAAAATAAGGCTTGGCCTTCCTGTAGGTGGTATGAGCCCTGTAGATGATATGGGCAGCGGTGGAGCATCCTACTTTTTCACCCGGCTTCGAAAGCTGCCCAAAAGCAGTGAACCTGGTGAAGTGGGATTTTATTTTAAAAAGAATATGATCCGCCGGCTGGACGCTATCACTTATGATGGAGATAAATTCGGTCGCGTTACCGGGAGTACGGTAAGAAAGAACCGGTATTCAACGTTAAGTACCTATAAAACGATCGCCAATCGATACAGAAGCGATGAAACGATCTTTAAAAACTCTGTAACCCTGCTGGATAATATTGACCGTATTAATGTTTATAGCAGGGAGAATAAACAGAGACTAGTTGATGTATTTCACAAACACGGGATTAAAAAACTTCCCGACGGTCGTAATATAGAAGATGTAATTTTGGTTATGGGCAAGAAGTGATGGATTTAAAACAACAAATCGAAAAAGAGAAAAAAAGAGTCAATGGGTTGATTCAGAAATTTATGGACTCCAGTCGTATGGGGAAAATGGACCCTGAAAGTGAATACTTAATTAATGGATGGCGGGATTTTAAAGATGCGCCTATAGGCGGGAAACTGTCTGTTTATGACCATGATACTCCACCCTTTAAAGATGACAATTATTTATTATCGAGTGTACTGGACAGTTTTGAAATTGTGGAAGTCGTTCCCATAGTTGACAGAAAAGGTCAATTAAAATCCTATGAGTATTATGGATACTGGTCGCCGTTCTGGTTTTTAGAAAGCGGGTGGCAGGTAAACCACGCGGCCTGTTTTTCATCGATTAAAGATGTGCCGGGTGGATTAGAGTTTATTGGTACCGGGGATCATCGGGGGCAGTATGATCTCATCTTATCCACCATTGAAGTTGAAATCAATGAGCGGGATGCTGAAATGGTGAAAGAATGGAATGCGTTTAAAAAAGCGAATCCAAAGAGATTAAAACTGGCTAAACGCCAGGTCAGAGAAGAGTTTGTGGACTCTATTATTCGAAAGGGTTGGCTGAATGAAAAGTAAAGTGTTCAGGATGAAGCAATACAAACTCGTGGGCGAAGAGTATAAAGAAATTGGAATCTGGACACTCCCGGCTGACCGGATGAGTTTAGAAATTGAAATCGATGATAACTATCCGGAAGAGCAGGAAGAAGCCAACTGGATCATCAACCGCCTGGTGGAAGCAGATGCTTTTCCCTTGCCCGACGACTTCTTGGAATACTGGCAGCTGCAGTTAAGTCCTTATGAGGGGATGATGGGGAAAATTGAGAAGATTTTCGTCTAGTCTGTCATGATTTTTTGAAGTGATGTTTTTATATTTTTTAAAATAATAGGGATGCGATATTTAGAAAAAACTTCTTCCAAACCGTGTTCATTTGTTAGTCCTATTACTTTAAGATTTGTAACTACTGGGTACCCTTTTTTATTTTTTCTTGTAGAAAATTTCAATTTAAAGTTTTCATCAAAAAATTTTAAAATATTCATGAGTTGGGCGATTGGAGATTTTACAAACCTCTCTTGTGTGTCATATTCAGATGAAATAGTTAGATAGGGTATCCCATGATTTGATTTTTTCCCCGTTGCAAACTCTAGAGGAACACTAACAGAATCAGGTTTTTCATTTGATAGGATAATAGTCTTTTTTATGACATTATATGTTTTCAAGTCCGGATAATGAATTTGCACACCAATTATTTGTCCATCATTATTGGTTATACCTTTTCCTAATCCTGATTCATATAGGGTTTCGTAAATATTGCCTAACATACCTCTTGGGGAGTTAAACTGATATTTATTGTTCAGTTTAATATTGTATTCTTTGGCATTATTAAATGTATAAGAATGAAAATCAATCTTATGACAGTCATGGTATACCATGGGGCTATTTAACAAAGCTTGGTCTAACTTTTCCACAATATTGTCAGAAAAATCAATAGTAAAAAATGGTGCTAGTTTATCTCCAAGAAAGTCTTCAGGTTTATTTCGCTCATATATCGGGAAAGTAACCCCTGCCAATGATAAAGAAGAATCAACCATTTTACTGACTTGGTCTTTTGTTAATGTAGAATCATGTATCTCACTGGTTTTGGCGCGTTGGTTTTTTCCCAGGTATTGAATATTTTTGCTTGAGAGAAAATGAATATTCCCATAATTAGTAATATGAAAAATGTAGTCTTTTTTACCGTCCTCAATTGGTTTTACTTCTACAAATGGTATATTATACCGTGCGAACAATTCAGCTTTTCGTTCCTCTATTTCATGTGTGACAAAAACCTCCCATGCAAAATATTTACTATCAATACGTGAGTTTGATGAAAGTACATCAGGTTTTACGTTATGAATAAATTTTTCTAAAAAATGTTGGTTATATTTATCTTTAATAATTTCATAGGATTTGATACCAATTGTACTAATCCCAAGTGATCGTAAAATTTTTTTTATTCGTTTGTCTTTAATGGAAGCAATATCCAAAATCAGAGTAAAAGGTCTTTCCTTTATTAAGGAATTATAGATAAAATGTTTAGCACCATCATGTAGTAATGTTTCAATTCCCGGATTGCAATTCGTCTCTATTTTATGTGAAAAATGATGTCTTCTAATTTGCCCTTTCCTGGGAATTACTTTATTTGCACAATAAGGGCATACCAGTTGGATGCCCGATGGGATTCTTTCGGAAATGTGGTAAGATTTTTGGCTTCCTATGTCGACAGCCATAGGTAGTTTAATATCATATTTCATTTTAATAAAGACAATAGATTGACATAACACGAAGAAGTTACGTCATATGATAATCCAAGTAAATAATTGTGGGGTGTACGAAAAATTTCTAATTTACATGTGTGAATTGATTAGCCTTTTCCCTGTTTTGTGGGGAAAAGCGACAGAGCGGGACAAGTTTTTACCCGTCGGTGTTTGATCAGAAGTTAAACCCGGCGGGATTTTTGTTTTTATGACCCACCGTTAAGCCTGACCTGGCCCCCGCAAAACCGGTAATAAAGGAATGAACCGGATTTGCAAAATACTTCCGATATCGACATTGCAACTTTTCTTGCTGCGGATTTCATCCCCGACGAGGTTCTGGAATCCAACGCATCGCAAAAAGATGCCGATATTCCGGAAGCGTCTCAACTCCCCAAGTATATCACCAACTATATCGGATCCAAGCAGAAGCTTTTGGATTGGATCTGGCAGAATACTCCGGAAGATGTCAAAACCGTCTTTGATGGTTTTAGCGGTTCCAATGTGGTGGGGTATATGTATAAACGTAAGGGGCTTAAGGTTTTTACTAATGACATCCTAAAATATTCCTACCATATCTCCCGCGCCATTATTGAAAACAATTCCGTAAAACTCTCTGATGATGAGATTGAGAAACTAATCCTCCCCAAACCCAATGCCGGTGATTTCATATCCAGAAATTTCAAGAACACTTTTTTTACGGGTGATGTTTTAAACATCTTAGACGGGTTGAGAGCCGGGATTGATTCTTTAAAAGGGTATAAAAAAGACATCGCCCTTTTTGCACTGGGCAAAACCTGTATTTCGGGTAAAGGCGGTTTTGGGCATTTCTCATCCACTACCATGCATGGAAAACGCAGGTTTACCAAAAGTCAGTTTCTTGAACTCTATAAATCCAATTTAATACGCATCAGCGACCTGGTCTTTGATAACGGTCAGGAAAACAAAGCTTACAACGGTGAGATATTAGATATCGCTCCAAAGGTAAAAGCTGACCTGGCTTATTTCGACCCACCTTACGCCACCCATTTTTCCACCACCAATTATGAGACTGCCTACCATTTTGTGGAAGGTCTCATGACCATGTGGAAAGGCAAGGAAATCAAACAAGATTCCAAGACAAAAACCTACGATATTTCATCCAAAACAGTTACCGAAAAGACAGCGAAGGAGTTTTTTAAGAACTATCTGACGGCATCCAAGCATATCAAATATTGGATTATTTCGTATAGAGATAATGCCTATCCATCCGAGCGGCAGATTAAAGTAATAATTGATGATTTACATAAAGACTCACGGATGAAAAGCAGGGATCATCATTATTCTTTATCGGCATCTCATGGAGAAAACAGTGATGCTAAAGAACACATCTTTGTCTGCGGTCCCAGGGGATTTTTGAAAAAGGCTAAGGCAGACCTTCGACAAGTTCAGGTACCGGATGAGGAAGAAAGTAATGTTCAGGTTCCAATTGAAGAAGACTTCCTTTTTGCTCTGGCAACTCGTCGTTCTGGATATGAGAATAAACATACAGAAGATAAAACCCGGGTCTCCGGATACATGGGCAGTAAATACTTTGTGCTGGATTGGATATGGCGGTCTGTTCCAAAAAACTTAAGAGATAATCCAAAAGGCAAGGTATTCTTCGATGCATTCTGCGGCGGAGCGAATGTAGCTTATTTTTTCAAACAGAAAGGCTTTAAGGTTATTACCAATGACAGTCTTGATTTTCCAACCCATATTGCCAGAGCTGTTATTGAGAATAGTTCTGTAACACTCACAGATGAGACGATAGAAAATCTCTTAAATGAAAACAATAAAGCAGGGGACTTTGTAGTAAAAACTTTCCATGGATATTATTACACCAAACCCATTTTAGAGTGGCTGGATAATATCTGGGCAAATATTCAGAACCTGAAAGGCTATAAAAAAGACCTGGCATTGTCTGCCCTGGGCGCCACGGTTAAAGCCAAAGCGCTGTTCGGTGAGTTTAAACGCAGTAAAAAGGGACTTAAAACATCCATTACAGAAAACAAAGCCAGGGATGACCGCTTTGGCCGGTCTTCTCTTGGTAATCTCTCGGTAAAACAATTTGAACACACCTTCCGCTATTACGTAAGAAAATTCAATTCACTTGTCTTCGATAACGGTCAGGAGAATAAAGTTTATTCATCTGATACCTGGGCCTTAATCCCTAAAGTCAAAGCAGATCTGGCTTATTTCGACCCGCCTTATGTGACAGAGTTTGAAGCCAATGATTACGAGAATGCTATGCATTTCGTGGAAGGTTTGATGACCATGTGGAAGGGAAAAGAGATTCAGGACAATGTCTTTAGAAATTATAAGTCCACTACTAAGTATTCCAAAAACACATATCCGGAGCAGTTTAAAGATTTAATCGCATTAGCTCAAAAGCAGTATCCGCATCTGTTGATCTCATACCGGGATAAAGCATATCCAACCAAGAGTGAGATTAAATCATTTCTAAAGGACGCTTATCAGCACTCTACCGTCAAAGAAATCGAAGTGGAATACCGCTTTGGGCGGAAAGATTCCAAGGCAGGCGGAAAGTACGCCAGGGAACTATTATTTACCGCTTCAAAACCGGTCAAGACTAAGGCAGAGAGAAACAGACACGCATCACTTACTTGTGATGCCCATTTAAATTCAAAAGCGAAGGAGGGTGATCCGCAATTTACTTTTATTCTGACCCATGCCGGTACCAATGCCAATGGTGATCATTTTCTTGCAAGTGAGCTCAAATCCAAACATAACACCGTTGTTGAAAAGAAGATCGATCTAAAACATTCACAGGATATTACTGACATTGTAGGCGGTGTCATTTCATCGGAATACAAGGAAGATAGCGGCGGTGTCGTGGAATGTGTGGGAGAGCTTTATGTTCAGGATAATCCCCATGCCCAGCTTGCTTATAAACTCCTAAAAAAAGGCATCATCAAGCAGGTGTCGATGGAATGTGATTATGAAGAAGGGGAATGCTCTATCTGTCATAAAAGAGTCAAATCCCGGGGGGATGACTGTATTCATTTAAAGAAATACAAAGGCCAAGAGTACCAGGGTAAAAAGGTTTATGAAATACTGCACAACATCACGTTTACGGGGTTGGGACTCTTGGATCGCGCCGGAGCGGATGAAAACGCAAAAATATTAACCGTCGCAACGCAAGCTCCATCGATGATGGCAAAGTATGCAGAAATCAATAATACGGAGGACAGCCACATGTCAGAAAAAGAAAAGACTCCAGATCCGGATAAAAACTCGAATGATCTGGAAGCCAAGATAAATGAACTCCAGGCTAAAGCGGATCAGAAAGATGATCGCATCAAGGAACTGGAAGAGGAAGTGGGGAAGCTTACGAAAGAGTTAGAGAAAGCCAACAAGCAGATCGAAACGCTGGAAGCTGAGAAAAAAGCCCAAGCCCAAAAAGCAAAAGCGAAAACCTTGTTGAATCGCTGGGAAGAACTGGGACGAAAGTTTGAATCTGAAGAAGACAGGAAGAAGGAATTGAACCGTCTAACCGAAATGAGTGAAGATGCCATAAAAGCTGTTGAGGAAACCATTACATCCATTGCTCAACTTCAATCGGATTCAAAAAAAGGTGACGGGGATGAAAATAAGGAAAAGAGTTCAAAGGCCGCGATGAGAGCGGATGCCGGTGTGAAACCTGAACCCGTGGATGATGCGGATATTACGCTTAAAGATGAGCTTTCCAAGGGCTTTATGGAAGCCTACAAATCACGAATTGCTAATTAGGAGGAAAGAAAAATGTCATTAAGCGCGCAACATCCGGGTTTGGCTTACGGAGCCGGGATTGCTTCGGAAGATCTATTAAGCGGACAGTTTGTTAAGCTGACCGGCGGAGATCTGTTTGGAAAAGTGTCTGTAGCCGGAGATATCCCCTTCGGGGTGGTGTTCAGAGACGCCAAATCCGGTGAATACGTGACGGTATATACCCGCGGCGGCATCTATGAAACGGAGTTATTCGATGCCGGCATTGTACCTGGAGATGAGCTGGAAGTAAATGTAACCACGGCAGGACTGCAAAAAAAGGGCACGACTTCTACCGAAGTAACGGTTGCGGTTGCTATTTCGGTGACCGGAACCACCCTGAAATTCAAACTCTTGGTTTAGGGAGATAAAAATATGGAACATGTACAACCCAATGTAATGACGGATGAATACATGCAGGCGATGGCGGAGCTTATGAGCCAGGCTCTGGAGACACCGGAGGGACTGCATGCTTTGGCGGAAGCGATTCTGCCTCCGATTGAGATGGAAATTGAGCGGAAGGAGATTACCTCTCTGCTATTAACCAAACATACGTTACCCAAAGGTCAGCCGGCCAAGTATGTAAAACGAAAGGGCGTGAAGGCCTATTGGATCAGCCAGGATGGGGAAGCGATTCATTCGGAGCCTTCCAAAGAGGAAGTGGAGTTTCCCATTGTCAGAGTGCATTCCGCACCAGTGATCGATGTGTCTTCTTTGCGAAATGGAAACGTGTGGGACTTGACGGATCTGCAATCGTCAGCAGGAAAGGAAATCAGAAAAACCATTGATACCTATGCCTATAAGACGCTGTCCGCGGCGATCCCGGCGGAAAACACCATCGAACAAACCGGTACGACCCTGTCGGAAACTACCCTGAATCAAGCCATGAGCATTATCGAAGACAAAGAATTGTCGGTAAAAAATCTGGTGATGCGGGGTGCCCGGTTTAATGATTTAAGGAGTTGGAATCTGGACCCTCAAACCAAAAACGAGCTCAGAACCAAGGGCGTTATCAAGTTATACGGCGGGGCCAATATCATCACGACGGCCACAGCCGATGTGAGTGAAATCCTGATCCTTCCTGATGAGGAAGTGGGAAAATATGCCATCCGGCAGAAGCTGGTGAGTGAAACGGTTCGCCAGACCCTGCGCTTTAAAGTGGGATGGCTTATCTGGATGGAGATTGCCATTGGGGTGCTGCGTCCGGATCTGGCAGTTAAAATCAAGATATTGGGATAATAGTCATGATAAAGCTGAAAAATCCAAGACCGGTGCGGCTCATGGATGGTGATGGGCGCTTTGACTTAAAACCGGGTGAAGAGGTTGAGTTTGAAACAGTACCGAAGGATGTAATGGGACTTATTAAAAAGGGATATCTCAAAGAAGTCGGTCATCAAAAGCCCGCCGATAAAGTACGGGCAACAACTCAGGAACCAGATAAGGGTAAAGTTGAAAAGTCAGATACCACCGTCGGCCCGCCCGCAGTAGATAAAGGGAAGGTTGTTAGTAGTCAAAAAGAAACCGCTGTTAAACCCAAACCGAAGACTAAAGGTAAATGACGGTAACCAGTCTCATAACGGATCTAAAACTGCAGATTGATGATACCGAGAGCGAACCGCTTTTGTCCTCCGATCAGTATGCATCCACGATTCGTCGCTCGCTTAAGAAAGTGAATTCTATTCTAGGGATGAGTTATGCAGTTGAAGGAGATGAGATTACACCGGTATTGCAGGAAAATTCTTTAGAACTGTTCACCGCCCAGTCGCTGGTATTCATTGCGGAGATGATGCGGGCCAAGACCGCCAAGAACTTCTCGTTTAAAAGCGGTGATAAGGCCGTGGATAAAACCAAGCAGCCTTCTTTCTGGGCGGATCTGCATAAGGATTATCTTGAAAAACTGCAGGGATTAATCAAACGGCTGGCTCCCCATCTGGACGATGAATCCAGCCTGCTTTCGCCGGGCAAATTCCCCATTCCGGAAGTGTACGAGGTCTCCAGCGATGCTTGAACCAGGGGATAAACGACGGATGCAGTCGGATGTGGAGAAGGTGATCAACTCATTCGGTAACTCCATGACGGTTTATCGCAGTCTGGAGGAGGACACAGGAAGCTTTGCAGGCTCACATAAAACAAATGAATCCATTGTCGGTGAATATCCGGTGGAGCAAAAGCTACTCTCACCAAAAACACTTACAGAGATGGGGGCTGACCTGGTGATTATCTGTGGCGGTGAAACGGATATAGCTGAGGGTGATAGGGTGGAGATTGATAATCAATCCTATATGGTAAGCCACATTAATCCGCAGAATGCTTTTGGAGCGGTTACGTATCTGGAGGTAAACCTTGAAAAGGATGACAGTTCCCAAAGCTGATTCGGGATGCAGGCACACGAATGATTGACGTGAGAATCGACTTTAAGGCGATTGAAAAGGCGAGCAAGGTTGTCTCTGGTGTCAGTGAACTTGTCCTGAAAGAGGTGGAAGCCGGTATGATGGAACTTGCTACGTTGGTAGATAGGCACGCGAAGGAGAGAATAAAAGAGCATGGCGCTATTGATCAGGGACAGCTGTGGAATTCTATTACCATTGTCCCTATCTCTAAAACAGAAGTTATTATAGGAACAAACGTGTCATACGCTGCAGCAGTGGAGTTTGGTACGAAAGGACACTGGCTGCATATTGAGTCCACACCCGGATTTAGAGGTTGGCTCACTCGTCACGGGATCGACAAAGAAAACAGGATGGAATTCTTCTATGTAGAACCGAAGCCGAAACCGTATATGGAACCGGCTTATATCCACGGAAAATCCCTCGCACCTAACCTAATCCAAAAAAAGGTGGATCGCATCATCAAGGGACTTAAGAATCTATGATTATCCAAAGAACATTGGCGGAGTATCTGGCGGCAAGGATTCCGGGTCTCATGGTATTTAAAGATGAACTGGCCTTTCAGATTAGTCCCCAATATCCGTATATGCTCACTGCCTTGGTGGCCAATAAACGGGAGCATCTGGGAGCCGGGATCAGAGATTTTCATTCCAGTTTCGATGAAACCAAAATCTATCATCATGAGCGATCGATCCGGTTCACATTCAAAGCGGTTTCCACGGATATAAATAACGGGAATGACATTGTAAGTGAACTGGTAAGGCAGACGGACGACCTTTTAAATAGGCTGACTTGCCAAGGGGGAATAACGCTGGACGATCCGGTGACCGGCAGGTCGGTTAGGATCGCCTTCGCCGAGTACCAAAATGAAACCGATATTCAAACGATTACCGATAAACTTCCGGTAGTATACCAGAAATCCATCTCTTACTTGTTTCGAATCGTGAAACCGGCGGTCAAACAGGTTGAATCTATTCCCATGGACCGTTTAATAATCAATTTGTAAAGGAAGGGTATCATGGCCAAGAAAAAAACAAAAATGACGTTTCAGTATTGGGCTGAATCTCATGGGCTTAAACCCAGTGTGGCGGAAGGGGTTAAGGTGGCTCAAGACCTAACAAACACTTCACGCTTAACGGAAGATGAATTCAAATCCATGGTAGACGGGTGGCTTGGGGATGAGGTGAAAGGAAAATACAATGGTTAGAATTATTCCCGACTCCTACACAGAATATTTTTCGGGTAAAGTCGTCGTTCCGCCAAGCCTACCCAATATTGAAGGAAAGATGGGCTCTGCCGGTGGTGGAGAAATCGGCCAGGTCTATGTGGTGGGCGATAAACAAACAGCCAAAACCATCTTTAAATCAGGTGAGCTGCTTAAGGCGCTGGAAGAGTCGTTTAATGCCGGGGCATCCTTGATCTATGCTCAGCGGATAGGACCGGCCACCCCCGCTCAGATACTCTTGAATGATACCAGCGGTTCACCCGCATTAAAACTTACGTCTTTAGAACCTGGTGCCTATTTCAACGGGATTGAAGTGGATGTGGTCGTTGAGGGGGCGTCGGTTACCGTAACGATTTTAAACACCCATACGGACGAAGAGTTCAATTTCAATGGGGATAATGTGAGTGACCTGGTGGACGGAATCAATGCCCACCAATCCCTCCTGATCGCGGAAGCAGTGGGTACAGCGCTACCTGCAGCCACGACCCCGACATTCATGTCAGGTGGTACCGATGGTGAAAGCTTAACCAACGGCGACTATATCGACGCCCTTACCGTTTTTGAAAATCATCCGGAGATTAACTGGCTCCATTGCGTGGGCGCCGACACCCTACCCCTGTGGACGGCCATTACCACCCACTGCGATTATATGGTTCGGGAGAACCTTTCGGAACGGTTTGCCCTTTTGGATCCACCGCGGTTCAGCCCGATAGATCCGAACAAACCCACGATCAGTGAAATTCAGACGTATGTGGATACCGTTATGGCCATGACGGACACCTTTTTAAACCGGAATGCGGTCATGATCGCCGGTGAAGGAAAGTTTATGGACAGTGACGGAAATGAGTACACCAACCGCTTAACAGCGACCCTATCCGGAATCATGGCCTCTATTCCGTTTCAGAAATCACTAATTGGTGAGAAGCTTTCCACCGTCATAGGGTTGTTCCCGGAGTTTACCCCGGCCCAAATCACACAGCTCATCCAGAGTAAAATCAATTTTGGAAGATTAGAGCCGGGAGTGGGTTTTATTGTGGGACATTCTTTGACACTGACTCCGACGGGAGATACTTATAACCGCATTGAGAAGCTCCGGAGCATTTACTATGCCGGCAAACAGACCCGGTTGGCCGCCTTCCCCCATGTAGGAAAACCCAATGATTCAGCCGGTGAGGGACTCACCCTTTTGGAAGCGGACCTGCGCACGCCTTTAGACCTAATGGTGAAAAACGGTCAGATCGATACCTACGATATTACGGTCGAATCGGATGATACCATGCGGGCGCTGGGAGAAGTTACTGTGCATCTGTCGGTGAACTCCATGAAGGCGATGGAAATCATTTTATCCAAAGTAACCCTGGATTAGTCGGGAGGGAAAGCAAATGGCTGACATTGAAGCATTATCGGGATTGGTGGATGGCATCGCCGGAAACTCGGTATCTCTATTTGTCAACGGCATCAAAGTCATGGCACTTAAGAATTTTAACTGGAAGGTGAAACAGGAAAAGTCACCGTTAACCGGCGCAGGGCATTCCAAAGCTCATGGTGTTACCCGATCCTTTCACAAGGAATATGAAATTGATTTTGAAGTGAAGGAAATTGCTTCCGGAGTGCTGGTCAATGCCCTTGAGACGGCGAAGAATATTTTAACCGGTACCAAACAGTTTAAGATTGGAGATTTGATCGCGAATGATCTGTTGGATGTTCACAATGCTACCGTTGTGGTGTTCTATCCGGGGAAGCTCTCATGGAAAAGCAAGGTCTTCACCGGTTGTGAGTTTACCGATCAAGAAGGCGGTATATCCGATGATGGTGAACCCATTGGTATGAAGGTATCCGGATTTGCACTGGATGCGAAAGGACTGTTTTAATATGGAAATATGGCAATTGGGATTTGGCATACTGCAAACGGTAATGCTGATCGCTTTGGGTTGGTTTATCAAGCTTTTAACCCTTTTCCGGTATGATTTAAAAGTTCTGGAGGGACGCATCAGCCGTTTGGAAAGGTTGCAGGGTGTGGACGAAGAAAAATGGAAAAACATTCGTGAAATCATTGACATCGGGTTTAAAAACATCGAAAAAGTCTTGAATCGACTGGAAAAGAAAATTGAACAATGAAGGAGAAGATTATGTCTGCGGACCGGAAAAAAATCATTGAAGAATTACGAACCCAATACCCCCAGAAACTCTTTCAAATAGAAATCCCCGGTGATGAGGAGCTCTATATTGCCCGGGAATGTTCCTGGAGTGAATTTGCCCCTTTTGTTGGGACCGATAAACCCAATGCCGATATGCTGCCGGGACTGGTGAAGGCGTTCCTGGTTTATCCCAAAATAGATGAGCAGGACTTTGAGTACAACACGAGCGGCCAATGGGCACCGGGTAAAATCATCACCTTGGCCCAGAAAATTCAGGAAGCTTTGGGGTATAGTGAAGCGGCGACGGTGAAACAGTTGGGAAACTCATAGAGGAAGTTGACAAGACTTCCTATCTTAAGATGAGAGCGATTATCTGTATGAAATTCCCAGCCTATACCTTTGAAATGGTAGATGCTTTACCGTTATCGAAAGTGTATGAGATTTATGCCTCCTGTCAATGGCTTAGTGCCCAGGAGAAAAAAGCAATCGACGAAGCAAAGAGGACAACAAGGTCATGAGCTTCGCCGGCGGATTTACCCAGGCCATCAACATCAAACTCATCGGTTCGTCCAACCTGAAAACCTCCATGGGGGATGGCGCTGCCCAGGTTCAGAAGATGAAAAGAGCGCTTACGGATCTTCGCACAGCAGGACTCAAACTCATGGGGGTGGGTGTAGGGATTTCCACGGCCTTTATCGGTCCGGTGGTACAGGCCTCCAAGTTTAATACTCAGCTCACACGTACCGGAAAATTGGCGGGTGTGGGTGCGGAAGAGATGAAAGTCCTGGGTGAGGTGGCACTGGAGTTGGGCGCTAAGACCCTGTTCACGGCGCAGCAGATTGCCCAGGGGCAGGAAGAATTGGTCCGGCTCGGTTTTGGAATGGAGGTGGTGGGGAACAAAGCCGGCGCCTTTGGAGAAGTCTTGAGCTTTGCTTCGGCTCACCAAATCGAAATGAGCGAGTCCGCCCAAATGCTCATCGGCACCTTGCGGTCATTTAACCGTCCTCTTTCTGAATCTCATAAGGTGTCGGATATGTTTTCTACGGTGCTTTCTAAAACCGGTTTTTCCCTGGAGGGACTCACCGAAGCGTTAAAAATGGCCAATACCTCGGTTCCCGCCTTTAACCAGTCGATTGAAACACAACTGACGTTATTGGGGATTCTGGCAAACCGGCAACAGGGTAACAGTATCGGTGCCCGCAGACTTTCCACCGCCATGACCCAGATTTATACGCAGCAGGAGAAGATCAATCAGCTCTTTGGTTCCAAAACATTCAAGGTGTATGACGAAGCAACAGGAAAGCAGCGGAATTTCATCGACGTGATAATGGATATGAAAAAGGCCATGAAGAGTTTTTCCGATGAAAAGCAAGCGGTGATGCTGAAGGATTTGGTGGGGACGATCGGTCTTAAGGGTTTGGCACCGCTTCTAAAAGCCCCGGTGGAAGAGTTTCAGACCTTAAATAAAGCCATCAAAGAAGGTGTCATTTCAACATCCGGTTTTGCAGAGGCGGTGAGAAAAACACCAAAAGGAATGTGGCTTTTAATGAAATCCGCCCTATCGGGTGTTACCATGGAAATCGGCCAGCACTTAATGCCCATCGCTACGGCTGCAATGAAGACCATTACCATGCTGTCGGATAAGTTTTTGGGTTTTTTAAAAGCCCATCCGGTGCTTTCCAAAGTGGTTTTGATTACCACTGCTCTTGTTGGTGTCCTGGCCATATTAGGGGGCGGCATATTTCTGACCACCTCCATGCTGGGACTCATGCTGACGTCCACCTCCGGTCTGACCACCTCCCTGATGTCCATGGCAGCAACGATGATGGGAACCAGTGTATCCAGCATGACCCTATCCACCGCGCTGGGCGTTCTATCCGGAACAATTTGGAGTATCTTATGGCCGATCGGAGCGATCGTTTTAGGTGCTGCTGCTTTATACCAAGCCTGGCAGCATAATTTTCTGGGACTCAAGGATACGGTGGATGCCGCCTGGACGGCCATAAAGCCCTTCTTTCAATGGATCGGGAGAGTATTTAAGACGGTATCTGTATTGATTCAGTCCTCAATCGTCAAGGTAAAATCTTCAATCACCGACTGGTATGCTTCCTGGAATTCCTCCTTCACCGGTATGAAGTCTCCCCTCATGGCTTTTGCCGGTGTGGTGGCTTACGCCGTAGGATTTATCGTCGGTATCATCAGGCGAATCTTTACATCTATGAAACCCTATATCCAGCCACTGTTTACCTTTTTAAAAGTCGGTTTTACCGGTGTTTTTCAGATCGTCACCGGAGTCTTACAAACGTTTTTAAGTGTTTTCACCGGTGTATTTGGAATCATTGGAAGCATTTTTAGAGGGGATTTTTCATCCGCTTTATCGGCTGCCAAAGAGATGGTCAAAGGCATGGTGGCGGGGATAAAGACGGCCTTTACAGGACTCTGGAATGTATTAAAAGGTGTGCTTGGATTTATCTATACCGGCTTTACGCTCACCTTCACCGGCATCTGGACTTTGCTCAAGGCCGTGTTTTCCGGCATGGGAAGTATCGTAAAAAACGTGTTCTCTTTTATCTGGGATGGCATGAATTGGGTGGCAGATGGAATCGTTTCAATAAGCAGTACAATCTTTGACTCTCTTACGGTCCCCTTTGTAAAAGGATGGGAATTCATTACCTCTGTATTCAGCGGGGTTAAGGCATTTTTTACATCCGCATTCTCCGGCGTTGGGAATATTATTTCGACGATGTGGTTGAATATAAAAACAACCCTATTAAGCGGCTTCAACTGGCTCATTAGTAAGATTAATGGCATGCTGGAAGCGGTAAATACCGTGACCGGCATCGTGGGAGTTCCAGCGATATCCAAAATCCCCAAGCTGGAAAATGGAACCGCCAATGTTTCCAATGATATGCTGGCGGTAATTCATAAAGGCGAAGCCGTCATCCCGGCGAAACAGAATCCCTTTAGTACGGCTTCATTTACGAAAAACACCTTTAATCAAAACCAGGCTAGTCATACGGCCCATATCGACCGAAGTATTCATGTTTCCAGCATCACCATCCAGGTGAAAAACGGTGATCCTGATGATTTCAAATCCAAACTCATGGACGTTTTTGAAGAATTGGCGGGAAAGTCTGATAGAATAGAAACGGCCCTCCCATGAGTGTCTTTGAAGAATTAAAACCAATCCAAAGCAATAACGCCTATATGGATGTTTTATTGGGAGGCGTTATTCTGCCGGTGCCGCCCAAGGCCATGAAAATCAAGCAATCCATGAAGATCGATGAGATTGAGATCCCTGGCCGAAGCGGAAAAGTAAAGCAGCCCATTGGGTATGAAGACAGTGAAATCACCCTTTCTTTAGAAATCCCGGCAACGTATGAAAACGGCCAAATAAAAGAAAAAGCACCGGAGAGGTTCAAGACCATTCAAAACTTGTTCCGAAGCAGCAAGGATGCCAAACCCCAGGCGGTTGATATTGCCTCTACCCTCACGGAAGCGTGTGGAATTCATCAGGTCCTGATTAAGTCCATGGAAGCAGCGGATAGTTCCATGGATATGGTGACGGTGAATCTTACCTTAATAGAATATGAATCCATCGAAGTGCAACTTACCAAACAAGCCCAAGAGAGTCAGGTTAAGGCTGAGGCTGAGGCCAAAGGGGAAGAAGCCATTGCGGGAGATGAGAATTTGTCCCAAATCTTGGGAAGTCGTGAAAATGACTATCTCTCCCGGCAGTATGAAGCGGGGAAATCCGATGCCATGGGTGGAGATTTTGAAGGTGAAACACCTGGTGAGGATACGGAATGATGCAGGTTCCCGGTATAAAAGTAATCGTCGAAACCCAAGATATCAGTCCGGTGGTAAACCGATTTGAACTTACCTGCGGGCTTTATGATCCGATGGTTTCATTAACACTTTCGTTCCGTGATGTGGAAGGGGTTTTAGCACCTGCACTCACCAAAGGAAACCCAATAAAAATTTCATGGGGATATGATGAAGAGTATGGTGAATTATTTGAAGGAGTTATCTCATCTGTTCAACCCGAATTAAAACAGGTCACCCTGGAAGCATTGGACTATTCGGCTATGTTTAATTCCATTTTTATTTCACAAGCGTTTGTGGAAGAGACTGCTTCCAATATCCTGCAGGTGATATTAAAAGATTCCGGATTAAACTTGGAGATTGAGGAGTCTGATCTAACTTACAAAGTATTTCCCATCTTTAATGAATCCGCTACTGAAGTTTTACAGCGAATAACGAAGGATGTATCTCGACACACAGGCATTCCTCAGGTTTATTTCACGCGAGGAAAAACATTTACCTGGAAGGCCTTGGATACATCAACAACTCCGGTGATGAGGTTTACTACGGGAGAAAATATCATAAAGTGGGTTAAAGGGAGAAAACTTACCACACTCATTGTCCCGGTATTTACCGGTGATATAGTTACTATAAATGATTCTGACTATCTGGTGGAATCCGCCTTGTACAGATGGGATACGGGTGGAAGAACTGTGTTAGGAGTTTCAGCGATATGATGGAAGCTTATTTAAAGAAAATTATCGAGCGCATCAAGCCGGATATATCATATCTAAAACAGCCGATCCGCGGGAAAGTGGTGGCGGTTCAACCTGATACCTATACTTGCGATGTACAGCCGGAGGATGAGACTAACCCGGTAATCCCTGCGGTGGAGATTTTAACTGTCTGGTCAACCCCCTCAACCAGGCTACTGACATTGCCCAGGGTAGATTCGCTTGTGATGGTCGGCTTTGAAAATGGGGATGCTACGAAACCTTATATCCAGGGATTTATACCTGATAAAGGATTCGGAACTCAATTCCTCGTTGAAGGCGAAAAATCGAGAATCGTTCTGGATGAAGACGGTACGGTGACGGTAGAGAGCGAAACAAAAGTGAAGATTAACGCTCCCGAAATCTTGCTTGGAGTAGATGCAACTGAAGCAATAATGAAAGGCGCCACATTCCAAGCCATATTTAACGCTCACACGCACGGGACCGGTGTAGGACCCTCAACTCCGCCTGTTCAACCGTTGGATGGAACAGAATTATCGGAGGCGGTCACATGCGTCTGACAGAACATTTCCATTTGGAAGAGTTTACCAGATCTAAGACAGCTAGAGAAAAGGGAATAAAGAATGTGCCGGATGTAAGACAGATTCAGAATCTATCGGCACTGTGTAAAAATGTGTTGGAACCCATCCGAAAGCATTTTGGGAAACCGATTTTTATCACCAGTGGATTCAGATCAAAAAATCTCAATAGAGTAATCGGAGGTTCCATGTATTCCCAGCATATGAATGGAGAAGCGGCGGATTTTGTAGTGAAGGATATTCCGGTAAAAGTTGTATTTGAATTTGTCAGAAGTTTTGAACATTTGGTTTACGATCAGGTGATTCTTGAAAAGAAGGGAAAGAGTGAATGGCTACATATCTCTTATAAAAATAATCGAAAAGAAAACCTGATGGCGGAGCCTGATGGGGATGGGAGGATGAAATACCGTGCCGTTGAATAAAACCGGTTTACAAGCGGCCATCAAGACTGCTTTAGAATCAAATAAGGGGAAAACGGTGGATGAAACGGCGGAAGCGCTCGCCAATGCCATCGATGATTATATCCGGAGTATGACTATTACGGTGGTTGGGATTACCACAGTTGGAACAGCTGCAGCCCAAACACAAACGGCCCCGGTGACGGCAACCATTAGCTAAGGGAGAAATTATGTGGAAATATTTAATCACCATCGGCCAGGTAATTTTTAAGTACCGGTCGATTGTCAGGGAAGCTCAGGATGTTTACCAAAAATACCTGGCTGCCAGGAAAGACGGCAAGATCACCGTTGAGGAGATGCGTGGCATCACCGATGAAGTTTTTGACGTTGTTGGTGTGGTGATTCCGGCCATCAAAGAATTGAAAACGGTAAAAGATTAATCGATGGTTATTACCAGTTGATTCGTAAAAAGCGAATGTGGGCTAATGTGGACGGCAAATAATCTGGGATATGATCTAAAAATCGCTGAAACCGGCGATCTTATGCTTTCATCCACCGGGGATTTGGAATTGATCTCTGGTAAGGACTGCCTTTTACAGGATGTGCGTCATCGATTGGAAACGTCCTATGGTGATTTATTTGGTCATGAGGATTTTGGTTCTGTCTTGTTCCAGTATCTTGGACAAGCCGACACCGAACTCAATCGTGCTCTTATCAAACGGTCTGTTGTGACGGCGTTGGCTCAGGAAAAACGGATTAACCTCCAAACCATCCAGGTAAAGCTTGTCAAATACGCTGCAGAAGAGATTCAAGTGCAGATAGCCTTCATACCGCTAGAGAGTGTTCATCCCCTGACCCTGCTCTGGGGAATTACCGTAGATGATCTGGGTGAGTTAATAACGTGATCAAGTCTTTCATAGAAGTCCGCGATGATTTGATTCAGGGCGTTGTAGACCATACGGCCCTTACCAATCTCAATCCCGGCTCGGTTATCCGTACTATATTAGAAGTTATCGCCAAGGCGATTTCGGATCTTTACGGATTAATCTATTCGGTAACCCGCGCCGGTTTTATCCAGACTGCTGAAGGGAAATGGTTGGATTTAAAAGTTCGTGAACTGGGCCTGGAACGTAAAACCGGTCAGAAAGCAGAAGGATATGTCACGTTTTACCGTAATGAGCCGCAGGCGAATAATATTATCATTCCCGCCGGTACGATTGTAAAAACGGGAAAAATGAGCGATGGTGAAGAATACCGATTCCTGACGAAAGAAGATGTGATATTAGAAGCGGGAGAAACGGAAGTATTTACCCTTGTTGAAGCCGAAGCAATTGGATCCGATTACAATGTGGGTAAGGAGACGATTAAAAAACTCGCCACCCATATTCCAGGTATCAATGGAGTTATCAATAAACCGGTCAGGATTGGCGCTGAGTTTCGAAGTTGGCAAGTGACGGTTGGTACTGATCTGGAAACCGATGACGATCTTCGCACCCGGGCGATTTACCGCTGGGATGAACTCGGTGTCGGGGGTACCGCGGATGCGTATAGAAGTTGGGCTTTATCGGTTCCGGGAGTCAAATCCGTGCAGGTTTTGGATGATTTCCCCTTCGGTCCCGGCACCGTGGGACTGGTGATTTCGGCGGAGAATGGAATTCCCACTCCGGAACTTCTTACTGAGGTTTACAACCTGGTGAAAACCCGAAAGCCCTTAACTGCAGCCGTTCATGTTCTGGCTCCGAAAGTAAAACCAGTGGATATCCGGCTCATGGTCGAACGATTCAGTCAATTTGAATCCGGCGTTGTAGAGGAGGAGGTACGGCAAGCGCTCCTGGGCTTTAACGGCAGGCTAATGATCGGTGAACATTTAGTACTTTCAAGAATCATCGCTGATGTCATGAAAGTCAAGGGAGTGTATTCCGTGGATATCATCGATCCCCGGGAAACGGTGGGCGCTGCACCGGATGAAATGATCCAGATCAACTCCGTGACGATCAATTCAGCCGTAAAAGGACGCAGCTATCAGGATATCTCAATTTTAAATCAGGCTCAGGAAACTGTATTCGGGGTGGAGAATGTTTAAATATCTCTGGTGGCTTTTGCCAAAGTTCCTGAAGAAAAACCAGGCGGCCGATTCCAACCTAAAAGGGCTATTACAAAGCATTGCCCAGGGGTTACAGGACGTCAAGGCAGCCATTTTGAAATCACGCCTTACAATGTTTTTTATCCCGACCGAAACAAGCACAAACTTTTATGAAACCGATTATCCCGAATATTTGAAGCGGCACGCCACCCAAAGAAACCTCCCTGAAGCAGGTTTGGATGAACTACTGGTGGATCCTGAGATGCGCAAGCTTTTGGGTACGAAACAAGGGTTGAAATATTACCTGGAAAGAATGATCCCCGAGATCCGGGTTGATTTTATTTATGAGCTATCGGCCGATGAATCAAAGTGGCTCATCTTTTCCAGATCCCAGAAGCATAAAGAAGCGCTGTTTAACCGGTCGGTATTGCTTAATAAATCCGACCAACACTATTCAAACTATGAGGGGTATCGTAAAACCCGGATTCACGGTAAGGCGGATCAAATGAGACCTGAGTTTTTATTCTGGGTCAAGGTCTATAACCCGGTAACCGAAGAAAATCGCTTTACGGTATATCCGGAAATAATCTTAGCTATGATAGACCGATTTAAACCGGCTCATACCAGGGGGTATTTGGTTTTCAATTATATTGATCCAAGAATATTAACACCATTGGATGGACAGGTGTTTATCGGTAATACTATTGATATCGCTGGTACAATCCGGCAATCAGAACCGTTCGCCAACGCCTAAAGAGGAGAATTGCAATGCGGGAAAAGAAGAAACCGGTAAAAGTAAAAAGCAGGGGTAAGCGTGTAAGGGGACGGACTGAAATGGTTACTCCTGAGGGAATCCTAATCTGGGTTCCTGATAAAAAAGTGAACATCAAAAAAACCTGGGGCTGGAAGACAGTTTCAGACATGAATAAGCAAAATTAATAGGAGAATAGGAGAATAACATGCCAGATGCGATTAAAGTCCATGTGTATGACGGCGGAACACTCAAAGGTTCACCGGCGGTGGATGCCGGCGGGAACTGGTCACTTTCAGGAGTATCACTTACTTCCGGCAGTCATAATATCATTGCCAAGGCCGAAGATGTGGCGGGAAACACATCCAGCCAGACTATAAAGCGAGTGCATGTGGGAGAAACTGCGACTCCTACTACTGACCTATTGGACGATACGGGTCAATCTTCCAACGATAATATCACTAACGATAATACTCCTCGTCTGCGAGCTGTTATCGCACTGACAATTCCGGAGGGAGCGGCGGCCTGCGCCGGGAATAGTGTGAAAGAGTTTAAGTTGTATAAGTACAATGATGGTACCATGACCTGGGATTTAGTGGGTACGGTCAGTAGTATTAATTTTGATGGACTGCAAAAGTTTGACGGAACATTCCAGATTACCTCACCGCTATCGGATAGAGATTATAAGTTCGCTTTCAGTTGGGTGGATCAGATGAATAACGAAAGCGCCCGCGGGGTTGATCTTTCCGTAACAATTGATACGACAGCGCCGAATGCGCCGGTGATCAATTCCATAAGCGACGGACAGGTCTTTGTCGGGACATCCGTAAATATCAGCGGTACTGCTTCATAGGTAGTAGTTCAGATTCAGGGTTAATCGTGGTTGGGGTGGACGTTTCGGTCTGCCCCAACATTACCAGGATTACTAATGGCACTACAAACAATTGATTTAGGAACAGCCGGGACACCATCGGGGGATACGGTTCGCCAGGGTTTCAGTAAATGCAACAGCAATTTTAGTAACCATGAAAGTAGGATTGCAGCCCTTGAATCGGGAGGAGGCGGTATTGGCACTCCGATTGACGCTAAGGGAACGGCAATCGTGAAAATGGACGTGGATGAAGGGAATGGTGTTTTAAGAATCGAAACTGAAAGCGGGTTAATCTGGGCAATTGATGGACTTTTCACTATCTAGTTTGGGTTAATCAAGTGGATACGTCTAAAGTCGAAGTGTATAGACAAGTTGGAGCCAGTCCAAATCCTTTAAACGATATATTACTTGGAACCGATACAAGCTTTCCAGGTGGAGTATGGGATATCAACACCACCGGCTGGAGTGAGGGGCGCTATAGGATTTATGCAATTAGCTTTGACCCGGCCGGTAATAAGAGTGGGTTTGAATTACGCAAGATTGGGATTTTGCCCATTCCCTTGCAGGTCTCCGGCGCGGAATCGTGGTACCTGGGAGAGTTGGATACGATACAAATTGGAGCCGCAGGCGGATAGACAGGGGGTAAAATAAGCGCCCATGAACAGAACGAAATATTATTCCGGTATGCAGCCGGCCCTTGAGGACCTGGAATTTGAACAAGTTGCCAAAGAAGAAGCAATTCGAAATCGGGTCTCAGATTTCTTTACCGACGGCGTGCTTTCCGGGCTTCAAGTTGGTATCGAAAATGATGCAATTTTCCTTCAGCCGGGGATTGGTTATATCAACGGGGAGAGGATCCTGGTGGGTGAAACCACATTGGTTTCTGATACGATTCAAGATGGGTTTGTTTTTATCAGGTTTATTCAAATTGAATCCGGACCGGAGTCACATTTTATTACCGGTGAAGTTTTTAACACCCGCGTAACCGATTCATTTGAGGTGCTGCTCACTGGAAATGATAATCCTATGGAGAACGGTTTTCTACTGGCTGAAATTCAATCTGGATTCGTAATTGATAAGCGTTCCTTTATTGAGCTGAAGCTGTCCAAGCCGGAAAATGTCCTTTCGCCCTCCAACGTAACGATTACTACCGGTTTTGAAACGGATTTGAATTATTCTCCCAACCAGGCAGGTTAACCATGGCAGTTCCGAATCAAAATTCAGTTTCAAACCTCACTTGGATTCGATGTAGTTGGGATCCATCACCATCCCCTTCGGTTGAGTATTATTTAGTGGAACTTATCCCCCTTGTTTTTGATTCGATTTCCGGGGTTGATGTTCCCAGACCGGAACTAAAACTCACCGCTAAAACTGAGCGGGATTTATCTACCGGGGAGATACCCACCAGCTGCACGTTTCATAATCTTCAACCGAATGTAAAATACCTGGTACAAGTAGCGGCCGTAGACCGCTATAATAACATCTCGCCAATCGTATCCGCAGAAGTGATTTCCGGTGGAAGTTTTCCGGCATTGACAGCTGGTGATATCACATTAAATCCACTTACGGTTCATTTGAATGGTGTTTACATATCGTGGAATGTGAGTGATGAAGTATTGAATTATATCGCCCGGTTCCAGGTGTTTGCCGACACCCAGAGTTTCACAGACCTTACCAGCGACCGGTTAAAATACGAGGGTCTGGGCACCACCTGCCAGCTACCTGCCAATTCAATGCTTTTTATTAAACTGAGAGCCATAGATATAATTGGCCGGTCATCTCCTGTCATGTCTGATTCAATCGATGCCACTCCTGAATCGGCTGCCACGTCCGGTGCTACTGCTTAATGGGATAATTCTATTTGGACAATCCTTTGTGCCGTTTGACGTTGAGAGCTTTCCACTTAAGCATGGGTTGGTTTTGGATACGCTGCTGGAGAACAGTATTGTCAGTCAAGATCGTTGCATTGATTTCCCCTTTGTCGTTTAACAGGTCAAGGAATTCCCTTTCGGTATCCGTAAAGGGTAAAACGAAAGACAGGTATTTTCGACATTCCTCTACCAGATGGGCGCCATATTCCTCAGGGGCAGTCCGGGCTTCTATAGAATCCAAACGCAACATGGGGAATAACTGCCTTTTCAAATCAATTGGATCAAAGGTTAGATCATCAACAGAAACCGTCCTCCAGTCTTTGCGATTCATGGCGCCGTAAACGACGAATCCCAGGCGAAGCCGGTTGGTATCAAGATTGTCCATTCTGAAAATCTGATAACTATCATATAAATCCCGGGCCTGCGTGCGGGACATTAAGGCAGATAGCTTTCCGGCAGCCAATTCATGTAGATCGAGGATGGGAATATTTTTGGCCTTGAAATCCCCAAGGGGATGAGAGTCCGCATATCGTGTATCCCAAAGCGGCTGTCTAAGCATGAAGTTTAAGTCGACTTCCAGGTTTCCCGGTTTTTCCGAATAATTCCGGTAGCTCAACCGCCATTTCCCGCCGGCATGTTCATTCGGCGCTCTTTTAATGGTGAATCCCTCCCGGGAAAAGACCGCTTGAATGGCCTTCTCAACCCTGGGTCTATTGGCCAACATCTCATCACGATTAAGATCGCCTACGTAATTAAGGTCGATATCAACAGATAATCTGGGCATGTCCAGGACAAACAGGTTGAGGGCGGTCCCACCTTTTAAAATCCATTTACCCTTAAGAATCGGGTGTGAGTTCAGGTTATTCAAGAGATTCAGTAAATGGAGGGCTTTTTCGATTATCTCCTCTCTGAATCCAGTCTCTTCTGCTATTGCTGATAGTTTTTCAGATGAAATTTTCACAAAACCTCACCCCAGGTTCGTTCAAGTATTTCTACCGGTATTACCAGGTTCCATTTTGATATCAGACGACCTGACACCCGTTTGCTGCGATCCAGATAATGTGGTTGGCGCGGCCGAAGATTATGAAGTGACTTAAGGTATCGATCATCAACCATCAGGTTTTCACGGTTTTGTTCCAAAAAAAATCCCACTTTCATGGCCGTTGTGGCATTTTTAAGCAAATATACGTATTCCACCACTTTATCCAGGTCGAAAAACTCCACGGATTCCAGGGACCGCCAGATTTCCTCCCAGCTTCCCGAGATGTCAGGCCGATGTAAAACATCTACCAGTGTCCGTTCCAGACTGGTAACCCGGACTTTCAGACCGGCCTTGTCCAGGATTGCAACACCATAATTCTCTTGCTTTGCAAGATGTAAAGCCTTCGGAAACTTTACACCCCTGAAAACATGGGATCGAAAGGTGACCGGTTTCAGGGGGCGGTATGCTGAATAGGTGAAATGCTCATAGAGCGAGTAGGCCCGCCCATGGAATTCAAGCGCTGTATGGTGTGAAAGAACCGCATCTTTGGTCAACTTTGCGGCGATGAGAACCAGGTCAACCGGATACGAGTCAGGATCAGCCCCAGGTGGAATAACGGCATATAACCCACGGCGTACCGTAACGATCCGTCCCCTTTTTTTATAATAGGAGAGCAGAGCTTCCTGTGTCCTGGGATTGACCTTTCCGTGAGTTGACAAATGCTCAGCTAACTCCCCGGCTGTGAACACCGGATGTTTTCGAAAAAATTCTTCGTGCTTCATGATGGGAATCCTTGACAGTAATCTACGTTACACATAGCTATATTATGGGATCCTTGCTCGGAAGTCAAGTAATAATCATCGACAACTTGACAAATTGATCTGAAACCCAGGGAAACCTATGGGGTCTGTACGAAACTGTCAAGAGACAGAGAATCCACTGATTGAATTTATTACAGCCAATGAGATAATGCCTCACCAGCCGTTTTTGCAACAACCTGTAACTGTTAATATTAAATGACTTAACACAGAATTGATTGGATTCTGTGAAAACCTGAGCTGAAGTTCCCTGCCCGACAATCAGGCGGGGTTACGCGACATCGGTAACGATATCGTAAGAAGAAAAAACGAAAGAAGGAGCAGCTCATGGATTTAAAAGACCTACGGTTTGGGGTGGAAATTGAGACAGTAAAGCGAACCCGGAAACAGGTAGCTGTCGCCATTCAAACCATTGTTGGAGGCGGGATAACACATGTGGGCTCACCGACTTGCTTTGATCCCTACCATGTGGTAGCAGAAGACGGCCGGGTATGGAAGGTGGTGGCGGATGCATCGTTAAATAAAACGCCTAAAAGACTGCAGGCCGAAATAGTAAGTCCGATCCTGACTTATGAAGACATTCCCATGCTGCAAAAGATTGTAAGGCAAGTTAGAACGGTTGCTGGCGCAAAGAGCAGCAAGCAATGCGGGATTCATATCCATGTCGATGCGGCGGCATTTACAGCTAAATCCCTTGGGAACCTCATAAAGATTGTAAATAAACAAGAAGACTTAATTGTGGAAGCCTTGGGAGTCAACCACCGCAGACTGGTGAAATATGCTAAAAAAGTAAAACAGGACGTGGTTGCCAATATTGTAAGAAACAGGCCCCGAACGATTGAACAATTAAACAGAATCTGGTACGGCGTTCGCAATCACCAACCTTCCCATTTTGATTCAACCCGGTACCATGGACTGAACCTGCACAACGTCTGGTATCGGGGAACGGTGGAGTTTCGATATTTTGAAGGTACGCTGCATGCGGGCAAGATCAAAGCCTACATCCAGTTTTGCCTGGCTCTTTCAGCAAAAGCCATCAACGCCAAAGGCGCCTCCGCCAAGAAACGGTCTTTATCTCATGAGAGCAGTAAATATGATTTCAGGGTGTTTCTACTCTCACTGGGACTTATTGGGGATGAGTTCAAAACAGCGCGTTTACACTTACTATCGAATCTCCGGGGCGATATTGCGTGGAAAACTACATCGTCAGTTAATGACAGAACATTCGCTAATTAGAAAGGAAAACCAAATGAAACTCTTACTTAGAAATATGGAATCATACGAAGGGACTGCCATGGAAATTGTCCGGCAAATGATGGGTTCCGCCATGTTTGCCGACAACAAATCCATCCGTGAATACATGGATATGGTGATGAAAAACGCCAAAGTGCATCATGATATAGAACTAAAGATTTATGGGGATACGGATGAAGACTTGGCCGGAATGCTCATTTTTCAGATTGTGGAACACAACCTGGGAATGATTATGAAAGAAGAAGAGGGAGAATCAAAATGAAGCAGACAGCATCCATTGTAGTGAATGATCCATGTATCCGGTGTGGGAAACCCATAAGAGCGGACTATATGGGATTGTGCATGGACTGCTCAGATACTCTGGGAATATCGGAACTCAATAATCCAGGTGAACCTACAGAAGAAGAACTGAAAATAATCAAAAAATACAAGGAAAAAACGAATGTGCGGACTGGCAGGAATCATCCTCGGAAATAAAAAGCGAACTGAAGATGATTTCGAATGGATAAAAGAAACCATGACATCATTACTCATTCGCAGTCAGGCTCGTGGTCCTCATGCCACTGGGATTGCAATTATCCGACGGGATGGTTCATATCAACTTCTTAAACGGCCGCTCCCGGCTGAAGAATTTGTGGAGATGGAAGAATACCAGGATGTGATGGCGGGATTGCCTGTCCGCCTGGGGCGGGATAATGAAGTGACAATCATAATGGGACATACACGGTACCGAACAGTCGGTACGGAAAAGAGATCAAAAAATAATCACCCCATCCGGGCCGGAAGAATAATCGGTACTCATAACGGAACGATCTATAATACCGCACACATCGCCAAAATGTACGGTTTAAATCGATTTGCCGATGTGGACAGCGAAGTGCTATTTAGAGTCGCCAACAAGTTTAGAAATCCCATTCAATTCAAATCAAAACTAAAAAGTTTTAGAGGACAGATGACGGCTGTGATGGTCAATCTGAATTCACCCGAGTTGATCAGGATTTATAAGGGGAATAAACCTTTTGCAATGAAGTGGTTTGATGAAATGGACGTAATGATTTATGCATCAAACGGAGAATACTTTGAATCAGTTAAAACGGATGGATATACCACGTATGATTACAGGTTTAAGCCTTATAGAACCGTCCAGATTAACACAGAAAAAGAACTCAAAATGATAGTATCAAATTTCAGATTCATACCGGAGGTGAGAAAGAAATGCAGAGGGTTTTCGTTTACGGAACATTAAAAAAAGGTTTTTCGAATCATGACCGGATTTTTGCTGGTTATGATATTAAAATCACCCCAGCCTAGACTTATGGTGAGCTATACGATTTAGGTTGGTATCCGGCGATGACAGTGGGGAATAATAAAGTCTATGGTGATCTCATTGAATTTGATGATCCGGAGACACTGAGAAAGATCGATTGGTTGGAGGGATATCAAGGGGAAGAATCTTTAACCAACTTTTATGATCGCAGGGTAATAGAGGTATTTACTGATAAAGAAAAATTCACTGCGTGGGCATATTTCCTTTCAGATCAAAGAAATAATAAAGTCTATAACACTTTTATTGATTCGGGTAGATGGACTGGATGATAGGAAGGGTCTATAATTCGATTATTGTCTATTAACTCAATTGACAGGCGATTGAAGTTCACAGGAGTTATTATTGAACATAAATTTTCTTTTTTTTACATAGGTGGAAGGTCTAAAAATTGGTATGAGAAATATAATTGATATAATTTGTGTACAACATCAAGAACGGTTGTTTAGTAGATATAGTTATAATTAGAATCACACTAAAAATTGTGATTCCAATATATCATTTAGACGAACTAAATAAGTGGGGTTATATTTATAACCCAACAGGGTTATGTTTATAACCTTTTGTGCTTTAATACGTTGTCATTACAGAAGGGGCAGTGTTTTGGCATGGCGTTTGAATATTAAAAGTCATGTTCAATTCATTAATAGAAATGACCATTAAGTCGAATAATTTCAGTTTCATTAACAAGCGGTTACCTGAATTAGCCGCTTTAGCTGATTTAGCCGAAAAATATATCCACACCGATCCCCCAACTGCTGCCATAAAACTCCGCACATTTGCAGAAAAACTCACTCAAATAATCTATCGGGAATTAAACATAACTCTTCCTAAAAATACTAGTCAGATTGAATTACTTAGCAATGAAGATTTCCGAGATAATATTCCCGGCCCCATCATTTCCAAACTTCACCTAATACGAATACATGGTAATACTGCTGCCCATGAATCAAAGTGCTCACCTGAAACTGCCCAAATGTTATTAAAAGAAGCATTTCAAATAAGCGCCTGGATGCACAAATCATTTTATGGTGGGGCCGCTGATGAGATTCCGGAATTTATTATTCCTGAAAAAAGTGAAATCTCTGAAGAAATATTAAAGCGGGACTTAATTGCTCAAGAAATCAGAATAGAAAAACTTGTTGTCGAACTGGAAAAACAACAGGCTGAGACCATAGCTGCCAGGAAAACGGCTGAAGAACTTGCCAGGACTAAGAAAAGAATCATTCGCTTTGCCGATGAACTGGAATTTGATGAAAAAACCACTCGTCGACTTATTATAGATGAAATGCTAATTCAAGCTGGATGGGATGTCGGTTCCGATGGCCAGTCTACTGATGCAGTTGGACAGGAAATTGAAGTGGGCCATCAGCCAACCAAATCGGGGATTGGTTATATTGATTATGTTTTATGGGACGATAACGGTAATCCTCTGGCCATCGTGGAAGCAAAGAAGACTATTGTTGATCCTGAAATAGGACAGAAACAAGCACAATGTTACGCTGACGGATTAGAGAAAGAATATCATTTTCGCCCACTCATTTTTTATACCAACGGATATGACATTTGGCTTTGGAATGATTATGAAAAAGATCCACCACGAAAAGTATTTGGGTATTATTCCAAGGACAGTCTGCAATATTTACATCAAAAGAATAAATCAAAAAAATCATTCAGAAATGTTGGATTGAATCATGACATCGCTGGAGGAGTGCGGAATTATCAAACGGAAGTGATTACACGTGTTTTAGAATCACTAGGAAACGGAGATCGTAAAGCGCTAATTGTTATGGCGACGGGCACTGGGAAAACCAGGGTGGCTATTTCTATTTGTGATGTGTTGATGCGGACCAATAGAGCAAAACGTATCCTCTTTTTATGCGACCGGAAAGAATTACGGCGCCAGGCAAACAATGCGTTTCATGACCATATTCCCGACGTTAGTACTGTTGTTGTAACCAGGAAAACCTACAAAGAAAGAAATCATCGTATTTATATGGCAACTTATCCTGCTATGTTAAAAGTATACCAATCTTTCGATGTGGGATTTTTCGATGTTGTGATTGCTGATGAGTCTCATCGCAGTATTTATAATGTTTATGGAGAATTATTCAAATATTTTGACAGCCTTCAAATTGGACTGACAGCAACCCCCAGCGATATCGTTGATAAAAACACGTATAAAATGTTTGAAAGAAAACACCTGGATCCCACGGCCGTATATGAATTTGAAAAAGCTATTACAGACAATCCCCGTTATTTAACACCCTTTGAGGTTTACACCCACACGACCAAATTCCAGCGTGAAGGTATCCGTTATGCCGATTTGAGCGAAGAAGAAAAAAGACAGGTTGAAGATCAGGTGGGAGACCCTGAAAACCTTGATTATTCTGCAAATGATATGGATCGAAATGTTTTCAATGCAGATTCTAACCGAGAAATATTACGGAATTTAATGGAAAACGGAATTAAGATTGCTGACGGATCTAAACTGGGGAAATCAATTATTTTTGCCCGCAGTCAAAAACATGCCGTTTTACTGCAACGACTTTTTTATCAAATGTACGGGCAATACGGTGGAGACTATTGCAAAATAATTACCAGCCACGACCCAAGAGCGGAAGAATCTCTAAAAGATTTTAAAGGAGAAGTATCGAATCCCAAAATCAATATTGCCATATCCGTAGACATGCTGGACACGGGAATTGATATTCCTGAAATCGTAAACCTGGTTTTCGCCAGACCGGTGAAATCGTACATTAAATTCTGGCAGATGATTGGCCGGGGAACCCGTTTATGTAAAGACTTACTTGGTCCTGGAAAAGACAAGAAAGTATTTTATATTTTTGACCATTGGGGCAATTTTGAATGGTTTGATGAAAAATATAAAGCAGTGAACGGTACTAAGCAAAAATCCTTGCAAGAACGTCTGTTTGAAGCCCGCATTGACCTGGCTGAAACATCATTGACTAAATTTGATGAAGACTGTTTTAATCTTGCTATAGGGCTAATCGAAAAAGACTTGCAGGATTTGGAAGCGGTGAATACCATATCAGTACGGGAACATTGGAAGGATATTAAAGTCCTGCTTCAGGAAGATGTCTTGAAGCAATTTACGGGACAGGCAAAAAAGGCGCTCCGGGAGACAATTGTACCGCTTATGAAATGGCGGTATTTCGATCATGATATTAATGCGTATCGATTTGATTTATTAATGGCCAAGTTGCAAAACGAAGTTTTAAAAGAAACCAGCCGGGTTGAAACTTTTAAAGATACCGTCCTGAATACCATCGCCA
>CAZHTM010000026.1:0-31229 GCA_964535735.1 uncultured bacterium
GAGACCTTGAAGGTCAGAGCGTGGTTTCATACGAATAACACCTGCCGTTTTAATAATATATGGCTATCAAAATGTTAATTACACTATCTTACAAATTGTAAACTTCACTAAACTTGGTCTCCAAATAATCCATAAACGGTTCCGCAGACAGGGGCGATCCTGTGAGGTCCTGAATTAACTGGGGAGCGGTTTTACGGCGGCCCAGCTGGTGAATGCGGGTCTTGAGCCATCCTCTCAATTCCAGAAGATTTCCGGAGGCGATTTTTTCATCCAAATTGTCGATCTCCATCCGGGCCTGGTTCAGAATCGGCACATTATACAAGTTTCCCAGAGCGTAGGTGGGAAAATATCCAAACCCGCCGAAGGACCAATGCACATCTTGGAGCACGCCATTGGCATCGGAATCGGGACGAATACCCAGGTATTCTTCCATCTTTGCGTTCCACAGTTCCGGCAATTCCCTCACCGACAGGTGGTCGTTGATGACCATTTTCTCGATTTCGAAACGCAGCATAATATGAAGATTATACGTGGCCTCATCCGCATCCACGCGAATCAACGAAGGCTTCACGGTGTTGATGGCGCGATAAAACGTATCCAGGTCCACGGACTTCAGATTTTCCGAAAAGATCGCTTGCAGTTTAGGATAATAATACCGCCAAAACGGTTTGCTCAACCCTACCAAGTTTTCCCAGAGTCGGGATTGGCTTTCATGGATGCCATAGGAAATCGCCTGGGCAAACGGCGTTCCGAACCAGGCGGGGTCAAACCCCTGTTCATACAATCCGTGTCCTCCTTCATGGACCGTGCTGGAAAATCCGGAGAGAAAATCGTACTCATCGATGCGAGTGGTAATCCGCACATCGGTGGGATGCATGTCAATGGTAAAAGGGTGGGCGGACTTATCCTGCCGGCCACGATTCAGGTCATAGCCCATGTCTTTCAAAACACTCAGGCCAAACTGCCATTGTTTATCCTCAGGATAAAAACGTTTCAGCAATTCCTGGTGGGTATCCACCCCTGAGTCCGTGATTTTCTGAATCAGGGGGACCAGGCGTGCTTTCACCGTATCGAAAAGACGGGTCACATCGGCGGATGTCATGCCCGGTTCATACTCATCCAAAAGAGTATCATAGGCGGTATCCTTTTTTCCCAGGTACTCCACCTCTTTGTGCTTCAAATTCACGATGGTTTCCAAAAGGGGAGCAAAAGCATTAAAGTCGTTGTCCTTCCGCGCCTGAGCCCATACCTGTTGCGCCCGGGCAGTGACGCGGGAATACTCCGTTACAAAGTCACCCGGAAGAGCGGCGGCGCGATGATAATCCCGCCAGATTTCATGGACCAGGGTTGCGGTTTCATCATCTAATCCTGTATCGGGATCACCTGTGTCTAAATTCACCAGTTCACCCAGGGGTCCCCTGACACTATCACCCACAAACCGTTCATGCATCAGAGATTCCACCAGGGCAATCATGTCAGCCCGAGCAGTTCCGCCCTCGGTAGGCATATTAGTTTCCTGATCCCAATGTAAAAGTGACGCTGTGGCTCTAAGGTAGGCAATTTGCCTTAATTCTGATTTAAGTTGTTCTATTACTGACATGTTATCCCCGTATAGTTATCTCCAAAAATCATCCAAAATTTTCTTCCGTTTCTGAACCGCTTCCAATTCCGCCTGCGCTTCGCTTCGAAGGGTGTCCGGTAGGGTTAAATTTAAGGCTTTATTATAGGTCTCAATAATCAATTCAAAATCATCGTCATCTTTTTTCGCGTAGGATCGAGCCATCCACACCAGGGGAATTCCTGAATCCGGATGATACCGGGCCGCGGTGGCAAAGGCTTGAATACTTTCCCACAGATCATTCCGTCCGCCTTTTTTGTAATACTGGTGTCCCTTGACCATCCACACCCCGTAGGATGCATCGACGTTTTTCGGATCCAGGGCATGGGCCTGTTTATAGAGGGAAAGAGCTTGGTCGGACCGGGGATTTTGCCGTGTCAATGAATCAGCAACCGCAATATAGGCTCGGGCCAAAAGGGCTGACACATCCGGCTGGTCCCGGTAGACCTGAGCAAGGGAATCGGTGTGCTGCACCACAAATTGTGGTCGCTGATCCGCCAACTCTTCCAAGGTGAGGGGCGGCGGTGCACAGGAAAAGAGCCATAGCAGAAATATCCCTGCAGTAAAAACGAGATGTGTTCGGATTCGCTTTTGCGCTATTGCTATCAATTTCAATTTATGAACTTATCTCCGTCTAAATTTTTTGGATAAATCCCGGGAAAGGGGGCCAGAACCTATTTCAAAAATTCGGTCAAAAGGAACGGAAGATTTCTTTTGCCGTTTCTTCCGGGTTTGGCACCGGGGAAGAAGCTCAACTAACAGACTTTCACAAAACAAATGCTTGAGATTCTTCACTGTGTTCAGAATGACCATTTTTCTATTTTGGGAATTGTTTGTTTTGTTACAATCAATCATCCCCCAGAATTGTTGGCTTAGTCCAGAAATAATAAGTACCTATTTCATTTGATCCTTAAGGTGTAAATGATCATGAATTGCATTTAATTTAAAGGGATTAAACAGCTTGAATTAAGGATTGGTACCTGAATAGGTGTGCTCGTCTAGTAATTAATATTCAAACTTACCTGCATACCAAAACCGGAAAAGGTAAATGAATCAGCAACGTCTGTATAGTTCTCTATCTTCGGTAAATGGACGTCATCGAAAACGGAATGAAGATTGTGGCTATCGAAACGATGTATTGGGACTTTATGCTGTGGCGGATGGCATCAGCGGTATTCCTGGTGGTAACATTGCCAGCAAATTGGCTGTAGAATTTTTTGTGACTGAAGGAAGCGCTTTGCAAAACCAATCAAAGCCATGGACAAAAGACGTCCTCGAAACAATGCTGACCAGGATTAACAACGGTATTTTGGATTACGGCAGTGAGCATATCAACTATCAGGGGTTGGGAACAACATTTACTGGTATTGTTATTGAAAATTCTAAGAAATGGTGGCTTTTACACGCTGGCGATAGTCGATTATATGGGATCCAGGAAACTCGGGTTCACCAAATAACCACGGATCAAACCCTAAAAATGGAACGTATTCGGATGGGGCTATCTTCTAATTCAGAACATTTTCATTCCCATGAAAACCACATGTTGACGAATTACCTGGGTTCTAAATCTTTTTATCCGGAGATACATGCGCTATCTCCCAATGACTACTGCTGTTTTTTACTTTGTACCGATGGTCTTTCCAAAAGTATAGAGTTGGACACGTTATATAAAATGGTGAACTCGGTTGTTGATGATCCAGCGATTCTGTGCAACAAACTTATTGATGCTGCTCAATCTGCGGGCAGTTCCGATGATATCACTGTTTTAGCTATTGTTCTTGAGGAAATAAATTAACCGATAAAATGAAACTGTCACCTTTATTAACCCTGCTCTCGGGAATACTGTTTTTGATCGGGTGCACTCAGGATGCACCTCGTGACAACCCTTTTGATCCTGATAACTCCCTGTATCGTTATGCCGGGGAAATTTCCGGCACCGTTACGAGTCGATATATTCCCTACAATCCCCTCGATTCGGTGAATGTGGAACTGTTACCCGATGCGATTTCGACTTATACTGACCATGATGGACAGTTCCGGTTTCATGATCTGCCACCAGGAACGCACATCCTGTTTCTACAAAAACCGGGGTATCAATTCTTGACGGACACGATTCAAGTCATCAGCCAGGAAATTTCCAATCGGTTGTTTCGGATGAATGGAAAACCTTCTATCGATTCCGTTCGTCTAATAACCAAACATATTTCTCACTGGTGGCCAATAGAGCATGAATACTTGCTTTCTGTGAATGTTTGGGTCAATGATCGTGATGGTGTGAGTGATGTAGATTCTGTGGTGATGATTATACCCGAATGGACATTCAACATTGGTTTATCCCAGGAAAGCGCCGTGGGGGAATATTCCGCTACATTTTTCGATAGTGACTTTCTTCCTGCAATTTTCACAGAACTTCCCGGCCGGGAAATTCTATTTTCCGCTGTGGACCGGGCCGGTTCCGAAAGCGACACCATTAGAACCCAGGTTGCCCGGATCATTGCTTCAACACCGGTCACCTTGTCCCCTGGTAATCAAGATGTTGTGGAAGCCCAACCATGGTTTCGGTGGTTCAGTTTTGATGCCGGCTATGCCATTACCTATTCAGTGGCGATCTTCCGGTTGGACGATTCCGGAATTCCTCAATTTGTCCAAGGGAGTGAACCCTTAAGTATCTCCACGCTGGAATGGCAGGTTCCGGAAGCCCTTTCTCCAGCTCTTTACTACTGGACCCTGACCGTAACCGACCGGTTCGGTAATTCAAGTTCTTCCAAAGAAGCTACATTTATCGTGCAATGACAACAGATCGACAACGAGAATTTTTTACAGCCCTGATTCAAGTGAGTGAAGCCATGGTGAAGGAGAAGGACACTCAGCGGCTTCTTGAAAAAATTCTGGAAATCGCCATGGAGGTTGTAGGGGCAGAGCGTGGGTTCGTCTTGGTCTCCAGTGTACAAGAACAGGGGAAGATCATCCCGGCTATTTCTCGAAACATTGATCCTCAGCGTTTTCTGGCCGAAGATCGTTATTCCCGCGGAGTGGTAGATCAGGTCATAAAAACAGGAGAACCGGTCATCACCATTAACGCAGAGACTGACGAACGGTTTAAAGGTCGTGAAAGCGTTGTAATCAACAAATTGACCTCTATTATTTGCATTCCCATCTTCCACGGACAAGTAGCGGTCGGCTATATTTATCTCGACAGTCAAAATCGTCGTTCCCGGTTCAATATGGAAACACTGGAATTCATGAAAGTGTTTGCAACCCAAGCCGGATTGGCGTTGGCCAATTTAGATTTTGTGAGCCAATTGTCGCTTGAAATAAACGCCCTCCGATCCCAAACCGATACAGAATATCTGTTTTCCGATATTATTGGAAAGAGCCCCAGTATTAAGGCCGTATTTGATATCACCGAAAAAGTAATGAATACGGATGTGCCGGTGATGATTTTAGGTGCAAGTGGCACAGGGAAAGAATTAATTGCCCGTGCCATCCATTATAAGGGAAACCGAGCGGATAAACCTTTCGTGGCTCAGTTCTGCGGCGCGCTAACCGACAGTTTATTGGAGAGCGAACTTTTCGGATACAAAAAGGGGGCGTTCACCGGTGCGCTAAAGGATAAAAAAGGATTGATTGAAGTAGCGGATGGCGGGACCTTTTTTCTGGATGAAATTGCCGATGTATCCCTGGAAATTCAAACCAAACTACTTCGTTTTATCCAGGAGGGCGAATTCCGACGAGTGGGGGACACACAAATCCGCACGGCCAATGTGCGAATCATCTCCGCCACCAACAAAGATATTCTTGAAATGGTGAAAAACCATCAATTCCGTGAAGATTTATTTTACCGGCTGAACGTGGTCACCATTCATATGCCATTATTAAAGGATAGAAAGGAAGACATCCCCCTGTTGGCGGACTATTTCCTGAAAAAGTTTTGTGACCGGTTTCATCGTCAGATTAAAGGCTTTACACGTGCATCTATGGAAGCCATGCTGAATCACGACTGGCCGGGGAATGTACGGGAATTGCAAAATGCTGTCCAGCGCGGTGTGACACTCTGCAGCAAGGAACGAATCGAACCCCAGGATTTGGGACTTTTTACGGAAACCGATCTGATTCAGGCCCTGCCGGAGACGTTGGACGAAGTGGAAAAAATGTTTGTTCTTAAAACCCTGCGGGAAATGGATAATAATAAAACCCAAACCGCTCGAAAACTGGGAAAATCTCTCCGGTGGCTACAATATAAACTTAAGGAATGGCAAATTGAGGATTAAAGGCTATCGGATCATTGATGTGGTCGCCAAACGACCGGACATGACCATTGCCATCGCAATTCAAAAATCGTTGGATCGTAAAGTATTTCTAAAAATTCTTCCCGCTGATCTTTCTTCCCATCAGGATATCCTGGATCAATTTGAGCAGGAAGCAAAAGCGCTAGCCCGTCTTGATAACCCTCATATTATTACCATTTACGAATTCGGCCGCGCTGGTGCGAACCCATTCATCGTTTTAGAATATTTTCCCAGCCGTCATTTAGGTCAGGTTTTACAGGACAAGGGACCCCTATCCACATCTGAATTGGTATCCATCATGACTCAAAGTCTGGATGGGTTGAACCATTCTCAAAAAGCGGGCGTTCTGCATCGGGATTTGAAACCAGAAAATGTTTTGCTGCATGCCAATGGCACCATAAAGCTGACCGATTTTGGGTTGTCTACGCTCATCGGTGTGCAGAAACAGGGACAAACAATTGCCGGGACACCCGGATATTTTTCACCTGAACTGGCATTGGGTGAACCAGCCTCTGAATCTTCTGATATTTTTGCGTTAGGAATGGTCTTCTATGAACTGGCGACCGGTACCAACCCCCTAAAATCTTCCGATTTGAGTGAGGCCCTAAACCTGGCCGTTTCCTACGTTCCGAAACCGGTTTCGCAACAAAACCCTGACTTGCCAACAGAACTTGCAGCTATCATTGATCGCATGATCGCCAAATCTCTGGATGAACGTTATCGGCATTGCGATCAAATTCTGGAGGACCTTGATGAAATCAATATCAAGGATTCCCCAACTCCTATAAATTTAGAACCGGAACCTGCTCCTGTCAAAAGCAGAGGATTTCCTGTTATACGAGTAGTTGCTTTGTTGCTGGTTGTCCTTTTGGCCAGTTTCTTCGTCCCCCGATTGAAAAAAGCTTTCCTGAATTCAAACGTTTCATCACAACCCGATCCTCTTCCCAGCGCCACTGTTGAAGATTCGCAAGAAACGAATCCCAGTTTTACTGAACCCCAGGGGGATATTTCGCCTCCTTCTTTCACCCATGTACCGGAAACGTCTCTATCCCCCTCGGTTATTGATTCATCAATCAATCCAATTTTAAACGTTGCTTTCAAACCCGGAGAATCAAAAGTCATTGAATCGAAACCCCGTTCATTGACGATTATTGTTTATCCGTGGGCGCACGTGTATTTAGATAGTCTTTTGCTGGGAACAACACCCCTTGATGCTCCTATTCAAGTAGAACCGGGTGAACACCGACTCCAATTTAAAAATCCCTTGTTTCCCGATTACTACACTACTCTATCCGTTACGGAACCTAATGATACCCTGGTTTTTCGGTGGACGGATGTATTTGGGTTCGTACGATTAACCGTGAATCCCTGGGCAAATGTGTACATCGATGGAAAATATATTGATTCAACACCATTAAATCGAATATTGCCTCTGGAAGCTGGGGAGCATCATGTGATTCTTAAAAATCCCGATTTTCCAATCTGGCAGAAATTCATCCAATTAACAGCGGGGGATACGGTGAATTTGAAAGTACAACTAATAGGTTAATGGAAATCCTGGCATGGTAATTGTAAAAAACTAAGTATGAACTTCGCACAACAAAAAATAGGAATCTTATTACTCAGCCTTGGCTTTCTTTTTGGTCAGGGTGAATGGGTGACGAGGGCCCCTATGCCTGAACCTCGCTCCGGACATTCGGTTGTTGTGGTAGATTCTTTGATTTACCTGATTGGTGGTTTTACAAATTCTCAACACCATGCTTCCGACAGTTTTTGGTCCTACAATCCAGCAACAAATTCCTGGAATCAATCTTTGCCTTCCTTAAATCATGCCCGGGCGGATCTAGCCGCTGTTTCGGAAGGGGATACGATTTGGGTGTTTGGCGGTCGACATTCAAATTCTATGGTTGAGGAAGTAGAGCGGTATATTGTCGGTGATTCCTCCTGGGAGGTGGTGGGAACCATGCCCGATCCCAGAATGGGTCTGGGTGCCATCCGCGTTGGAGACGTTGTCTATTTATTCGGCGGCAAGCGGTCTATAGGAATGTTTGCTCCGCCGACCAATCGCGTAGATATTTATGATTTGAGAACAGGCGTCTGGACCCAGGGTCCTTCAATGCTTCAGGCGCGAACCAATTTTGGATACTCTCTTAAAGCCGACACCCTTATTTGCGCTGGCGGCAGTTATTTGGATCCATTGGCTAGTGTGGAACAATTGAGCTTCGAAAACGGATGGTCTGTATTACCCAACCTTGATGAGCCTCGAAGCAATTCGGCGGCCGTTTTTTTTCAGGGTAATTTTGTTATCCTGGGAGGATATACCTCCGGAGGGCAAAGTGTAACCAATCTGGAATTGGTGAATAATCTATGGCAGGAATTCCCCGGTTTAGCCCTTCCACGATATAATCATACGGCTGTGGTTTTTGGCGGGGACATCTATGTGATGGGTGGACGCAACGGCCAGCAAGTTTTAGCTTCCCATGAACGGTATTCCATCGATTTATCTATTCATGAAAATGGCGTGCAACCTACAGCAACGTTTGAGATAAGTCAACCATGGCCCAATCCGTTTAATCATGCTTTCGAATTTCAGGTGACGCTACCCGTTTCTCAATCCGGAGATTTGCAGATGATCATTTATGATCTTGCTGGACATCAAATTGACAAGCGAAGATTGTCAGGAATCCAGAACGGTGACCGGGTGCATATCCAAATGAATCAGATCCAAAACGGGCTGGCAAGCGGCATCTATTTTCTCGTCGTGGAATGGGGTCAATCACAAGGAACAGTCTATTCTACTTCCAAACGAATCGTATATCTGAAATGACCATGTGGAAGGCTGCTCTGATTCTGTTTTTTTATGTCGTTTCGCTTTCCGCACAACAGCCAGATGGACAATCCATAACACCGAAAAAAGTGCAGACGGCCTACTATTCAATGCAATATACCGAAGTGATTCAAATGGTGAAAACAGAGTTGGAGACTCATCCAACCCAACCGCCCGAAGATTTGACGCTTTACTTGAAATACCTGGCAATGGCATTATTTGCGGAAGGTGGTGAAGATGCCGCCAGGGGTGCCTTAGCATCACTGCTATTGGTAAATCCAACCTTTGAATTTTCAGAAGATGAGGCTTCACCCAAAATCCGGGCTCTTCTGGAATCCATGCGATCGGAAGACATTCAAACGAATCAGGATAATTCCGCTACACCAACCTATATCACCATAGAAGATCAACGAAACTCTGAAATTCTATCATCGGTGATGATGCCGGGATGGGGGCATATCAAACGCCATGAGCGCCGCGGATACATCTACAACACGGTGTTTTTTCTCTCTATCGGAGGCGCCCTTGTTTTCACTCACACTACGGCTACCTCACATGAGACCTATTTAAAATCTTTTGAACCCGATGATATTCGTCAGGCCTATGATCAGTACAACCAGAACTATAAAATCAGAAACAACCTGTTGATACTATCCGCCGCGACCTACGTTGTCAGCCTGCTGGATCTTGTCCTCACCGCCGATTAAATCCCTCTCTACCGCGCAATTCCTGCGTTAAACCATGAAATATTTGCATGGGTATCAATTGCTCAATCTATGTTCTTTTTACTTTTACCTCTGTAAATAGGTTTGGCACGATCCTTGAAACAACTTTTCCGAATCCAAACTGGAAAATGAAAACAATGGAGATAAAGATGAAAAAAATAACAAAAATCCTCTTGGTTGCTTCAGCCATGATTCTGACTTCTATCCTCTTTGCTCAAGGTATGGGCAATGGCGGTGGTATGGGTAACGGCGGTGGCATGGGCAATGGTGGAGGTATGGGTGATGGCGGTTGCGATGGTGATTCAACCGGCTACGGCTGGGGAGGCGGCATGCACGATTCCCTGGAAGTGATTACGGTGAGCGGAGTTGTGTCCATTGATTCAGTGGTAATGGATTGGGATCATGATTCTTTGGGATTTGGTGATCATCATTCAGGACATGGGTTTGGCCATAATGGAAATCAGGCTGCTCTTATGACACATGTTGATCAGATAAACAATCTCAATTTGAATGATGGTGATTCTACCTTGGTGCATCCCGTGTACTACCTTGATGTAGATGAAGATGGTGTACCTGATTACGTTCTGAATTTTGGACCTCCTTGGTATTTGCCGGCTGACTCCAGTTTGGCCCGTCCAGAGGCAGGTGACTATGTCACGGTGACCGGTTATGAAATGACCGAATCCATGATGTGGGATCAATCCGTGATTATCGTTACTGAATTAAATGGACAGGTTTGGCGTGATTTTGATCGAAATATGGCTGGCTTCAATCGAAGGGTTGCTGATCAAGACGCCATAAAAATCGGTAGTCACACGAACTTTCCAAATCCGTTTAATCCGTCAACAACTATCAATTTCCAAATTCTGGAATCGGCGAATGTAACGGTGACCATCCACGATATTCTTGGACATAAAGTTGCGACTTTGATGAATACATATGCTACTCCCGGAACCTATCGTGTGGTGTGGCATGGAAAGAACGATGCCGGCATTTCGGTCGCTTCCGGAATCTATTTATACCGGATCAGCGCCAATCAAAAAGCTGTTACTAGGATGATAAATTTCCTGAAATAACAGTCAAAAGCGACCCATATAAAGACAAGCCCCTCTGAATACGAGGGGTTTGTTTTTTTATAATAAACCGATCAGACTTGAACTCCATTAATTCTCAAACAATCCGATCTATGGCTGTTTGCAATATTTGATGGGCGCCCTCCATCACCGGTTTCCCATGCCCCAGAGCCAAACAATCTATGCCCGATTTTAAAAGTCTTCGGGCATCTTCGATTCCTCCCTGAGGATCAAAATAACCTGGTTCAACTGGAAACCGATAGCCCGTCTTCGGATCCTGAAAGATAAGATCGCTTACAAAGGCTATAGATTGACCTGAAGAGGAAGAAAATATCAGATAGGCTGCGTGTTGAAAACCCTGAGCAATAAGAACTTTCAAATTTCCCGGTAAATCAGAGTCGGACGTATAGCTCACATCTATTGTCTCGTCTAGACCCTCAGCGCCTTGAGGCGCGTAGACCGGGCAGCCAAATCTTTTTCGGAAACTCCAAGCCGACCGCTGATGATTCGCATGAGTTAAAATCACCGCTCGCGGAGTTTCCAATTGATCCCAGACATTTTCAGCAAGCGGAATAGGGTCTATGCACACTGGACCTGATGAGGTGATAATCGCATAGGCTTCGCTGGGGTGGTAGCCAATACGTTCATCCCGAATCGTCCAACTAAGAACATCCGGCCACCGGGAAACAATTCGAGTGGCTTTGGTTTGGGGTTCACTCATGGGATTTCCACACCTTTTCGATACCTTACCACAGCCAAAGATAAGTCACGGCCCGGTTCCGACGGCCAAAATCGGGGTCGTGGGGAAGATTACACTCTTGCCGCATGGCCACGGATTCGGGATGGAACAAATCGTAGTCCTCCCCGGGTATCACAGCCTGAAAACGCCCGTGTTGATCCTCACACCACTGGCGGACAGCTTTACGCAGCGTGCCGGTGCCGTGCCCGTGGATCACCTTAACCGCCTTTACGTTTCCGGAATACGCCGCCTTACTCACCTCCGTTTCCAGGATGGAAAGAGCCGTATCCACAGAATAATTTGAATGTCCGATGTCTATTACTTTTAGCATAAATTGACGCAATTTGAAGTTCGTGAAATTATCGTATTTTGGGGTGAAAACCTCAGAAAGGAAAAAATGAAATCCATTGTGTTGGGACGCACCGGCGTTCAGGTGTCGGCGATTAGTCTGGGAACTTGGTCTTACGGCGGAGAAAACAAAGCCGGTAATCAGTCCGTGGGCTGGGCCGGTCAGCGGGATGAAGATTCCCGGGCAGCCTTGATTCGCGCCTGGGAATTGGGTATCAACCACTGGGATACCGCCGATGTTTATGGAAACGGTCGATCAGAAGCGATCATCGGTTCCGTGTGGGACACGGTTCCCCGAAATGAAATTTTTCTAGCCACAAAAGTGGGCTGGGACCAGGGAGGTTTTGATCATTTTTATCATCCTCACATGATTCGATCGCACATGGAACAGTCCCTGCGAAACCTGAAAACAGATACGGTAGACTTGTACTATCTCCATCATTGCAATTTTGGAGATCAGGATGAATTCCTGGATGATGCAATTGATTTACTGCGACGTTTTCGTGAAGAAGGTAAAATTCGATTTATGGGACTTTCGGACTGGTTTTCGGAAAAAATCATGCGCTTCATTAAAGCTGTAGATCCTGATGTGGTCCAACCCTATCGAAATGTCATGGATGATACCTATGAATCCAGTGGACTGAAAACATGGGTGGAAGATCATCATCTGGGAATCTGTTTCTTTTCTCCATTGAAACACGGCCTCCTGACAGGGAAATACAGGGAGCCACAGGTTTTTCCGGAAGGGGATTTCCGAAGAAATGTTTCTGAATTCCACGATGCGGCGATCATTCAAAAAATTCGTGCCAATCGTTCCGCTCTGGAGAAACGATTTCAGGATCATCCTCACCCTGTGCTACACGGGCTGGTGGATGCCCTTCTAAGCGATGCTCCCACGGGTTGTGTGCTGCTGGGTCAACGAAATCCGCAACAGGTCGAAGCTGCAGCCACTTTGGGCACGCCACTGGCTTCTGATGATGTTTCCTGGATAAAGGATTTGTTCCGGTTCTCATGAGATGTGAAGCCCTTTTTTCAAACTGAAATTTCAGGAACACCGCTGAGAACCCTTGGCATTAGACACAGCGTTCCCAGATTCATCGCGGCTTGAAAATCAATGTGGACCTTCATAAAACAAGTCTTTAAATATCCAGTCTACGTGTCTCTTCTGGTAGGTGCTGGAATTCATGGTTTGCTGGCTATTAACGCCTATATTTTCGCCGCCCCCGGATATATTCAGGCTCTGGAACAAGATTTGGTTCAGCGACCTTTGTACGGTCTGGTCCATTTGTTGATTCCTTTTGCCGTGCCCTATCTGGTGTCCTGGATTGCCCGGCAGATTCTTGAAGAGACCGAAATTAAAAGCGCCATGCGGTTTCCCCAGGCCAACCCCAACCCTGTGCTTAAACTGGATCCAAAAGGGAAAGTCATTTTTCAAAACCAAGCCACCAATGATCTCCTACAGTCGCTTGGGCGTGATCCGCGGGATGTGTTATCCGTTTTGCCCTCCAATACCAATACCATTGTGGAAAAACTGGTGGGGACTGATCAAACCTGGCGGGAAGAAATAACTCTAGATTCGCGAGTGATCCAATATCAGTTTAAGGCTTTTAGTGAAGAAAAGGCTGTGATCATCACCGGGACTGATGTAACCCGGCTTCGACACACCGAAGAACGATTGAAAGATATCAATACCCATTTAGTTGGGATAAGTAATATGGTGGACCAGTCTTTGGTGTCTTTTAACTCCCTGGATTTTGACTTATTCCACTATTTTAAAAATATATTAAAAGACATTCTGCGGAATCCCGGCGAACCGCATTATGATAAACCCTTATTTATTTTGCTGGGTCTAGGTCAACCCGATGGTTCCTTTAAAGGATATCTATTTAGGAAAGAAGATGGTGTGATTCTGGTAGAGAAAGAATCTATACAGATTCAACCCCCTTCCCAATACCCATATGCAATTCACCTGGGCCACGATGAGGTATTCTGGGCAAACCAGGAAACGTCCGGATTGTCCTCTGAAGATTTCCAGAAGTATTTCCACCCTGATGTCCAGAAACGCGTAGGCGTCATTCACCATTTCGCCACGTATACCAGTGCCGATGTGGCGTTGATTGGATTTTATCGTCACTATTCCGTACGCCAGATGGATGCCCAGCTTCTGAAAAACCTCACCGTCTATGCCCGCACCTTAAAACTTGTGGCAGATCAAGTCCAGGAAACAGAAGACGCCTTTCTTTATACCATTAAAGCTCTTGCCCGGGCCGCTGAAGCCAACGATGAAGACACGGGAAACCACATTTTGCGAGTCAATGAATATTCCCGTCTTTTTGCGGAAGCCTTGGGATTAGATTCCAAATTCGTACACACCATTCATTATTCCGCTCAAATGCACGATGTTGGAAAAATCCACGTTCATCCCGATATTTTACGCAAACCAGGCAAATTATCGGCCACAGAAATCCAATTGATGAAACTCCACACAGAAACGGGCGCTCGAATACTTGGTGATGAACCTCGGCTAAATATGGCCCGTGAAATCGCCCACGCCCATCATGAACGATATGATGGATCTGGATATCCCCGTCACCTGAAAGGCGACGAGATACCGTTGGCGGCCCGAATCGTCACTGTGGCTGATGTGTATGACGCTCTCCGACAAAAGCGCGTCTATAAACCATCCATGTCTCATGACGAGGCAGTCAACATTATCACTCAAGGAGATGGCCGGGTGCATCCGAAACATTTTGATCCTTCTGTTCTGAATGTGTTTTCCTCCAACCATCGACGCGTGGAAGATATTTTTGAACAGATGAAAAACGAATCGCTTTCATAAAGGAATACTTATGACACCACCACGATCCGAATCCATAATTCAATCCTTCAACCCCGCCACCAAACAGCTTTTGGGTGAAGTACCGGCCACTACCGCTGATGAACTTCAGTCCGCCATTGCCCGGGCCAAAAGCGCTCAGCCGGAATGGGGAGCGACTTCACTAAAAACCCGAGCGGAAATTCTGACATCAATACGGAAAGCAATCGCCAAACAGGGTAAACCCGTGGCACAGTTGATTGCAGATGAAACCGGGAAAACCGAGTGGGAAGGGTGGATTGAAGTTCTGCAAACAATGGAACATTTTCGCACGATCACTCTCTTAGGTCCCAAGGTATTGAAGCGTGAACGGCGATCGGCAGGTGTTCTGAAAACCAAGCGCGCCTACGTCAATTACCTTCCGCATGGAGTGGCGGGCATTATTTCCCCGTGGAATTATCCTCTCATTTTAACGGTTGGGCCGATTCTAGAAGCGCTCATGGCTGGAAATGGCGTGGTGGTAAAACCTTCGGAATTGACACCCTTGGTGGGAAAGCGAATCGAGGAATTCTTTAATGACAGTTCGCTCCCAACGGGCCTGGTAAATTTTGTCTATGGCTTCTCTGACGTTGGTTCCGGGATTGTAGATTCTCCGGATACCGATATCATCTGCTTTACCGGAAGTGTTGCTGTAGGGCGGAAGATCGCCGAGCGATGTGGACAATTGTTAAAACCCGTGATTCTGGAGCTGGGAGGAAATGATCCGCTAATTGTGTTGGAGGACGCTCACCTGGAGCGGGCGGCGGGAGCGGCTGTCTGGGGTGGCTTCACCAATGCCGGACAGACCTGTATTTCCATCGAAAGGGTTCTGGTGGTGGAATCGGTGGCCGATGAATTCATCCGTCTGGTGAAGGAAAAAACCGCCCAACTCCGCGTTGGAAGTCACAAAAAGAAAAACGATGTAGGCGCCATCATCAGTGACCGACAATTGCATTTAATTTTGGAACAGGTTCAGAAGTCAGATGGAAACGTTCTTACGGGTGGCCAGGATCAGGAAAAGGATCTGGGCGGATATTTCATTGCTCCCTGTGTCTTGGAAGTAGATGATTTGTCCTCTCCGATTGTTCAGGATGAAACGTTTGGGCCGGTTATTACCATCACCCGGGTGAAAGACGAAGCGGAAGCCATCGCCATTGCCAACGGAACCGACTACGGTCTCAGCGCCGCTGTATTCACTCGGGATTTGTCCCGGGGTCGAAAGGTGGCCCGTCAGCTCCATTCCGGATCCGTGTGCATCAATGATGCGCTCACCAACTATTTATGTACCTACCTGCCATTTGGTGGAATGGGAATAAGCGGCATTGGCCGAGTGCACGGTCCTGAAGGATTAAAAAGTTTCAGTCAAGTCCAGGCGATTTGTGAAGACCGCTTCGGACTCAAACGGGAGTTATGGTGGTATCCGGTTTCCCGACAGGTTCAGACCCTTTTCCGTTTCTTCATTCGCCATTTTTATGGGTGAGTTATTTTGGTGCCGATGACTTTGTTTGTATGGCCAAGGTGTAAATCTGAGGCGCATAGCGACGAAGATTCTCAAGTAGTGGTTTTTCACACGGCAATATTCTGAGATATTCCAGCATACTATGGTTGATTTTTTACTTTGCGTGGAAGGAGATTGCTTCTCCCGATATCGCCTCGCTCATCGGGATCGCAATGACACTTCATTTTTAATGTTTCATTGAGTTCCCATGTCCTCGCGCGGAATCCCGGTAGTAATCGGGATGACAACTTGCCCCCGGGTCTCTCGGGAAAGCGATCTCCCTCCACAATTTTCGGGGTTTACTTACAACACCTTTTCTTCCGGGAGAAAGCCTGGTCTAATTTCCTTCCTCTGGATAAAGCGTCACCCGTACCCACCGGTCTTCCTGGACCAGGGTCTGGAGCATCCGGCGTAAATCGTCCATGGTGAGAGCTTTAATTCGTTCCGGCGTGGCCAGAATTTCCCCAAAGTCCAGGTCATTCCGGGTATCGTAGACAATGCGATTCAACCAGAAACCGTTTTCTTTCTGACTTACCTCAAATTCCCGAGTCTGAATTTCCTTCACTTTTTGCAAATACGTTTCGGGAAGGCCAAATATTTTCACACTGTCCAGTTGGATTTGAACTTCCTCAACCAGGGCATCGATCCGTTGGGGATCGGCGCCAAAACTAATGGAAAGACGCCCGTCATTGTGGGGATATCTATTCAGAGATCCCCGGACTCGGACCCCGTAGGTACCGCTTTCCGATTCCCGGATGACTTCTCGCAATTTGATTTGTAACATCCGCGCCAGAGATTGAACTACATACTCGTTCTCCGGCGTCCAATCTACCTGCTGTGGGTAGATAATCTGAGTTAAACTCTTCGGTTCCGAACCCTTATGTACAGCTTTGATTACCACCTGATCCGGAGGATAGCGGCCCACATCACGCCAGGTCTCCTGACGTTCCCTGGAAGGAAGACCGCCTAACCACTTTTCGACAAGAGGTCGAATGGAATCCAGCTCAAAACTGCCCACAAAAACAAAAGTAAAATCACCCATATCGCCAAAACGATCCCGATAGAATTCATATGCCTGATCTAAGTTGAGCTTGGATATATCGGAAACCGTCTCAGGTCGGGAGCGAAAATGATAGCCGCTGATCACCATTTGGATCGTATCGCGAAAAGCTACCTCTGGGGATGCTGACCTGTTTTCCAGAAAACTGGACAGTCGGCTTTGATAACTGAGAAATGCATCCGAATCCTTTCTGGGAGCGGTGCTGTACAGCCAGATTAATTGAAACAACGTTTTCAGGTCCTGGTTGGAGGCTGATCCGTTGAACCCCTCCGAAAGTTCACTGATATATGGAGAAACCCGGACCACTTTACCGGCCAACTTTTTGTTCAGTTGTACAGGGGAATAGGATCCAATTCCACCCTCCTGAACAATGCCCACAGCATGACGAGCTGTGAGAAACTGCTGATCAGAAACCAATGAATGTCCCCCGGGACTGTAAGCCCGCATCAGGATCTGATCGTTTTTAAAGGTCGTTGGTTTTAAATACACCGTGATTCCGTTCGACAGCGTCCAGCGGGTGACGTCCACATTCTTCCAGTATTTTTCATTAACGATCACCCCACCCGTAGGCGGATTTTCCACCAAGGGTTGATCGGTAACCTGATCAACATAGGGCTTCAGATTTTCCTGCATGACCTGATCCCAAACGGCTAGAAGCTCTTCTTCTGTGGGCAAATCCAACCCCTCTTTCTCCGGCGCTTCCACCACAATGACCGTATTTTCATTCTTTAACAGGACATCCGCCAAGCCGTTAATCTCCGCCAGATCCAACGTGTTCAGATAATCCTTGGCTAACTGAGTTTCAAACTCAATTCCCGGAACCGCCTCGCCCACCAACGCGTGACGGATTAATTCCGAAGCCAATTGTCGAGAGGGGGTTTTGTCCTTTTCTAATAGTGACTGTTCATAACTACGGATGAGCTTGGTCTTTGCCCGCTCAAACTCTGATGGAGTAAAACCAAAGCGCCGGACCCGTTCAGCTTCCCGGACCAGCACATCCAACCCTCTGGAAATTCCATTTTCGTTAACATAAGCGCCCATTTGAAAGGCTTCTTTTGTCCTCACCAATGAACTTATTTGGATGTATGAAAACAGAAACGGCGGATCCGGTTTCTGGCGGTATTCATCCAAGCGGGCGCGGAGCATACTGGAAAACAGCCGGGTACGGAGGTTGTATTCATAAGTGCTTCGGGTGCGCTGATCATGAACCGCTTGTTTCACAAGAAAAGATACGTTGGGATATTGGGCTTCCTTGTCGGTAACAACAGCAACCAGAGGCTCCTGATGGTCCGGAACGGGAAAGACTTCCCGAATTCGTTCCGGCTTTGGATTTGTTAAATCGGAGAAACGATCCCGAATCATAGCTTCGATAGCTTCGGGGTTAACGGTTCCCACTACAATCACCGACATTAAATCCGGCCGATACCAATCCCGATAAAATTGGCGTAATGTTTCGTGGTGGGCCGTATCGATCACCGCCGGTTTCCCGATAGGCATCCGTTCCGCATATCGGGATCCCTTCAGGATGATGGGCGCTTCTTTTTCCCACATCCGGGCATTGGCTCCCCGGCCCAGGCGCCATTCTTCTTTAACCACGCCACGTTCTTTATCGATTTCTTCCCCGTCAAAGGTGACAAACCCCGCCCAGTCATGGAGAATTTGGAATCCTGTGTCCAGAAAAGTTTCATTTTCAGTGGGAACCTGGAGCATGTACACTGTTTCATCAAAACTGGTATAAGCATTGATGTCGGCACCAAACTTCATTCCGATGGACTCAAGGTAATTCACCAACTTCTGTTTCGGAAAATTGGCCGTTCCATTAAAGGCCATGTGTTCCACCAAATGGGCCAGCCCCTGTTGATCCTCATTTTCCAGAATTGACCCCGCGTTCACCACCAGACGCAATTCTACTCGGTTTTCCGGTTTTTCATTGTGGCGAATAAAATAGGTGAGGCCATTGTCCAGTGTTCCGGAAACAATGGCTGAATCCATCGGCAACTTTTCATCCTGTGAAACGCTGGACGATGGTACTGAGATTGGTGGATGGCAGGCTACAATCCAGAGAACTGCCAAAAGAAATCCATATTTAATGACTTTCATTTCAAATTACCCCTTGGTGGTTAAATCCTAGGTCAAAATGCTGCTGAACCAAGAAAATTTAACGTAAATTTCACCAATTAATCCCCAGGAGTTGTTTCGGGGATTTCTTCCTTAATCAAACCTGTTGAGCAAAATGAAAATACAATCTATTTCCCTTTCCCTGCTGTTGGTATGGGGTTGTACATCTCCACCGATCCAGCCGGTAATCCCTCCCATTGATACCAACCCGGAGATCACCGCGGATGAATTTTTGAATCATATCAAATATCTGTCTTCCGATGAGTTAAAAGGACGTCGTTCCGGTACTCCTGAAGATCGGGTGGCCCGGGACTACATCGTCCGGCAATTTAAAGCCGCCGGAATCGATCCCCTGAGTCCCGATGGCAGTTATTTCCAAGACTATGAATTTGTTCAGTCCCTGGACTTGGGTCCCGCCAACCAATTATCGTTTGGTGGACAGTCCTATTCGGCTGGGTTGGATTTTACCCCGTTAGGATTTTCATCTAACACCGAATTAACGGCCGATGCCGTTTTTGTAGGTTATGGGTTTGACATCGGCGATTCCCTGAATTGGCATGATTATGACTCCGTGGACGTGAAGGGAAAATGGGTGGTTATTTTGCGTGGTGGCCCCGACGACAATGGAGCCCATTCTCCGTTTGACAGCCACATGGCGTTACGGAAAAAGGTTTTGGTTGCCCGTGATCATGAAGCCGGGGGCGTGATTTTTATTTCTCAGCCTGATGATGAAGACTTAATCAAGCTGCGATATGATCAAAGTTTCTCCGGCGCTGGGTTGCCGGTCGTTCATGTTTCCAACACCCTGGCTAATAACATATTATCACCGTTAGGTAAAACGGTTAAGGACATCAGGGATGAGCTCAACATAACGCAATCTCCTCTTTCATCTCCACTGGGAATGACCATTCACGCCAAAGTGGATCTTGTTAAGCATATGGCTCCGGCAGCCAATGTGGTGGGAATTATACCAGGGAACGATCCGGAATTAAAAAACCAGTATATCATTTTGGGGGCCCATTTTGATCACCTGGGTTTGGGAGGACCTGGAAGCGGATCATTAAAACCCGATACGGTAGCCGTTCATAATGGCGCCGATGATAATGCTTCGGGGGTTTCCGGAGTAATCGAAGCCGGTGAATATCTCTCTGCTCACCGGAATGAATTGAAACGTAGCATTATTCTGATGGCATTTGATGGTGAAGAATTGGGCTTGTTGGGATCTAAACATTTTACGTCCGAACCGCTTATCGATTTGAAACAAGTGGATGTCATGATCAACATGGATATGATTGGTCGCAGTGTGGATCATAAACTCACTATCGGGGGAACCGGAACTTCGCCTGATTTTGAAGTGTACATGGGGGAGTTCAACCGGGGTTATCAATTTGAACTGGGATTCAGCAAAGAAGGATACGGCCCCAGCGATCACGCCAGTTTTTACACGAAGGATATCCCCGTGTTATTCTTTTTCACGGGTACCCATGAAGATTATCACAAACCCTCCGACGATTGGGATAAAATCAATGCCGAGGATGGACAGAAAATAGTGTCTTTTGTGGCGGATGTGGCCCAGTATTATGCCCAGGAAGATGATCGGATCGCTTTTTCTGAGGCTGGACCAAAAGAGGAATCCGCCTCAAGTCGCCGCGGGTTTAAAGTGACCTTTGGCGTAATACCAAGCTATGTAAGCCAAACCACCGGGATGGCCCTGGATGGGGTTAAAAAAGGAGGTCCAGCCGAACAAGCGGGAATGAAAAAAGGTGATGTGATTATCGCCATTGGTGGCAAAGAGGTTCAAGACATTTATGATTACATGTATCGCCTGGGAGAATTAAAAAAGGGTCAGTCGGTTTCGGTAACTGTTCGCCGAGGAGATGAGGAGTTGACACTAACTGTTCAACTGTAATTTAAACACTAAAATACCCCGGTTTTTTATCGGGGTATTTTTTTATAACCCCTTTAAAAGTTCATCTCTGAATTCCAGGACAGCCCTAACATAATTTTCGGAATGATTGTAGGCCCACACGGCTTTTCCTGCCGAGGAATCCCGGGCAAAGCGGGTTTCACCGGGATGGTATCCGTTTTTTCTTAAATAATTCGCCACGCTACCCACCGTATCATACCAATCAAACGGATCCCGAACCCCATTCCGGTCAAAATCCACTGCATAACCATTGAAACTGGAGGGAATAAACTGGCCATATCCAAAAGCACCCGCATAGGATCCGTAAATACTCAGCGGGTCCAGATTATCCTTGTAGCAATAGAGTAAAAATTCCACCAATTGATTCCGGGCCCAATCTGCCTTTTTAGGGAGGCGATGCACCACCGTATACAAGGCGTTGAACACCAGATAATCTTTGTGGTTTTTACCAAAATTGCTCTCAATTCCAATTATACTAAGGATTAGAATGGGATCAACATTGAAACTATCCGCCACGGCTTGGAATAGAGATTGGTTCTCATGATAAAATTTTCGTCCCCGGAAAATCCGATCATTCGTGATGAATAGTTTGCGGTAGACCGTGTAGGGTTTTTTCTCATAGGGTTTTTGAAACCGTCGAACCACCCCTTCCCGAATGGCAATTTGATCTGAAGAAAAGACCTGGTCCACATAGGACCGGGGAACGCCTTTCTGAACCAGCCTATCCCTCACCGGTCCATAAGCCGAATCATTCGTGGGGGCGGATCGAGGAGCCGGAACCCCCGCCCAAGTCAAAAGAAAAATGAGGAGAAGACTTTGTATTCTGATTATTCGACCCATTCACAAATAAAAATGTTGGTATCTCCCGGTTTAGCCTGGTTTCTATTAGAGGCGAATACAAAATACTTTCCATCGGGACTGAACATGGGGAATCCATCAAAGTCACCAAAAAAGGTGATTTGTTCCAAATCCGAACCGTCTGAATTCACGGCCCAAAGGTCAAAATTCCGTCCTTTAGGATCACCCATATTAGAGCAGAAAATAATCCGATCATTATTTGGGAAGAAAAAGGGACCGAAATTCGCGGCTTTATTATGGGTAACCTGAACCGGATTAGACCCGTCGGCATTCATCACCCGAATTTGCAGCGCCATGGGACGGATCATATTTTCAGCCAGGAGCGCCTTGTAATCGGCAATTTCCTGCTCGGTCTCCGGATAATACGCCCGCCAAACGATCTTTTTCCCGTCATGGGAATAGAAGGCGCCGCCATCATATCCCAATCGATCGGTCAATTGTATTTTATCGGAGCCATCCGGTTTCATGGTCCAGAGTTCCAAATCGCCGCTGGATAGAGAGGTGTAAACAATTCGGCTTCCATCCTCGGCATACGTCGCTTCGGCGTCGTAGCCCGGGGCATCGGTCAGGCGTTCCAGGTTAGAGCCATCGGGATCGGCCCGGAAAATATCGAAACCGGGATAGAGTTTCCAGACATAGCCCTTGCTAAAATCCGGTGGAGGGGGGCAATCTTTCCCGGCCAGATGGGTGGAGGCGTACACAATTTTGTCATCATTGGGATATTGGAAATAGCTACAGGTAGTGACGCCATCGCCAGTGGACACTAATTTCTTTTCGCCCGTGGCAATATCCATGATATAGATTTGATCGCACAGCCCCTTTCCATCGTGAGCCTGCAGAATCAATTTCTTTCCATCGGCGCTGAAATAGGCTTCCGCATTTTCGCCGGAAAAGGTCAACTGGCGAATATTCTTAAAATGCTTTTCCCCCGGCATAATCAACTTTTTATCGTTATTGGGTGTTTTACCGGTGCAGGCGACCATCGTCAGAATTAAGGCCGATACAATCAATGTTTGTTTCATCACGTCCTTCCTTGGATAATTGGTTTTATTCTACAGCTACCTAAAAAAATTTTCAAGGGATGGTTAAGGCGGTTGATATTAATCACAGATGTTAATAATGGTAACTAAAATTAAGCAGGGGAGTGTGAATGATTTCTCCACCAATATCCGCCGGTAATATCCAGCACGCAAAAACCATGGCCATCCGATCATTCAACGCTACGGATAGCATGCTGAATTCACAAATTCCTAACCCAGAGAAAGGAGGGCGTAGTGGAGATTGGGTTTCTCACCAACTGGTTCCCATCTTTCGTATCTAATACAACGAAGGTCGAGTCAAAACGTTTGGCATTCATCTTTCCCAGCTCATACCTGGCAAAATCAATAGTATTATGATGGATTTCATGGCTCACCAGCTCATTAAATGATACTCAGTTTATCATTATTCAATTATGGAAACCTATTCGTTTTACTATGTGTGCTCGCAACCTAATGGTGTAACTTTTAACTTGATTTTGGCAACAACGAGGTAAACATGAAACTATTTTCATTTTGGATGGTCTTCGTCATCTTTCTGACACCGCTTTTTACTCAGGACAACGGGGAAACCACCCTGCATTTAATCAGCGGAGAAAAAATCACCGGCACACTAGTTGCCGAAACCGACAGCAGTCTTACAATAAGAACCTCCTTTGGAGATATCTCTATTCTCCGTAATCAAATTAAGCCTGACAAAGTAACCATCACGCTTAAAAACGGAGATGTGATCAAAGGAGTGATTTTAAAAGAAACATCCGACGCATTCACCGTTCAATCAACCCTGGGAACAATTACCGTTCCCACGTCATCCATTGAACGGGTGGATTTCCAACGATCTGGGGATGCCAATCTACCCCTGGGTACTAAATCCGGCCGCTGGTATTTCAGCGATGAACGGCTGATTGATATCTGGTTTGACCCAACCGGTTTTCCCCTTGAAGAAAATGTGTTTTACATCAGCGGTTTTTCTGCCGCTTATGGCTTCTCTGACCGCTTTCAGATTTCCACCCGTTGGGCCAGTTGGTTTATCGGTGATTTAAATTTCCGTCCAAAATTCATGATCTATAAATCAGGTGATCTTAATACAATGAAAGCTTTCTCCATTGGTGGACATATTCACACTCGGGGAAGACCGGAATATAAATGGAAACATAAATCGTGGACGGAATGGTACCGCTCATGGACTGAAGATTCGAATGGTAATTTTATCAGCGGGGATACGACAAAAAAGGTGGAAATATCTTCCGATTGGTTACGTATCGGGGAATCGATTTCGGTGACAACAACCCGAGACACGTTTATTACCTCAGAAGGAAACTATGTAATTTATGAAAATCAATTCGCCGATTATAATATGGGTTTCGGACCCTTTTCCAGCGGAGAGAAACCCTGGGGTGAACTGTTCTTGGCATATACCGTGTCCAAGCTGAAACCGTCAGGCCGCGGTCGGATAAACTACAATTTAGGGGCAAGTTTTACGTTTTATCCCGGTTATTCGGTAATCCCAAGGTATTACGCCGGCCTGGATTATGATGCCCGCCAAAACCTGAAATTAATCCTGTCCGTATTCTATGATGAATACTATGTCCCGGTTTATTTACAAACCTTCTCGGACAGTTCTGCCAGTAAAATTACCACCCCGGTATTCGTCGACCTGGGATTTATTTATGCCAAGGATGAGCATTGGCGCATTGGATTGCACTTCCAACGACCCACCCTGGCGTTATACTACAAATTCTAATTTTACCACGTGCCCCAGGGTAAAACGTCGTTTCTTTTGCTTCTGGCTTTATTAGCCGTAAGTACATCATCGTTGTTTGCTCGTTTTCTCCCTGGCATGGCTGCCGTCTCCATCGCCTTTTGGCGAATGACCACTGCCAGTATGTTTCTCTGGGGGTGGACGGCATTCAAACCACAGGCTTCCATCTCCGCGATCAATCGAAAAAAAACACTGTTGGCAGGAATCTTTTTGGGGTTGCATTTCGCCTGTTTCTTCGGCGCTTTGAAGTTAACATCCGTGGCCAACGCCACTGTCTTTGCCACCATGGCTCCCGTTTTTACAGCTGTTATTGAACGTGTTTTTTTAAAACGTCCTTGGAAACCGATCATTCTTTTGGGCCTTTTACTCTCCATTATCGGAGGTATTCTCATCAACACCAAAGGAATGCATTTTGCCGATCATGGAAAAACCGGAGACGGACTGGCACTGCTTAGCTCTTTTTGGATGGCGTTAGTACTCCTCATTGCTGAAGATATTCGCCAGGATACAGGTACCCTGGTCTATTCGCGACTGGTCTATACTATTGCTGGTGGCACCTTGTTAGCGATTGGTCTGATAATGAACATCAATGTGTTCACATTTCACGTTCAGGATATCTATTGGCTGGTACTGCTGGGATTAATCCCCACGGTGATTGGCCACACCCTGTTTAATTATACGGTAAAGTTTATCCGCCCCACAATTGTGGCTTCGGTTCCCTTGGGGGAGCCCATAATCGCCTCAATATTAGCCTGGATATTTTTAGCGGAGCAGGTGCCGGCTATGACCATCGTTGGTGGCGCCATTACGCTTTGTGGTCTTTATGTAATCACCTCTCAACAGATGGGACCACCAAGCGATTTTCAGATTGATACACTTTGATTTCCGGTCGTCCGGTAAAGCATCCATGATATTTTTCCGGAAGCAAGCTGGCAATTCGAAGCATCAAATCATCGCTATAATGGTGTAACCAGGCTTCGCGATCTCTGCGATTTCCGGAAAATTCAGGCAAGTGGTAGGACTTACCAATCCTGATTGTTACCAGGGGACGTTGCCCCCGATTCCAGTTTTCCCAGATTGTATCCGCCCCTTCAATACCCAAAGGTAAAATAGGCACAGCCGCAGACATGGCCAAAAATAGAGCTCCTTTCTTTGCGGGTCGTAATACGGTACCCTGAGTGTGGCCTTCTGGAAAAATTCCCAATAAATCCCCACGGCGGAGCACCTCTAATGACGCTTTGATCGTAGAAGGAGCCAGGCGTTGTCGATCCGTGGGAATAAAACCATAGAGCCAGGGCGCCCAGATGAAGAGTGATTCCACGACCTGATCACTGGCCATTAGAAAATTAATAGGTTTTTGAATGGCATATAATACCAGTGCCGGATCCATGATGCTGAAATGATTCATGGCAATTAAATATGGTCCCCGTGATGGAATGTGTCTCCGGCCACGAATCTTCAATCGTGCCGCAGTGACACCCAAAAGAAGCGCCAGATACCCTGATAGATATCGAATGGGTTTGGGGCGAGGCTGGAAGTGCGATAAATCCATACAGACTTATGATACTAAGGTTTTGAATTTAATATTTCCTGAGGATTGCCTATAAAAAAAGGGGTCGAAAATCGACCCCCTTTTCGTTATTTTACTACCGCGATTAAAATGGCAGATCGTCATCTCCGGTCGATGAATCATCGTCATTAGAAGACATTTTCCGCCCCAACATCGTAAACATTTCACCCACAATTTCCGTGGTGTAACGTTTAACACTATCCTTGTCTTCCCATTGCCGGGTGCGTAGACGGCCTTCCAAATAGATTAACTGGCCTTTTTTAAGAATATCCTTGGCGGATTCCGCCAATTTTCCAAAAAGAACACAGCGATGCCATTCGGTTTTGTCTTCATAATTGCCTTCGGCATTTTTCCACGTTTCATTGGTGGCCACATTAAACGTAGCAACAGCATTTCCCGCAGTGGTGAATCGCGTTTCCGGATCGGAACCTAAGTGTCCCACCAATATAACACGGTTGATACTTCCTTTTTGCATTAGATTTCTCCTAATTTGAATTACACGTCATATTTGACGTGTTTAGCTTAATAGTTTCCGTTGATTTTGTCAAGACCCCCCAGCTATTTCATGAGAAGCATCTTTTTCACGGCCGAAAATGATTTAGTCTCCATACGGATTAAATACACCCCTGACGCTACCGGCTCCTGGATATTATCTTTCCCTGACCATGTAATTCGATATCGGCCCGGTTCCTTATTTTCTGCCACCAGAGTCCGTATTTCATTACCCCGGAGATCAAAAATGGTCAACCGAACATCGCTTTTTTCCGGCACATCATACATAAAAGTCGTAGACGGATTGAAGGGGTTGGGATAGTTCGGATACAATGCGAATCGATCCGGAAGGGCTCCTTCCGAATCCGTTCCCATGGACGATATATCAATCGACAGGCCTCCAATACCGTAAGGATCATCAGCCCAGGAGAGAGCGTCTCCATCCGATGCTGATACAATCCAGGTGCACTGGGTAATAGCCGGCCACCAATGATAACGCAGCGAGTCATAAATCGCCTGATTGGTCAGGTTGGCAGACGTTCCTCCGGTTACAAACATCCGAAGGGTATCCGTTGCACTGATGAAGTAGAGCGTGTAGGTAATGGCTGAACCATCGGGATCATTGGAAGCCGTCCAGGAAAACAGACGGGTTGTGGATAGATTGTTGGGCGTGATGTTGATATTCCCATTGTTGGTAAACGCATACAAAAGACTAAACTCCTGCGGCGGATGATTGCCCCGAACAAAGGTGACCTCATCTCGGGCCGGAGGTTCTAAGGGTAAACCCGCGTTGTCTACTAATTCCATATACACATGGTGCTCACCAATGGTTAAATCCGATAAATAAACGGGGTTGGTGGACGTTACTGTTGAGGTGTCGCCCCCATCCACCGCCAGTTTAATATACCCATCGGCAGCGCCGGGAGAGCCAATGTTAAAATATTCCACGTTAAAGACCACTTCCACGGGATTTTGATAAACCGTGTCACCGGTGACGGGATATTGAATAATAACCGTCGGTCCAGGGACGGCATCGGGAACAACCACCACCGGTCCAGTTATCACCGATTCACCGGTCGTGTACATGGCCGTCACCTGATATTGGTATTGGTCACCGGGAACCAGGTTCGTATCGGTATAAGACAACGCTGTTGTCTGTTCCAATACTAACTCAAAGGGATTATTCAAATAGGCGCGATACAGGTTGTATCCAAGAAATGACCGGTTATTTTCACATCGGCGGTCAATTCCATCATCAAGTTGTGTTTTCAGATATTCTTCCGCTTCGGTTAGGCCGTTAAATGACGTCCGCCCTGTCCCCTCAAAAATATTGAGTTGATAGTCGCCATTGGAAAAATCAGAGTATCCATCCACAACAATGTAGTAGGTTCCAGCGGGGAAGGTGCAAGACACTTCTGATTGAAGTCCACAAAAATCATCATTGGCTACAGCCAGTTCACCTGTATCCGCAATGTAGACGCCCAATGCACAGTCGTAACTGGAACCACATAGGGATATAGTTAGAGACATTTCCTGGTCCAGGGTTAATGCATACACAACATCATTTCCGCGTCCCACAAAACTGGAGCCAAACCAGTCGCATAAAACGCCAGGATCGGAAAAAGGACCAATATCATCGTTATAATCCACTGTGCTCCCTGAATCTGTAAAGGGAATGCCATCAATTGGAAGAGCGTTGATAAACAGATCTCCCATGATTGTACCCGGGGGGCCCCAGTTAATGGTGGCAGATTGGATACCCGGATCTGCCATTATATAACCAGGAGGATTCAACACATCTGGTTGCGAGTTGCCAGAAATCGGTATTTCATGAACGGTTCGTCCCTGATCATCAGTAACCTGAAGCGTGGCGGTAAACAATCCAATAGTATCGGGATGAAATTGAATCGCCAGTTCCAACACGTCAGAAATTGTTAAATCCATGGGGTAGGTGTTGAAGTCTGATAAAATAAACTGGCTGGAGTCTGTTCCTATAATGGCAACGGACATAATAGTCAGTGTATCGATACCCGTATTAGTAATTTCAACTGGGAGCAACGAAGAAAAATCCCCCACAGTGGTCGAATCAAAAGAAATTGATTCCGGATCGCTGCTAAAGATGGGGGCGGTGGGCGTAACCCGCACCTGGATATTGTCCACGAACAAATCATTATCGGCATTAGACACAGTAGATTCCCCATAAAAACCGAATACTACATAGCCGGAATAGCCGGTAAGGGGAATGATGATATGATCGCCCGTGTTGGAAATATCGGTGGTATCGGTCCAGACCCGTAAAATATTTTCCTCTGACCAAGTCTGACCGAAATCGGTGGAAATTACAACAGCAAATTTATCATCCCACCCCAGTTGACTAGGGCCCGTTTGCAACCAGGGCGTCAGAGCCAAATCAAATTCCAATCGATAATCATCGGTACCGTCACCAAGATATATTGGTGGAGTAAACATCCATTCATCACGGAAAGATCCGTAAATATTTATTTTTGCACTCCCCTGAAGACCATCATTGGCAAAGCCGTCTTCTGTCCAACTGGAATATTCGATTCCTGGTTGAAATTCGGTGGGATTACCTATTAAACCCTGAGCCTCAGTCCAGTTCGGTGGGGGATAGCCGTTTTCAAAATCTTCCACTACTGGCGGATAGAGGGTCGGATCCTCCCTGGTTGTAAAAGACCAGATGGGAACATTGGTATTTTGACCATATTCGTTATAGGGTATAATCTGCCAATAATAGGTTGTACTATAGGCCAACAGGGAATCGGGGTAATAAACAAGCAAATCACCCAAATCCAGACTATTCGCTAAATTAGTCGGAGGGTAGTCAGTCCCGAAATTGAGGACGCTTCCTTCGGTTCCTAATCCACTAGCCCAGGTCAGGGGTTCAAAAATAGACACATCCATGGCAGAGTCGGGTGGCATCGGGGCAAAGGCTGGACCAGGGGGTTCTGGCGCCAAATAAATTTGTGGAAGAGAAATATCATCAAAACCGAAATCCCAACTCGTGCTTTCAGAATAATACACGTGAAAAGCAATATATATGGTACTCCGGAGATAATCTGATAAACCAAAAGACATACGGGTCCATACATTGTTGGTGTATAATGGAAAATCAGCCAAGACTATATTGAAATCGTCTATAGCTGTTCCGGTTGTGGAAATCAATATTTCAAAACTGTTTTCATAGTTTGTGGACTCTGTGCGGAGCCAAAAAGAAAGGGAATCGGTGGGAAGCAACACCAGCAACGGGGGCGTAATTATATAATCATCTTGGCAACCCATCGCCTGGACTCCCTGAGAACCAGAATACGCTGAAAAATAGGTAAAGGTGGGGTTGATAATACTTCCACCGTCATTATCAATTATGGTCCAACCGGCAGGAGGCCAAGGACCTTCAAAATCTTCTGTAAAAGTGTCCCGTGAATTTTGCACAGTATGGTGAATTCTTGGGTTAGACAGTCGTTGAGCTCTTTCCAGGGATAATTCTCGGTTTAACAATTCTTTTTTAATGGTTTCTTTTTCCTGGGTGATCAACGGTTTCCCTTGTTCTACCATATCTAAAAGTCTTTCCGTATCCGTTGTCCCGGCCGATGCGCTGGCCATAATAAAAATAAATGCTAGTCTAGCCCAACGTTTCATGATACTCTCCCTGGTGTTTTTAGTGAAAAATCAATTCACTATTTCCTTTTTGTTCCTCCATTAAAAATTAAGCCCCCAACGGGGCTCAGGCAATTGATATTGTAACTGATTCATAATAAGGACGAATAAATACAGTATGAATAAAAAAAAGAGGGGTTCATACGAACCCCTCTTTTATGTATAATAGATCTAGGTGGGATTATTTCATCAGTATCAGCTTTTTAACGGCTGAGAAGTCCTTAGCCTGAATCCGATAAATGTACATACCGGAGGACAAAGGCGCTCCCATGTCATTGGTACTGTTCCAATGAATCTTATACCGACCCGCTTCCTGATGTCCGCTCACCAGCGTCCGTACCCGCTGACCTACAATATTGTAGATCTCAATGGTAACATCCGATGCTTCTGGAAGGTCATAGACAATCGTTGTTACTGGGTTAAACGGATTCGGATAATTCTGGTAGAGAGCGAATTCATCCGGAATAAAGGCTTCATCACCAACACCCATGGAGGTGTAATCAATGGTGAGACTGGCAATGGAGAATGGATCAGTAGCCCAGGATGAGGCGTATCCATCACTAGCTTCAACCGCCCAGATAGCCGTACTTACAGCATCCCAATTATGCGCAGACACTGAATCGTAAATGGCCTGATTCGAAATATTGGCACTCATCTGATCTGTGGTCAACATCCGGATCGAATCCTGTCCGCTGATGAAGTAGAAATTGTATGCGACTTCATCTGCATCCATATCGATTGATTGTGTCCACATGAACA
>CAZHTM010000027.1:0-26462 GCA_964535735.1 uncultured bacterium
GGGGATGGAAAGGAAGCGAATGTTAAGATTAATCATGATTTATGAGAGCGTGATGTGTGATGAGTGATGCGTAATGCGTGACAAGGGGGAAAGGAGCCTGCCTGCGTCTTGATGAATCGGACTTCGGCGGGTAGACGGGAGACAGGACGCAGGATACAGGAGACAGGATGCAGGAAACCTTTCCGGAAACATTTCTATCAATTTTAAATATTAAATATTCAATCTTCAACCTTAACTCCTTCCTGAATATCCAATATCGAATAACCAACAATCAATAACGAACACTGATCATGTTTCCATAATTGACTTTGGACTTTCTGACTTTCGATCCAATACAAAAGCTTTTATCCATCGCTTGTTATCCCTAAGCGTGATTCAACTTCCAGTATCCCATCAGGGATGATATATTTATAGCAATTACGTTTCTATGCATCCATGGAGTCCCGTAGGGATGACATATTTCTTCGTTTCACGGCAGAGCCATGGAACGAGGGGAAGGGAGGCCGGAATTCCCAAACAGCTCTATCAATCTTAAATCTTAAATATTCAATCTTAACTCCTCTGTGTTTTTCGGGCCTCGGGCTACAGTAATCCCAATCGTTTCAAACGGAATTTTATCAGTTTAGTGTAGTCCTTTTTTAATGCATCGGGAATAAAAGCGTTTTCGATCCATTCCTGCCAACCGGTCCAGGCTCGGGAAAATTTGGAAAAAATATTGGCGGTAGCTTTTTGATCGATATCGTAATCGGCCATTACCATTTCAAAATATTTGCGAGTCAGGTTCCGTTTTTTGCCTCGAAGAGTAAGCGCCAGTTCATCCGGATCCTCTGCAACGACCAGGGCCGTTGGAACCAGATCGTAAGCCGGCGCCAGAATCCAACCGATTTCCGGCTGATTAATTAGTGAGAAATTTTTCAGATGCATGTCCGCATTACCGGTGATAAATGTGAATAACACCAACTCAAAATAATTAACCAGATCCAAGCCTGGATGAACGGAATGGCGTTTAATTATCTTGGCAATTTGTTCATGGGAACCGTGGTATTTATGTTCGGTCAACCGACCGGAAAGCTGGCACATATCTTCCATGTGAATCGGATCTCTTTTCACACGGTCAATCCGTTTGGTCAGGTAGGCCAATGTCCCGGACTTTAATCGAATAAGGGTATGGGGAACGGTGGAAATACGACAACTCTCCGCAAGATGCATGGTCAGGTCTTCCAATTCCGGCAGGTATGGGTAATGTTTGGTAGGCGGTTTGAGGATATACGGTCCCCATAGACCGACAATGGTCATCTTTCTTGGGGTTCTCTTTTTACGCCCCTTTGAAATGGAAAGGGAAAGTTTGGGCTGGACTCCTGTAATGGCCACTTGCTGCTGGATGATCTTTTTTGCCAGGGCTTCCATTGTTTCTTCAGAATAGGGAATTTCGGGTGGTTCGGACTGATGAAATATTTTGCGACTGCATTTCGGATGGAAATCAATTTGTCCCGGCTCCAGGGGTTGATAACAGAATAGACAGCGGTTAGAATTAATCATCATCGGAGGCGTCTACGATATGCACTGCGCCAATACAATCCTGACAACAGGCGATTAAGAGTCCCATCCGATCCCGGGGATCCAGCTTCCAGTTCTTTTCTACGATATCCAGTAACCAACCCTCAGGAATGAGTCCATCAAAAAAACTGAACATGGTTTTGCTGGTATAGGGTTCGGAACGGAGTGGTAGCGTCAAACTCACGGGTTGAGCTGATTCTTTCTGCAGGTAACCAGGATCATATGAAAAAACAAACCGGTCCGGTCGTTCTTCCAATATTCCGGCCAAGTGGTCCTGATAGTATATTTTGGCCCGACGCATTACGGATTATCCCGGGAAAGTGGAATCGGTCCCAATTCCGCCCCGAATAATTTCAACACCTGATTGATTTTATCCATTCGCAACGTAGGTTTACCCTGCTCCAATTCCCGGATGAAACGCAACCCAACACCGGCTTTTTCAGCTAATTCCGGTTGGGTCAAATTCAATCGTTTCCGTTTGTCCCGAACAAATTGTGCGATTGGAGTTCTGTTTTTAATCATTTTTATACCCGATAGGGTTTGAATTCGTTGGAATATACGTAATTACACCCGAAAGGGTATAGAAAAATATTTTTCGTAGGCAATATACCCGAAAGGGTATAAATGGATTAAAATCTTCTCAACCGTGTTTGGCCGTTTTCATGTCAAGCGTTTCACGGTGGAGACCTCGAACCGGAGAATATCCAATAACGAACACCCAACAACCAATCTCAATATGAATTCAGTTTCCATTAGCCCTTCACTTCGTTTCCTTCGTTGATTTCGTTGTGAATTAAAAATCCTCCCGGCCTTTTTTGGAAATGTCCGTCGGACTTTCCAGGCCCGGAGTTGTAAACTCGCCCCATGTCAAACCAAGAATTACCACCGCTTCGTAAAGGAACCGAACACGTTGTCACCATTGAATCCCTGGCCTATGGCGGGCGGGGGATTGGCCGTGTTCAGGACTTTGTTATTTTTGTGGATCGCGCCTTGCCGAGGCAGACGGTTAAAATCCTCCTTTATCGCAAGCGCAAAGGATTTGGCGAAGGCCGTATCCTGGAGGTGTTGAAAGAATCGCCAGCCGTGGAAACGCCGGTTTGTGAACATTTCGGAGTCTGCGGCGGATGCAAATTGCAACATCTGCAGTACAAGGTTCAGGTGGAGCAAAAGCGCCTTCAGGTGGAGGACAGTTTCCGTCGCATCGGTGGTCTTCCCGATTTCAAGATTACGGACATTATTCCCGCCGATCCCATCTATGCCTACCGTAATAAAATGGAATTCACCCTTTCCAACCGGCGCTGGGTGACGGCGGATGAGCCGGAGGAAGTACCCCGAAATTTTGCCTTGGGCCTTCATATTCCAGGCCGGTTTGATAAAGTTCTGGATATTAACACCTGCCATCTTCAACCGGAGATCGGGAATACGATCCTCCGTGTCGTTCGGGAAATTGCCCTGGAGAAGGGACTCAAGCCGTACGACCCCAAGACCCATATCGGTTTTTTACGGCATTTGGTGATCCGCTATGGTCATCGCACTAAAGAGACCATGGTGAATCTGGTCACGTCCTATGAAAATCTGGAATTGCTGGAACCGCTGATTACCGGGTTGAAAACCCAGGTGCCGGAGGTGACCAGCATTATAAACAATATCAATACCCGAAAAGGGGACACGGCCTACGGAGAACGGGAAATCCTGCTTCATGGGGAACCGTATATTCGGGAAATGATCGGGGATCTTACCTTCCGTATTTCCGCCAATTCGTTTTTTCAGACCAATTCCGTTCAGGCCGAACGCCTCTACGAAACGGTGCGAACCGCCGCCAGGCTCACGGGTTCGGAAACCGTGTATGATCTGTATTGCGGCGCCGGGACCATCGGACTTTACCTGGCCCGGGATGCCCGGGAAGTGATTGGCCTGGAAATCGCGCCGTCTTCGGTCGATGACGCCCGGACCAACGCAGAATTAAATGGAATCGAAAATGCTCGTTTTATTCGGGCGAACCTGGACACCTATTTTGGTTCATCAAAGAAGATTGGACCTCCACCCGATGTTGTTGTGGTGGATCCGCCCCGGGTGGGGATGCATGCCGATATGGTGAAGGCCCTCGTGAAATTATTGCCCGGTCGGATTGTTTATGTTTCCTGCAATCCCACCACCCTGGCCCGGGACGCTCAGGGTTTGATGAGCGGCGGATATGCCTTGACTCAAGCCACGCTGGTGGACATGTTTCCTCATACCGCCCATATTGAGACCGTCGCCGAATTTGTGAAATCCTGATCGGTAACGTCGGTTCGCGATATCGTCCCTGAAGTCATACATATTTTTAGTTGAGCTCAAAAAGACCTTCGGACCGCGGATAACACAGAAGTGGGAAAGTCCTAATAGTAAGTCCCTGTAATTGGGCGATGGATCAGATATAAATAGATTTAGCATGATAACCGAGTCCCAGAATTGCCCAGGAACGGTTTGACAGGCTGGGTATGCCGTGCTGTAAATTCTCTCCATGAAAACCATTACCTTAATTAGACATGCGAAATCCAGTTGGGATTATCAAGATATAACCGATTTTGGTCGTCCTTTAAACGCTCGGGGAATGAAAAGCGCTCCGCTCATGGGAAAAGAACTGCGGCGACAAGGCATCACCTTCGATCGAATTTTCACTAGCGGCGCTGTCCGTACCTATCATACGGCGGTGTTGATTGCCTATGAAGTGGGGCTTCCCACTACCCGAATTCGAGTGAAACGTCAACTTTATCAATGTACGACGGGCCAGTTGCTTTCTTTCGTTCAATCCCGGAAGAATACCCATACCGATATTGCCATTGTTGGACACTATCCCGCGCTTCCCGATCTAATGGCTTTGTTGACCCGAGAATCGCCGGACAAATTTCCCACCTGTGCCGTAGCCCGAATTCAATTTGAGGGCAATGACTGGAGTCAGGTCGCGCCGGGAAGCGGACGACTGATTTATTTTCAATATCCGAAGAATTTACCGGAATATCATTCGTTATGATCTGGCCCTTCGCCAGATAAGCGGAACTCCGGCTGCACTATGGCCACCGAATCTCTTGCTGATAAAATAAGGTCGATCTGGCTCCGGCGGTTGGAATTGGTGTACCGATGGATACCGGATATTCTGGACGATCGGGACATTGAACCACTCCACCAGTTGCGGGTGTCTATTCGTTACCTGCTTTCGTTGGAAAACGCGTTCAGGATGTCGGATTCGGTTCCTTTGGTCAAGGAGATTTGTTCTAGCTTCCAGAAGGTTTTGAAACAAGCCGGTCTGGTCCGGGACCTGGATGTTCAGATTCAGACCCTGGAAAGGTGGAGGATATCGAATCCGGTATTATCTCCAGCGGTTTTCAATCGATATACCGCCCATTTAAATGCCCGGCGGCAACCCCTCTTTGATCGGCTTTGTCTTATGTTGGTTGACGTGCCCTCGTTGTCCACCTGGAAGAGCAGGCTGACATCCGATGGGGATCGACCCATTGCTCCCTTTATAACGTCATCAAGATGGTTAAGTTTTTTTCAAAAACGGAAAACGCGAATTCAAAAGGGATTGGAACGATTGGAGCATAAAACGAATGCGGAGGAACAGATTAATATTCTTCACAAAATCCGCATCGCGCTGAAATCCATCCGCTATCCGGTTGCCGTCCTGAACGAATATTTAGAAGGTCGTTTGGATGCAACCATCGTCCGATTCAAACAAATCCAGGACTTATTAGGCGGTCTCCACGATAATGAAGTCATGATCCAATCCCTGGTAGAGTACCAACGTACCGTGCCCACAGTTAGCGGAGAAAAGGACGACATCAATGCTCTTCTTGAAGAATGTGAACGGATTCGGTATTGGCACCTGGATCGGTTTTCACGGGATTGGGGACAGACTTCGCTCCTGCAATTTTTGGAAGATGTACTGGCTGAACTGAGGGTGGTCATTCCAAAATCGGGATCTCCAAGAGCTATTATTTGATCGCTTGCACCTTGGGGGCCAATACATATATACTCCTGGGAGTCCTGATGAAAATCAATAGGTTAAATCTTTTATAAATGATAAAACAATGAACACTACTTCACTCTCCATTCAAGATAGCCGGTTAAAGCGCGCCCTCCGTGAGTTAGAACGGGCGGAAGAACTCAAGCCCTACCAGATTGAGCTTATCAAACTCCAGAAGCACCTGGAGCGATATCAGAAAAAAATGATTATCCTGTTTGATGGACGGGACGCTTCGGGAAAAGGAGGGACAATTCGGCGCATCACCCGGTACATGAATGCCAAGCATTATCGGGTGGTAGCATTGGGACCCCCAACCCACACTCAGAAAACGGAATTATTTATGAAACGGTATGTGGAACATTTTCCCCATGCAGGTGAAATGGTGTTGTTTGATCGAAGTTGGTATAACCGGGCCTTAGTGGAACCGGTGCTGGGCTTTTGCACCCCGAAGCAGTACAAAAGCTTTTTGAAACACGTGAATTCTTACGAAGAGAACTTTCTGGATGATGAAAAAACCATATTGATTAAACTATACTTTTCCGTATCCAAGAAAGAACAAAAACGGCGCTTCGATGCCCGGAAGAATAATCCCTTAAAGCAGTGGAAATTGAGCGAGGTGGATTTACAGGCGCAAAAACTCTGGGATGACTTCACGGAAAAAAAGTACAAAATGCTCAAAAAGACTCACACCAAATTGGCGCCCTGGACCATCATCCGGTCCAATAACAAACACCTGGCACGTCTGGAAACGATGAAAGTGATCTTGAATGCAACACCCTATCACGGTCGTAGCAAGCATCTGGATTTTACCCTGAATAAGAAAATTGTGCGTACCGGTAGCCAGGAACTGAAAATTATGAAAAAGGAAAAACAGAAACATGGGAAACCAATTACCTGATAAGCCCAAGAATCTCATTCCGTGGAGGCCAATATGACATCAAACCCCATTGATCAATCGTCCGAAGCCAATCCCAATGAACCACAAAAGACCCGTACCGATTTGCAAGACGGGAATCCTCAAGAAGCCGAATCATCTCAACAGCAGGCCGCCAAAGAGGAAGAAGAACGAATTCAAATCTCTGTGAAAAAATCCAAGATTAAGTATGAAAAACAATTAAAGAAATTGCAGATTGAACTGCTGAAGCTTCAAAACCATGTGAAGGCGAACGGTGAGCGCATTGTTCTCCTGTTTGAAGGTCGGGATGCAGCCGGGAAAGGCGGAACCATAAAACGGATTACCGAACATCTCAATCCTCGTGGTGCGCGGGTGGTGGCGCTGGAAAAACCTAGTGACCGGGAACGGACACAATGGTATTTTCAACGGTATGCTGCCCACCTCCCTTCAGGAGGCGAAATTGTCCTCTTCGACCGTAGTTGGTATAACCGAGCCATGGTGGAACCGGTAATGGGGTATTGCACCGATGAACAGAATAAGCGGTTTCTGAAATACGCGCCCCTTTTTGAACGAATGTTGGTGAAAGAGGGAATTAAGTTATTCAAATTTTATTTTTCCGTGTCCAAGGAAGAACAAAGAGCCCGGTTTCAATCCAGGATTAAGGATCCCTTAAAACAGTATAAATTATCTCCCGTGGATATAAAGGCTCAGGAGTTATGGGATCAATATACGCTGCGAAAATTTGAGATGCTCACGGAGACAAACCGCACTATTGCACCCTGGACCATCATCCGGTCTGATGATAAAAAGGTGGCTCGACTCAATTGTATTAAATACATCCTCTATAATCTGGAGTATAAAGGGAAAGCTAAAAAATCCAAATTGAAGCCTGATCCCAACGTCGTGATTTCCGGAATTGATGAAATCAGGCGAATGGAAGAAAGCTTATTACGCAGTTATCGCTGATTTTACCTTTGGATAGTACATATGTATTAATTCCACTACAATTTTTGTGTTCACTTTGTGAATATAATGGCTGATAAATTAATAACGGTAAAATAATTCTGTAGTATTTACGGATTAAACCTGTGAATCGTTGATAAGTCCAATTGGGAATGATTTCGAAGGAATCAAGTGTTTATCCCGATATGGGGAAAACACTGATCCCTTGGGTTGGGATTGAATCATTTTCAATCATCCTGCGATTGGGATGTCACCCGTATGTGTGATTTAAGGAGATGTTAGTTATGAACAGATTACCAGTTTTGACCGGTTTGTTGATTATTTCCGCGTTACACGCGCCGTTGCCTGCCCAGGACCAACCGGCGACTCCCTCCCCGGTAGTAAGCGATATTTCCGATTATTTCGCCCGGATTCCGGGCGTGAAAAAGTTACCCGACGGTTCTATACGCCTCTCATGGACGGACAGTCTGGTTGTCACGCCGACCATTCACAGCCCAATCCCCTTTGATACAGCCAAAATCAGTTTTACAATAAAAGACAGTCGGGATATTGATATACTGCAAAAAGTTAATTTTTCTATCCGTTTGTCGGTTAACAATGAAACGTGGGCTCCATGGAGCTACCTTCATAGACCCGATATGGTAACGACAACCTGCACATACATACTTCCGTATAATAATGCCATTGAATGGGACACACCGTGGAATTATTTTAAACTTCGCATGATTTCCAAGGAAAAGGATATAGCAAAAGTCATTATCCAAAACCCTCAGGTGGAGTTCTTACCATTCACAAAGTTGACAGGAAATCCTGAGCATCTGGGATATAGAACTACGAGCATTGGAGTGAACGATGTAGATGTATTGGATTATCCGGGATTAGTAAAAAGTGCAACCGGGTTCCGGCATGAATCGGACTCCGCGGTAGTTATTGCGTCAAAATCGTTTAGAGCGCCAATGCAGTTTAACTGGGCAAGAATTGAATATCTGATCCCAACGACAGACATGGAATACTGTCAAAATACCAAAGCCTTTTTCCGATACTCAAAGGACGGTACGGAATGGACAGAGTGGCGGCCCGGATATGTTCACCTGAGAGAATGGGCAAATGAAAAACCAGACTATATTAAGGGCGAGGAAATTTGGATAGATGATGTAGGGATAAAAGATCCGTTGTCGGGTCATGATTCTCAACTGTGGAATTACTTGCAGTTTAAGATTATATCAGGACCGGAGCTGAATCATTATAAAATAATAAATCACCCGAGAATAAAGTTCGGCCGTTATGAATTTCAGTCATTAGAGGAATATAATCGACAAGTTAGAGATCATCTGGGAGAGCAGGCTATCTTAAACTTTTCGGCTGTAGAGAAACCTGTTGAAATTGATCTCTCGCCGTATTTGATGTGTACCCCCGGAATCGAAGAAATGGGTCGCGGGAAGTTTCGTATAAATGCGGGTGATAGTTTGGTAACCACAAGAATAATTCCGACGCCCTCGCATTATGCAAAACCTGAATTTGTTTTTGAGCTTGTAGAGCCTGATACAATGGGTATTAATTCGGACGGCATTGATTTCTACTTTAATCTTTCTCCATATATACCTTTCCCTTCGTGGACATCCTGGATTAAGCTTGATGCCAACAACAATACAAGAGGTAATGAATATCATTTTGAGCTGTCGCAGGATTTCGAACGCAGTGCAATTGCGCAACGATTAAAACTACTTTTTCTTCCCCGGGGGAATCGAGCGCCCGCGTTTGTAATCAGAAACCCCAGGATTATTCTTATCGACCAAGAGGGCAGACGTTTCGAAGGAAAAACGAAAGTGATATCAATTCTTCTTGATGTGAATCGGGATATTGCCGATTTCCCGGGGCTGGACAAAAGAGAATTAGGGTTTTGGTGTATTGGAACTCAAGATATTGAAATTGTCTCGCGACCAATAAATCCTCCGTTCCTGTTTAACGCGGTAAAAATATCTTACAGGATACCCGGGAGAGTAACCAATAAGATTGCATACATTAATCGGTTTAACAATGAAATACGATATTCTAATGACGGGAAAAAATGGTCGCCCTGGAAACAACTGACATTCGTATCGCTTACCAATAAATATGAAACGGATATTGCAACGTTAAAAGATGGGGAAAATGGTAATAATACGTACTGGAGATATGCACAGTTTGATTTTTCCTGTAAATCAAATATGCCTGATAATAGTGATAGATTGGGACTCTCCAGAATAACAGTGACTTTTATCGCGGAATAAATGGAAGACAAGATATGAATTAACTAACTGTTTTAACCGGTTTAGTGATTCTTTCCGCGATGAACATACCTCTGCCTGCGTGGACAGATTGGAGCAAACCAGAAAGTTGGCTATGATTGAAAAAACAACAAATTAAAAATTATGAACAACTTATTCGACCAAGATGAAAACTGACAGTTTTACAGTTTTACAGAAAAACTGTTGCATAACCGAATTATTACCTATTATGTTTACTTAAATAATTAGTAAAAGTATTACAATCTTTGAATATTGCAAGAGGCTCTCTTGAAAAGAATAACCTTTTTTTGGCTTTGTCTTTTGTCATTATGCACGTCGCAACCGTCCCAAATTCGCGTTTGTGATGAAGTACAAACCGGAGCAGATTACTTTCATGTAAACGAAATCGATTGCAACCGATTTCATGTATATGCTCCGGGTTGTATCAGTGAATTAAGTGTGTGTTTAAATAGTTTGAATCAAGATGAGTTACATCCAACCGGACATTGGCTTTTTGGATATAAATCACTACACTTGGATTTGTCGGGCATTGGTACATTGGAGGGTGTTATGCCCGGTCTTTCTATTCGTTCTTTCACCCCTGACGGTACGATACTTTTCGGTCCTGGTGAAGGCCCAGTTACCAGTTTGTGGGATATCAGAAGTATGGGGTGGGATGGTTTTTATGTTTTGATTGAATATAATCAAAATTTACATGGTCCACTCTCAATTCCTGTATCCTGCACAATAAGATATCCCAATCCGATTTATGATTCTAATGGATTATTTGATCACTTCGAAATAGTCGAAATAGATTACTATTGTGGAGAGATACATGTCCCAGAACAAGTAGCTAATACACTACCGCCACCTCCCGAGGGACCCAAAAAATTACCAGATCTTATTCCATCATTAATTCTTGACCCAAAACCATTGGATAATCCGATTCAAACTTCCTACCCTACATGGAAAGTAACCATAGATAATGTAGGAACTATTGACAGCGGACCCTTCCATGTCTCCTTATTTGTCGCTGAGTCTATGGAACCATGGAACCGGAATAATCAGGTATATTATGAAAAATCAAGAATCAGTATTGATAATATTTCTCCACAGCAATCGAAAATGATTGTCTTTCGTGAGAATATGAAAAAACCGACATGGTGGTTAATTAACGTGATTGTTGATAAAGACAATGAGGTTGTAGAAAGACCGCCAAATGGGGAATTAAATAATGAATTGGAGGGGAAAAATGTGTACGGGTGGTATGAAACTCCAAAACGTGAATATTTTTCCTGGCCGATACCGGGAAGTGAAAATAGAATTTCCAGTGTGCTTAATGAACCGCGATTTTCAGTTACCCAAACTGGTTCTGTATACGGACGATTTCATAGCGGTACAGACTTCCTGGGACCCATATTTCCCCACGGTTATGAAAGAATTATTGGAATGTCTTCAGGTATTATTAAATCTAATATAAAACGTAAAAAAAGGGATAATGATGAAATATGGGATAGTAAGATAGAAACTGACAATTTTTCTTATTATCATTTAGGTGATATTACTAAATATGAGGTTTTCGACAATAGAAAAAATGGTCGGTGGATTATTTCTCATGATGACACGATTAGTAATCTGGTAACTGCTTTTTATCATGTGCATGTCGAAGAATCTCCAAATGGAAAGGAATATAAAGTTAATTCACTTCGTCCCAATGGAGTTTATCCTCAGTACACAAATAATAATGAGCCTATTTCAGTCACTCCACATATTTATTTAATAAGAAATGTAGGAATACAATATAATAATATTTCCATACTTGACAATGGGGATATCACCGGTAAATTTGACATAGTCATAAAGGTTATGGGTAAATCTTCCGTCGGTAAACGTGTTGGAATTTATTCATACAGATATGTGATAATACAAAATAGAACGGGTAATACTATTTATCAAACGAATTGGGTGAATATAGGTGAAATATCCCTTGACAACAGTTATTATCATGGAATTTATACAGGATTTTATTCAACGTGTTCTTTGCCAGCAGAGAGGTGCGCGCCATATGAAATGATTATTTCAAATAAAATATCTCACGGTGATGTAACCGGCAAGCGTGATTATATTGTACTTGATAATTATCACGATGCGGACCAAATAAAAGCTGTGTTTGGTCCCGGACTTTATACAATCAAAGTTTTCGTAAACGGCATAGATGGTACCAGCAACGGCACTATGCTTCCGACAATCACTTTCAACATCAATTAAATAATTAACAATGGCCAGCAATATGAATAATAAAATAAAAAGATATTTTCTCCTATTTTTCGTGTTCTCCGGATTTCTGTATTCGCAACCGCATATTACTTACCCTCCATTTGGTAATTCCGAGTTTACCATAGGTAAATATTATGCTAAAGACAGTCTAACCATCCAATTATTTGAGCCGAATACCGAAATCGTGTACCGCGGTAAACCGAATGATTACTGGTTTTCCCTCCATGGATATTATTTTGCTATAGAAGAGTTAATACCAGGGAGTAAGGATTCGATTACTATCCATATTTATGATTATCACGGGAATTTGCTGACCACTTTTAAGGCTGATCGTATATACGCAGATGAATTCAGCGACAGCCGTGAGTATTATTTATTGGATGATGATCGGACGGTCATCCGATTTCATGGCGCGAGTGGCGCCATCTATATTACCCAACCCCCTTATACTGAGACCCGAATCCTAATGGTACAGGATCTGGAAGGACGGTATTCCGAAGACCCTCTGCGATCCGTTATGAATGAAAAAGGAACGTTGTTTTTTACCTGGGGTTATGACCATTCCGGGGATAAGGAACTTCTTTTTCCAAAGGGCTCAGGTGTGATTTGTTATACATCACAAGGGGAATTCCAGTGGAAGTATGAATGTGAGAATCTCATCACCGGTGATGAGGTGGCGCATATCACTGATATTTACGTTTCTTCATCTGGCAAATATTGTGTCCTGGATTGCAGTTTTTATGAATCCCGTTATTCAAACAATTTCACGCTTGGCGTGGTCGTTTTGGAGAACGGCAAGTATTTATACCGTATTGGTGATGATACGATGATCAGCAAGGCGGTCATCGATGAAACCAATGATATTCTGGAATTGTATATTAACAGCTCGACAAGGGAAGAATTCCGCGCCAAACTGGTTTTTCTACAATTGTCCACCGGTCAAATTGTCAAAATATTGCCTATAGATTACTTTGGGTATTAACCAACAGGATTGATCAGCTTATTTTTGTTCATCAAACATACCTAACCAACACCGGATACACCATGGAAACTATTCGAACACGAATCCTATTACTGGTCGCTTTGTTCTCATTCTGCTGGGCGCAGCCGCCTCAAATTCGCGTGTGCAGCAAGGCGCGAACCGGGGCGGATTACCTTCGGGTAAACTATTTTGACAGCGATCGTTTTCACCAATATGCGCCGGGCTGTACCAGTGAATTAGGTGTGTGCTTTGACAGTATCAATCCGGATAAACGCCACCGTGACGGAAAATGGGAATTCGGGTTTGTAAAAGTGCAATTGGATTTAACCCACATCGGAACGTTGGTGGGTATTATGCCCGGTGTTTCCGTTCGTTCGTTTACACCGGATGGAACCATCCTTCTGGGTCCGGACCAGGGAGGTGAACTTAGTCTTTGGGATATTCAGAGCAGAGGATGGGATGGTTTTTCGGTGCGGATCCAATATAGCCCCTACCTGCTCGGTCCCCTCTCCATTCCGGTTTCCTGCACCATCAGGTACTTGAAACCAGTCTATGATTCAAATGGAATTTTTACCCGCTACGAAATGAAAGAAGCGGAATATACGTGTGGAACGATCCATGTTCCCCAACAGGTGCCACGATAATTTGATCACCCAAATCCTTGTAAAGCAGGATTTTTACATTGATAAATCTTTTTTGCATTTCACCCATAAATTCCGTCGTCTGACAAGTCGGCTTTGGAGTGGTTTGACCGTGTCAAACCAACGCCGGACACAGTGCATGGAATCCAAAACGCGATGGGGCCGAATACCGTCTCTGCTTTTTCCCGGCAAGGGTAAGAGAATGCCAATGATTGGATAACACGCCGTGAATCAGGGAAGTTTCCCCAGCCCCCGGAGGATTTTTTCCGGTGTCACGGGCAGGTCCCGGATACGCACCCCGCAGGCGTTGTAAATAGCGTTGCACACCGCCGGCGCCGGACCGTTGATGGGAATCTCCGCCGCCGCCTCCGCCTCCCGGACCCCAGGTGAAATTTATTCCTTACGATTCTCCTCCGGTAGCGTTGAGTCCCATCAGTCCCATCTATCCTGAATTGGCGCAGGAAGCAGGGATTGGAGGGACAGTAGTCGTGCAAGCTTTCATTGATGAAAACGGTCAGGTAACGGAGACGTTTGTCCTCAAAGGTGTCCCCAACACGGGATTGGATGAAGCGGTGGTGGATACCGTGAAGGCGGCTCGGTTTAAGCCCGCCCGGCAAAAGGATAAACCGGTGGGTGTTTGGATTTCCATTCCGATTCATTTTACGATTACTGACAAAACCGACGGACAATGAACATTTATAAATGACGACTCTTCAGAATTTTCAGCGGTCAATGAATAAATTTATTCAATGGCTGTTGAATAAAAAGAACACGCCATTATTACTACGTGTCTTGCGTATCGGACCAATAGTCTCGGCAGGCGTTTAACAATTGAGAATAAAGTTGGGTGAGAATCAATTCTTTCTTTTGAATTACAATGCTAATCGCTCATCCCAGTCGTGGGGCAATTTTACTGGAAAAAAAGAATTTACAAGATGACAGAGAAATATTTGGAGATAAGATAGAAACAATTTTACGGGATAAATATTACCGCAGTCGTAGTGGCGCTGTTTGGGGATTCGGGAAAAAGCTGTTGCCATAAAAAAAACCCCGCACATGCGGGGCGATGGCATCTAACCATCCACCTCCAGATAAACTGGATTGATCAAAATTAGTAATGGATCGATAAATATCCAAAATTTAAGTCAAGTCATTATGCAACAAAATTATCTAGTAATAACTAATTGACTATACGAACATGTTTTGTCGGTTGCAGAAAATAATTAGAGGAATACTTTGTATTTCAGCGCTGATTGACGGGGAAGCGAAGTGTCTGGTGGGAAAATCAGGGTTCGGCCGGAAAATTTTCCTGAAGCAAAAACAGGGGGATGGGCATATACAGAATATCATCGCGTTGTTCCCAGACCGGCTGTTTGGTTAACAGAACCTTATGGGTGAAGCGCTGCAATTCTTTGATATCCGCCGCTCGGATTTGATTCCGCCATTTAATCTCCAGAGCCCAGATTCGATGTTTATGAACAAGGGCGACATCCACTTCTCCCTTGCCTTTGATGTAATACGGAATCGTATGTCGGCGTATATGATTAATCACGACAGACTCTACGATGACCGATGACACCGTTGGCTGCTCAAGCGACGGCAGGATAATTTCATGGAACGGTTCAGGAGACGCTTCCAACCAGGATAACACGGCGTGGCGGATAAACGGATCGGTGAAATACACTTTTTTCGCTTTTTTCGGCGCCGCTTTCAGCGTGTGTTCTTTCAAGGCGGATTGAACGAAAAGCGCCTGCATGGTTTCCAGCAATCCAATATAATCGGCAACGGTAGCCGGGTGACCAACGGAGAGGTCGGAAAGCAGATTATTCCATGTGATCTGCGAGCCTTCCCGTTTTAGAATCGCTTCCAGGATTTCCTTTAACGTGTGCTCGTTTTTCCCATGTTTCAGAATATCACCGCGTATCCATTCTGCGTAGATGTTCAGGGTTGAAAAAGGGATTTCCGACCGGTCATAATAGTCGTTAATCGCTGTCAGAAATCCGCCGGTGATCAAATAAGCGTTAAATTCCCGGTAGAGAAATTCCATCCGGGTTACGGGAAACTTTTCGGGCGGCAATTTGCAAAGCTGTTCGATATCAACCGATGGATTTCGCAGTTGAATCGTCTCCCGGAAGGAAAGGGGACGATAGATATAGTCGTGGATTCGAGCCGCTCCCCGACGACCCGGCAGCCATTGAATGGATTCCCGGATCGCGGTGGAGTCCGAACCTGATAGGAGGAAGAAAGTTTCTCCGATCTGTCCCGTATCCGCCAGATGTTTCAACGCCAGTTGCCATTTATCGATGTAGGTTATTTCATCAATAAAAATCCATGCGGGTCCTTCGTCTTCCATGGATTGCAGAAAACGCTCAATGGTTCTGATCAGGTCTTGATAATCGGTAATGTATTCTCCGGTAATCACGTAAATCCGGTTGGGATCAATCTGTTGGTCCAATAATTGAAGGATCAGTTGTTTGATAAAGGTGCTTTTTCCAACCTGACGACCGCCGGTCAAGGTGTATATGCCCGGAACCGAAGTGGGAATTTCCTGCAATAAAGGACTGGTGAATTGCAAAGAAAGTTGGGATAGCCTTTTTAGCTGGGGATCCAGCCGGGTAAATAATTCCCGGGATTCCCGATGGAGATTGTGAAGTGTAAAGCGCTGATCCATGCGGGAATTTAACCGATTGATTATTTTTATTCAACTGCTAATGAATAAATTTATACAATGGCTATTGAATAAATTAATAACAGGCGGAGTTGACTTAATCCTGTCTTTATTCTACTTTCATTTAGAGGGCGTTTCCCGGAAGCAGATACACATTACCCGACCCTTCAGGGTTGGGTATAACCGGGACGCAAAACCGGGCTTCAGCACAACCGTTTGATCCTCATTCGAATCTTTCCCCACCACCAGGATTGGTGACGTTCTGGTAGCGCCGGATAGCGTACGGCATCCCTAAACCCCTCGTTTACGAGCGGAGCTTTCCGTCGGTTTTGCCGGTGAGAGTCGGGTTAAATCGGAATCACGAAAAAGTATTGATTCAACAAATACAATCCCGACAGGATCAGCACGATCCCGGCGAAAAGTTCAATCCATTTTTGTTTTCCGGTAAACAGTTGCAGCGACTCCAGCCAGCCCACGCTCCAGGCGCCGATGATGATGGGGACGCTCCGTCCCAGGGCAAACGCCAGTAACAAAAAGAAGCCGAATGAAATCGATCCGATGGAGGCGCTGGCGGTGAGCATGACCAGGAGAGCCGGGGAACAGAAGGGGCAGACGGCAATAGAGAAGGGAATCCCCAACAGGAACGCGCTCCAGAATCCGGTCACGCGGCGCCCTTTCAATCCAAACCAGGGGAGGCGAATCTTAAGCCAGCCGGGCCAGACCAATCCCAGGAGGATCAGGACGGGACCCAACACCAGACCCCAGAAGCGGCCCATGATGCGTTGAATCCATTCGCCGCCGGCGGCAGTAGTGACCCCCAGTACGATGTGGGTCAGGATCATTCCGGACACGAAAGCGACGCCCAGGAGCAATGCGTGTCGTTTCGCCCGGGCTTTGGTGACGTATGCCAGCATGACTGGAATGGACGTGAAAGACACGGGATTGAAACTAAACACCAGTCCCGTCAGGAAACCCAGCGCCAGTCCCGTGAGACTGGGCTTTTGAAGCATCAGCTTCAGGGTTGGCAGACTTAGATCAATATGAGGCGCAATAGAATAACCGGCCGCCAGGATAAAGAGGAAGGCGGTGATAAAGGGCGTAATCCGGGAGGACCGTTCCAGAACGACCCGACCGGAAGACGACACGCCCCGGAACATGGCAATGGCGGTGGGCAGGGTAAACAGGGTCGCAAACAGGAAACCGGCCAGGGCTGCCGCCGGGAAAGAATTGACGGTCACCGCCAATCCGGCGGTCACGGCAAACAGGGGAATCGTGCAGGCCGGAAGGGTCAATCCCAGGCGCACGCCGGGATTTTGGGTCCAGGATGAGGGGAGCAGTTTGTAAAATTCCAGATGGGGAATGGGAACGTAGGTGAACCGGGATACAATGTACACCGCCGCTAGGAAGAGCAGAATCCCGCCGGTGAACACCGGGGACCAGCGGAGCGCTGGGAAAAGGGCCACCAGGCTCAGCAAAAGGACAATCACCAAAAGCGCCCGGGAAAAGAAGATCGCCAACAGCGCCGGAAATCGCCGCGCCGGATTCTGATGCGCCCGGACGGCGAACAGGGTGTGGGTGGCGATGGTGCAGGGCTCGAAAAAGGCCAGCAAGCCCAGGACCCCGGCGGTGGTCAGGAGTAAGGTTGCCATCAGGACGGTTCTGCTTCAGTGTTCAGGGACTCCAGAAGCAGGGCTTTCAGCTTTTCCGCCGAGGGAAGTCCCGCGAACACCAGTTTGCCGTTGACGACGATGGCCGGGGTGGACAACACGCCCATTTCCACGGCGTAATCCAGTTCATTCAAAATATTGACGTCGCGCCATTGAACCCGGTCTTCCCCCAGATCCAGGGCCATTTGACGCAATAATTCTTTCGCGTGGCCGCATTTGCTGCAGCCGGGCGATGAAAACACTTCCACTTTAACGAGCATGTTCAAATCCTTTCTGTAGATGAGGTGATCCACACTGTTTCGACGGGATGAATGTTCAGGTGGCACAGCAACTGAGCGTTTTTACGTCCTTGCCGAAAGTGATGGCTGCCAGTTTGACGCCTTCCGCCAGGGTGAGATAGGGATGGAAGGTGCCGATGATTTCCCGGACAGTGATTCCGAATTTGATAGCCAGACTCACTTCCATGATCAGTTCCGCACCTTCGGGAGCCAGGATGCGAGCGCCCACAAGTTGATCATTCTGTGTGTTTCGGATCAATTGTATGAAACCTCGAGTATCTCTGGCGACAATGGACCGCGGCACATAACTCAAAGGCAGAGTAACCGCTTCAACATCCAACCCTTTTTCCTTGGCTTGAGCTTCATCCAACCCCACGCCCGCCACCTGTGGATCGGTAAATATCACCCAGGGTAACACGCTGTAATCGGTTTTTTCTACGCTATCCGTGAGGGCGTTACGAGCCGCCAACTTTCCTTCATAGGCCGCAGTATACACAAACATGTTCTGTCCCAAGACATCCCCAACTGCGTAGATCCCCGGGATGGAGGTCTGAAGCGTATCGTCCACGACAATGGCTCCCTGAGGGGTTAAGTTCAAACCCAGTTCTTCCAATCCCATGCCGGTTGTGTTGGGGGTTCGCCCGGTAGCCACCACCAATTGATGGGCCGTGAACGTTTGGAACCTTCCAGCAACCATTGATTCTACTTCAATTTGATTTTGAATCTGGGATACCTTGGTGAATTGGTTTCCGGTAACAATGGTGAGACCCTCGGCTTCCAGGTAAGAAGTAAGGGCGGCGGTAAGTTCCGGCGACTGATCCGGAAGAATCCGATCGGAACGCTGTAAAACCGTCACGCGACTTCCTAATCGGGATAGCATTTGAGCAATCTCCAGAGCGATAAAGCGACCGCCCAGGATCAATACCGATTCTGGCAGACGGTCCAATTCGAATACGCCCTCATTGGTGAGAAAGGGTACGTCTTTCAGACCCGGAATGGGGGGGATATGGGGTCGTGCGCCGGTGGCGATCAGCAGTTTATCACCGGTGATTCGTTCTCCATTCACTTCAACCGTGGTGGGGGACACCACTCGACCGCGACCGGAAATGATCCGCACGCGATCCATATCTTTGACGATGTTGATGTACTTTTCCTGCCGGAGATCCTGGACCAGACGGGATTTCTGATCCCTGAGCGCCTTAAAATCGGCCAATCGGCCCGTTGTGGTGATTCCCGGGAATGGGTTGTGCTCTGCCCGGTGCAGAGCTTCCGCTGCGCGAATTAAATTTTTAGACGGGACACAACCCACATTGACACAGGTTCCTCCAATGGGAAGACCATCATTGATCATGGTCACCCGGGCGCCCAATTCATGGGCTTCAATGGTGGCGGCGAAGGCGGCGGAACCGCCTCCAATGATGATAAGATGTTGTGACGCACTCAATCCGGAATTTTCGGAAGACTGAATGTCGGTTACATGGTAATGGGTTTTGGAGTTGATGGTGTCTACGATGTCGTCCTCGCTAATTGCCGCTGAATCAAATGTCACCTGAGCCGAACCATCAGGATAGCTGACCGACTTGTCCACAACACCCTCTATATCCAGGACGTTGGCGATCGTTGTTGCACAATGGTCACAGGTCATTCCTTTAATGCCCAGTTGAATCGTTTTAATATTCATCGCGACTCTCCTTCCCGGAGGGTGATTGTTGAACAGCGGCAGTATATCCAATATCCTGGGTGGCTTTCAGCAAATCGGAGGGGGCGATTTTTTCGGGATCGTACCTTATGGTAGCGGTTTTAGTCTCAAAGCTGGCCTGGGAATCCAGGACGCCATCCAATTGCCCGAGTCGTTTCTGAAGAGTGATCGAACATGTGGTGCAGGTCATTCCATTTACATTCAGTACCACTTCCTTGGTCATAGGGGGTGTGGGAGAAGTTTGGACGTTCCCGGCTGAAAGTAAGGGCGTGAGTGAAGGTACCGCCAACAACCCGACGATTAACAGGGTGAATGTCCAAAGGAATAGTTTATTCCTCCGGTCCGATGCGGGGTTGGCACAGTAACTCCCAGGCTCACAGTCTTCCGCTGTCGGTTTGCGATACGTTTTGTAGAAGGCGTATCCCAGGAATCCCAAGGTAAGTACAATAAGATAAGGACGAAACGGTTCAAAGAAAGTGAGGAATCCAGCCCAGGCACCTCCAACGCCCAGTCCCAACAGGACCAATGGACCTACACAGCAGAGCGATGCGGCCAGGGCAGCCATCGCGGCGCCAACGATACCGGATTTGGTTCCTGAAGAGGATAAAGATTTTGATTTCATGATTTACTCCATTATGTCTTTCGTATAGTCTGTAAAACGACCTGTACTTTGGTACCGGGTTCCGGGATTAAATCTTCTCATTTTCGAAGGCCTCCAAAATGGGACAATCGCCCTGAGGACCACCTTGCTGGCAGGCTGTTACCAAGACCGTCAAGGCGGTTTTGATTTGTTGCAATTCCTGAATTTTTTCTTCGATTACCCTGATTTTCTCTTCACTTTTTTGCCGAACCTGATCACACGTGGATTCGGAATGCACCCGAAGGTCCAGTAGTTCGCGGATTTCTTTCAACGTGAATCCATGTCGCTTTGCCAGGGCGATGAAATGAAGGCGTTTAATGTCGCTATCCGTGTAGAGCCGATAACCGGAGGGACTCCGACGAGCTTTCGGCAGAAGGGCGTTCCGTTCGTAAAACCGGATAGTCTCTATGTTGAGCTGGGTGGCCTTGGCCAGGGCGCCTATGGTGAATTCGGTCATGAATGACTCCTTTCTCAAGAAGAATGTACAACCCTGTATGTAACTACAGGGCAAGCGAAAAATAATAACAGCCTCGTTCGTTTCCTTGATTCTTATCACGACTGCTGAAATATTTATGGACTAAACACTAATCAGTAAGTAATTTTATCTGAAATGTATCATCCTGTCTTTCAATTATTGGGTACCACTATTTCTTCCTGGGTACTGTTTGGTCTTGGAAATATTCTGATCGGGAAACTCGTTATCCTGTATTTGGGTTATCGTCGGGGTTGGAATCTTGTTCATTGGATTGTGATCATCCTGTTTTCCACCTTAGGCGGAACCCTGGCCGCTTTGCTGATACCCAGCATCATGAGCGTGGTTTTAGGCGCGGTCGGTTTTCTACTGCTTGCCAAACGCCTGTTGGGTTTTCGGCATGACGTCGGTGATTTAATCGCCGTTTATCTGGCCGTGGCCATTGGAATTGGTCGGATCGGTTGCCTGATCAACGGGTGTTGTTTTGGGGCTCCGACGCATCTTCCCTGGGGGATCACCTATCCCGTGGGGACCCCGGCGCACTGGCTCCATGTTTTCACCGGGCAAATTGAACCATTCCAAAATACCAGTTTGGCCGTTCATCCCGTCCAATTGTATGAATCGATCTTCATGGCCGTTGCGCTGGTCGTTATACTAGTGTTCAATCGTTACGTTCGTCGGAAAACGGTGCTTTTGCTGGGATTTTTAGGTGTCTATCTCTGGTTTCGCTTTTTTATTGAATTCATTCGGGACATGACCAATGTCTGGTGGGGTGAGATAGTCTGGGGACCCTTTTCCGTGTTCCAGTGGTTCCTTCTCCTGGTGGGGGCGTTCCTTTTGCTTCTGGCCGTAAAACAACAGCAGCAACCGGCACGTCAATATTCACCAACGATTCGACTGGATCCTGAATGGCTATTGGGAATCACCGGTGCCGGTATTCTGCTGGGGCATACCTATTTTCAACCGATACAGTTGGTTCAATTACTGTTGTTCTTTCCACTAGGCGTCGTGGGTGTTCTATGGGAGAAACGTCGGCAACCGGTTTATCGGTCGGTACTGGCAGGATTGGCGGGTTCGATAATTATCATTCTCCTTTCAACGTCCCTGGTGTCCCGGCTTCAAGCCCAAGGGCCAGATGCTTCAGGCCCGGTGCTTCGCAGTTCTCATTCCAAAAATTGGCTCTATGTCATCAATCCCGCCGATCAAAAACTGGTTCGTTTCGGAGATCAGCAGTTATCTTTCTCAGAATACCTATTAAAACAGAAAGCCCTAGGTTGGGCTAAAACAAAAGGGATGTCTGATACCGCTAGCTACCGGGAGTTAACACAGGCCCTGTCCCGAAATTCACTGACGTATTATGGGGTCCTGGGAATGGGAAACTATGAGTACCAGGTGCAAGGATGCGGTGGTGGCGTGACTACATATCAGCATCGATACACCGGCCTGTCCTTGGGTATGGAAAAACAAAAATCTAAACCCAAGTACACTGCGTATCACGGATTTTTTGGCTCCATTTATCAGGATGATTGGACTGAATCCGGTCTCCAGTCATACGGTGTAGACCGGTTTCGCACTACGTTTGGGTCGGTGAATACCTATGTCCACGTCGATCGAAAATATGCCGGCTTTGGAACCGGTTTTTCCATAGCGGGATTAATTCCAATGGATACCGGTGATGAATATGCCATATTCCCCAATTTCTATCTCCGGTTGGGACCCTCCCATTTTAATCTGGAAGCCGGTTTCAATGACCGAACCCTCGTACGTCCCGACCCGTTTACCGCCCATTTAAATGTGGTGCTTGAACCCGCACCGTCGACCGTCCTGCGAATCGGGACGGTGAATATGGGTCTGCAATTCGGTGCTTTCTTTGTTGACCTGTATAAGCGAAAACACACAGGCCTGGTCTGGCATCCTTCCATCTATTATCTTAACGGACTCAGTGCGAACCTGAAACTGGAGTACACACCGCCTGAATCGGGGAAACGATAAAAGGCATTTCATTCACCAGAATTGGTCTCGCTCCATCGTTACAATTAGAAAAAGCAATCCTTAAGATTCACTCAGCCAAACAAAAATTAGAGTGTGTTTTATCGTACGACTCAATTATTGTTTTGAAATATTCAGACCTGGACGGGTAAAAAGTTTTCCTGAGAATTCCTGAATTCCGTAGGTTTATGGGTTCTCAGATAAGGAAGAAAAATTTATTGTAATGAATAATTCCATCCATCGCTCCTCAGCTTTAGTCCAGAAAAAAGTCTGGTATGTTGGCATATACCTGTTGTTACTATCGCTTTTATTCATATCCAGCATTTTGGAGTATCGATCGCGCCAACGGGAAATTCTGCATTTATTGCAGGATCAGGCCTCTGCCACGGCCACAGCGATTGCCCGGGGCGGATCTCAGAATGCGCGGTTATCGGCGGACTTGGAGCAATCTTACATTCAACGGGCATTTGATTTGTTACGCACGGTTGACCGTCTGGACCGGGATGGGTTGTTGACCAAGAATCGAATTGAAGACTTGACCTCCGATCATGCCGTCTTCCGTCTGATGGGATTTGACGCCGATGGAAAAGCCGTGTTGGGGCACACCGGGATGCGGCGGCTTCGAGGTCCAGGAGCCGGTCGCGGCCTCCTGCGCCGTCTGGAGCCCATCTTAAATGGAGAACAAGATACGCTGGTGGTGGGGCTTGGCGGTCGGCCGTGGTGGACGGAAGATTCCAACGCGCCAGCGTCTCTCTTTCTGGTGGCGATCCGAAGAACCCGGGGCGGTGTTTTTGCCTGCCAGTTGACGGTCCGGGCCAATGACCAACTTCAAACCGCTCTGAATCTGAAACAGACCCTGGAAGAGATGCTCATGATAGAAGGAGTGGTCTATCTTTGGGTGGACCTGCCCGGTGGCCCGCCTTTGGTGGTGACCAAAGATCAAGTAACATCTTCCGATATCATCGCCGGGGAACGGGACACGCTGGACACCCGCCTTTTCTGGATAAAAACCCCAGGCGGCCCATCCTACATTGAAGTGGCTCGGGATATCACCACTGCCACTGGTTCCGGCCGATTGCATATTGGTTTTGCCACGGACCATTTAAGTCACCTGAAACGGACTATCCTGTTTCAGATCCTGATTCGGAGCGGTCTGCTTACCATCTTGGCGGTGGTCCTGTTTTTCTTTCTCATTTCCCGACAGAATGCGGCGCTTTTACAGTTGGAAAAAGCGCGGATCGAAGAAGAAGTCCGGCGACTGGAACAGATCAATCGCCTGCGGGAAAAACAGGCGACCATCGGCGAACTTGCCGCCGGCGTTGCCCATGAAATCAGGAATCCTCTGAATGCCGTTGGTATCCTGGCTCAACGATTAAAGCGGGAATTTGAACCGCAAAAGGATGCGGAAGAATATGCTCAGTTATCCGATACAATGATTGGAGAAATTTCCCGCATTAACCAAATCCTGGAGAATTTTTTAGAGTACTCCCGTCCTATTCCCATCAAGCCAGGGAAGATTAATGTACAGAATCTATTTCAAGAAATTGTCACGTTATACGAAACTCAGGCGCGGGACCGGGGAATTAAACTGAACAGCTCCGTGTCTGGATCGATATTGCTGAATGGGGATCCTCAATATTTAAAGCAAGCTATGGCTAATATCGTGAAAAATGCTCTCGAGGCCACGGCATCGGGCGGCGAAGTGCATTTATCAGCTCGGGACGATAAGGAAACTGTCACACTCACCGTTCGTGATACGGGAAAAGGAATTGATCCGGAAAATAAGAACCGGATCTTCGATCTGTTTTATTCCACCAAAGAAACGGGCACGGGAGTGGGCCTGGCCATAACCCACAAGATCGTCGCCGATCATGGGGGTACGATTGAAGTGAAAAGTGAGCCAGGCCAGGGAACAACCTTTATTCTGACATTCCCAAAGGGGGATATATGAGATTGTTGGTCGTCGATGATGAAAAAGCGCAACGGGAATCCCTGGCGGGGTTCCTGAAGAAAATCGGACACGACGTTGCTCTGGCTGATTCGGCTCAGCAGGCGCTGAATGTCCTACTCCGAAAGCCCATGGACGTCGTACTCACCGATTATAAAATGCCCTACATGACGGGCACCGACCTTTTGAAGGAATTAAAACATCGTTACCCAACCGTAGTCGTGATCATTATGACGGCGTTCGGAACCGTGGATAGAGCCGTGGAAGCCATGAAAACCGGTGCTTGGGATTTTCTGACCAAGCCGGTGAATCTGGATCAGTTGGAAGCCCAGTTGAACGATATCGAAAAATATTTAACGCAAAAGCGTAAACCCCTTTCGACAAATGATCGTGATGGATTAGATGCGGGTGACGAAAAAGCGGTGATTTTTCAGGATGAGAGGATGAAGGCCATTCTCACCAAGGTGCGGAAGGTGGCGGACAGTCAGGCAACGGTACTCATCACTGGGGAGACGGGATCCGGGAAAGAAGTTATTGCCCGGGAAATTCACCGTTTGTCTTCCCGCAGCCGCCGTCCAATGGTGACAGTCAATTGCGCTGCCCTGCCCAGTAATCTGGTAGAGAGTGAACTTTTTGGTCATGAAAAGGGGGCGTTTACCGGAGCTACGGCAACCCGAACCGGCCGCTTTGAAGAAGCGAACGGCACCAGCTTATTCCTGGACGAAGTAGGCGATCTTCCACTGGATATTCAGGTGAAGTTGCTACGTTTTTTGCAAGAAGGAGAGTATACCCGGGTGGGAAGTAATACCGTACGAAAAGCCGACGTGCGAGTGATTGCGGCCACCAATGTGGACTTAAAGCAGGCTGTGGAAAAGGGCGAGTTTCGTGAAGATTTATTTTATCGACTGAACGTGATCCATTTTCATATTCCTCCTTTACGGGAACGCAAGCAGGATATCCTTCCTCTGGCGCGGCATTTTCTCCGTGATTTCAGTGGCCGGGAACATCGCGGACAAATGAACCTGACTCAGGATGCGGAATCCGCCTTGTTAAATTATCCTTTTCCCGGCAATGTTCGTGAACTCCGGAATATGATCGAACGGGCTGTTCTGTTCGCGTCCGGCAATACAATCGGACCGGATGATCTGGACTTGCAACCGACCGAAACGCCGTGGCCAATTGATAGTACATTGACAGATTCGGTGATGCATCTGGAGCGGAAAATGATTGGAGAAACCCTGGCGCTCTGTGATGGGAATCAGAGTGAATGCGCCCGCCGTTTGGGCATCAGTGAACGAGTTTTACGTTATAAACTACAGAAGTATAAGTTGCGCTGATTCTTCGACGATTTTGTCGACTTTCGACGTTATTGTCGAAATATTTTGGTTATCCCACAATTGTTATATACCTCTAAAGTCTAATATTACGATAGATAAATAATACGCTAACTCTCTTGCGCCGTTCTGGCACGGTGGTTGAACACTATTGGGCGGAGTAACGAAGTAAATGAACT
>CAZHTM010000027.1:26562-29946 GCA_964535735.1 uncultured bacterium
CCGTTCTGGCACGGTGGTTGAACACTATTGGGCGGAGTAACGAAGTAAATGAACTCAAAAGAGAGGTTAGCAATGAAATCAACACTCAGTTTACGGTTTCCCATCCAATTGGCATTGATTGTGTCGATCGGATTGTGGGGAAATGCTCTTTATGCTCAAAGCGGCGGTAGTAACGGTCCTGGTTTTGGCGGACCGGGCATGTTCGTGGATGAGAACGGAGATGGTTTTAACGATTTGGCTCCGGACGCAGACGGGGATGGAATCCCGAACGGGATAGATGAAGATTATGTCCGGCCCATGGATGGTTCCGGAAACGGGTTTGGTCCCGGCACCGGCGACTGTGATGGCTCTGGGCTTGGAAATAGCCGCGGCGCGAATCATGGCTCCGGCTGGGGTGGACACGGTTACGGACCCGGAGATGGTTCGGGGAATGGCGGCGTCAGACCTGGCGACGGCACGGGCTTCGGCCCCGGTGATTGTATGGACACCGATGATGTCCTCTTTCGAGGTGGGTTACTGCGGGGGAATCCATCTACGAAATAACCACACCGTGAGGGGCGGTTTATCCGCCCCTCATTTACTGGAGGCCATCATGAATCAAGATAAAAAATATCAATCACGTACCGAGGAAATGAAGCAGCATCCGTCAGCAGACTGTTGGGAAGAAATCATAAAAATTTTACACCTAGACGTTATCCTCAACCCTGACTATCAACACATTTTCAATAGCAACGCAGTTGCATTCATCGGGGAAGATGATGAAAAGTAAACTCAGAATAGGACGTTGGATCATTTATTCATGGTTTATCCTGAACCATGGGCTGATGGCCAATGGACAGAACGTGAGTCTATCAGTAAATACACATTTTGGTCAGGCGGACAATCTATTTAATTCCCGGTTGCTGCAGGATCAATCCGTATTCGAAGGATCGTTGTCAATTGCGGGACAACTCTCCGATTATGCCCGTGTTTATGGAACGTTCTATCGTACCGATGTTTTATCCAGCCCGGATTATTCCACCCGCAATCTTGAATTGGGAATGCAATTTCGAAATATTGATCAGGATATTAACCAATGGTTTGCCGGGATCATCGTTTCATCCCGGTATTATTCACCCACATTTGACTATTATGAATCCAGTGATCTTAAGGCTTATGTGAACTGGAAGTATCGATACCATTTTCAGGGTTTTATCAAAATCGGCTACGACCTGATTGGCCGGTCCTTTTCCGAGGTACAAACCTCATCTCATACCCGTCACAATGTATATGCATCGTTGAATCGATCTTTTAATACGGGGACCAGTATCACATTGGGATCCCGTTTGGCTGTCCAGGATTTCTGGGCCTATCCCGTTACAAGCACCCAAGGACGGTACCGGGTCGTGGCCATATATGACGATTTACCTTCGAATTATTTAACGAACATAACGGCGCAGATCGGACAATCTCTGGGCTCGCATTTTGGTCTGACACTCCGCGGCACTTGGCAATATCGATTGAATCGGAATGGCACCGATTTCAATGTGCTGGACGGTTACACCAATCCGTTTATCGATGAATTTCGCTGGGATGGGTACACGGCTCGGGCCAAGCTGACCTACCGCGCCCGACCGGGGATGACGGTTTCTGCATCGCTGTATGCGGAAAACCGTGCCTATGTGGATGTTCCTGTTTACGCCTATGATTTTGATTTGAATACGTACATAGAAGTTGACGATCACTATGTAATTCTTGACGAACACCGCCAAGATTTGACGACGGGATACCGATTGGAAATAAATAAACAATGGGTTTGGTCCCGGTTTCCGCAGTTGGAAGGACTGGTCACAATGTTGACCATCGAAGGCAGAGCCAGTGAGAGTAATGACCCATTGTATCAATTTTCAGGGAATGCCGTCACGATAGGAATAGGATTGAACTACTAAAAAAGGAGAATAGAAATGAAAGGAATCAGAGTAATCATTGTTATGCTTTTGATTGCAGGGCTGTCGGCTCAACGCTATGGGGGAGTAGGAAGCGGACGCATGGCCATGAGGTCGGATTTGAATTTGACAACTGAACAGATTCAAAAAATATCTGACTTGCGTCTTGAATTGCAAAAACAGCAAATCGATCGGGGGAGTGAACTGCAGAAATTGCGCCTGGAATTACAGGAAGAAATGCGTACCTCGAATCCCAATAAAAAAGCATTGAATTCGCTGTTGGAACAAATTAATACGATCGAAACCCAGATGGAGAAAGCGCGAATCAACCATCGCCTGGAGGTTCGTTCCCTGCTTACGGATGAGCAGAGGGTGCTTTTTGATCAGCGTTTTTTCGGTCAAGGCATGGGGCGTCGCGGTAATAACGGCGGTCCTGGGGCCTGTGATGGTTCTGGTCATCGTGGACGCGGTCAGAAGATGACATGGTGAAAAGAGTTAACTAACAAATGGTGGGGTGGGGTGTCCCCGCTCCACCATATTTGTGGGAGCAAAATCATGCAAAAATCCGGATTTAAATTCAAAGCCTTTACATCGTTTTCTTTAACGATTGCTTTTATAATCAGTGCGCTTTCCGGCGTAATGCTGTATATCGCCCCACGGGGTCGTACGGCAAACTGGAATGCTTGGTCCATGTGGGGATTTGAAAAAGGTGAATGGGAAGCCCTTCATATTTTAGCGGTTATATTGCTGCTGGTATTAGGCCTGTTCCACCTGCTGTATTTCAACTGGAAAGTATTTAAAGCTTACCTGATCAAACGCCATCAACCGGGTATTCAGCTAAAAAAAGAATTGATAACTGCAACAGTATTTGTAGGAATTATTATTGCCGGCACCATTTATGAAGTGCCGCCTTTTAGTACAGTCATTGCCTATGGAGATGAAATCAAAGATTATTGGGAGTCGAATAGCGTCGCGCCCCCGATTCCCCACGCTGAATCACTTACGTTGACAGAATTTTCAGACCAGGTTCTGGATGTCAATGTCCAAAAGGTACTTCAGGTGTTGCGTCAGCATAACCTGGAAGCAACAGGTTCTGAGCGTATCAGCGATTTGGCGGAACAAAATAACTTGGCTCCGGTGGACATTTATGAAATGCTTACCCAGGAGATAAACTCCAAAAAATCAGTTGGGGATAATGTGGGCTATGGAAATATGAATTTCAGCGAAGTTTGTCAACGGCTTGATATCTCAGTAGCCGAGGCCATCGATCGCCTGAAGCAACATGATATTATTGTGGATAATCCTCAGGAAAATGTCCGGTTGTTAGCCAGCCGATACAATCAGAAGCCGTATAATTTGATTCAGGTGTTATCAACGCACTAATTCTTCTCCTATGAGATCGTGGTCCATGGAAACCGGAATTACCGGGGATCAGAAATCACATTCTTAACGGAAAAGG
>CAZHTM010000028.1:0-17698 GCA_964535735.1 uncultured bacterium
TCGTTCGCTTCGCTCCCTCAGTATGACGGAAAGAATATGGTTCACTTTCAACTTTTCACTTTTCACATTAAACCTGCATCCTGCAGCCTGTCTCCTGTCTCCATCATCGGTTTCTGGTCATACGACTATCCCTGGCCGGTTTAATAATAATTAATAGGTTCAATTGCTTTACGTCAAGAGAATTGAATAAATTCATCGCCAATTTCAGAGAGCGATCGATTCAATCTAGTACACACGACATAACGCGTTTGGATTCATCCGATCCACTTTTTTTTCACCCTATGATTAATTACAGGAAATCTCATGTCTGAGTCAACGGTTATAAAACATGTTACCGATGCCGTCATTCGATTCGCAGGTGATTCGGGCGACGGAATGCAACTCACAGGCGGTCGATTCACCGAAAATACCGCCATTGTAGGACACGATTTAGTCACCCTTCCCGATTATCCAGCGGAGATCCGTGCGCCCGCGGGCTCTCTGGCCGGGGTCAGTGCCTTTCAAATTCACTTCAGTTCTACTGATATCCATACGCCGGGCGACGAACCGGATGTTTTGGTAGCTATGAATCCGGCGGCGTTAAAAGTACATCTCCCGGATATCCATCCCGGTGGGATAATCATTGTCAACCGGAATGCCTTTACGAAGCGCAATCTGACGCTAGCGGGGTATGATTCCAATCCTTTGGAAGATGACTCATTAACGAATGATTACACGGTATACGCCATCGATATGAGCCAAATTGCAGCGGAAGCCTGCAAGGATATGGGTTTGTCTTCCAAAATTGTGGAACGGACCAAGAACATGTTTGCCCTTGGTGTCCTGTTTTGGATGTACGACCGTCCTTACGAGACCACCATCAAATGGTTAGAGGAAAAATTTGCTAAACGCCCTGAATTGGTGGAGGCGAATAAGCGGGTGCTTATGGCCGGCTATTATTATGGGGACACCGCAGAAATTTTCACTACACGTTACAAGGTGGATAAGGCGCCTTTGGCTCCCGGTCGGTACCGTAATATGAATGGAAATCTGGCTGTTGCATTGGGATTTGTGGCTGCAGCGGAAAAAGCGGGACTGCAATTATTCTATGGTGGATATCCGATAACACCGGCCAGCGAAATATTACAGACCCTCTCCGGATTCAAACAATTTGGCGTCAAAACCTTCCAGGCGGAAGATGAGATTGCCGGCGTTGCTTCGGCGATTGGAGCATCCTATGCCGGGAACTTAGGCGTGACGGCAACCTCCGGACCGGGCGTTGCCTTGAAGACCGAAGCGCTTGGTTTGGCCGTTATGGTGGAATTGCCGTTAGTATTAGTGAATGTTCAGCGGGGAGGACCCAGTACGGGTCTGCCCACCAAAACAGAACAAGCAGATCTCCTTCAGGCCATGTATGGCCGGAATGGGGAAGCGCCGATTCCTATCGTTGCTGCTACGACGCCTGGCGATTGTTTTTATGCCACCTATGAAGCCTGTCGAATTGCCTTGAAATACATGACGCCCGTGATTGTTTTATCCGATGGCTACCTGGCCAACGGATCGGAACCCTGGTTAATCCCAGATGTAAAACAACTTCCTGAGATTGAGGTGAATTTCTCAACCGAGAAAAACAGTGAAAACCATTTCCTGCCTTATCTCCGTAATCAGGAAACACTAGCCCGGGCTTGGGCTATTCCAGGCACGCCAGATTTAGAACATCGGGTTGGTGGACTGGAAAAGGAGAATATTACAGGGAATGTCAGTTACGACCCGGACAACCATGCTGAAATGGTGAAACTTCGGGCGGAAAAGGTTCAGCGGATTGCTCAGGAATTACCGCCTTTGGAGGTTTATGGTGCCCAGGAAGGCGATCTCTTGCTGTTAGGTTGGGGGAGTACCTATGGCGCTTGCCGGGCCGCCACCGAGCGACTGCAGGGAAAGTCCCATTCCGTGGGGCATCTTCACCTGCGCTGGTTGAATCCCTTCCCCCGTGATCTGGGCGATGTGCTGAAGCGGTATAAGCATATTCTTATTCCGGAAATCAACAATGGACAACTCATAACATTAATCCGGGCCGAGTATCTTGTCGACGCACAGGGCTTAAACATGGTCCGTGGTCGTCCCATCCGGGCGCGGGATGTTGTGAATAAAATTTCAGAACTATTAGGATAAGGTTCTAACACATGAATACAGTAGAAACCAAACCCCTAACCCGGGCAGATTTTACCTCAGATCAAGCAGTGCGCTGGTGTCCCGGTTGTGGTGATTATGCCATCCTGGCCCAAGCCCAAAAAGTGTTCCCGGATTTGGGCATTAAACGAGAAAATTTTGTTGTGGTATCGGGAATCGGATGCTCCAGTCGATTTCCCTACTACATGGAGACGTATGGCTTCCATTCGATTCACGGCCGCGCTGCAGCGATTGCCTCCGGTGTCAAACTGGCGAATCCGGAACTGTCAGTATGGGTTGTGACCGGTGATGGTGATGCCCTTTCCATCGGTGGAAATCACACCGTTCATCTTCTCCGCCGGAATCTGGATATAAACGTCATGCTGTTCAATAACCGCATTTATGGACTCACCAAGGGACAATATTCACCCACCTCAGAATTGGGGAAAATTACTAAATCGTCGCCCTTCGGGTCCTTGGATAATCCCTTTAATCCCCCCAGTTTTGCTCTGGGTGCTCATGCCACATTTATTGCGCGAACGATTGATCGGGAAACCCATCACATGCAGGACATGATTCGACGTAGCCATGAGCATAAAGGAACCTCTTTTCTGGAAATTTACCAGAATTGTCTGATTTTCAATGATGGCGCTTATGCGGGACAAACAAACCGGGAAACGAAATATGACCGGGTCCTGTGGCTGGAAAATGGAAAACCCATGGTTTTCGGAAAAGAGAAAAATAAGGGGATTCACCTGAATGGAAATGTCCCTGAGGTCATCGAATTGGGCTCCAAATGGTCTATCGACGACGTCTTGGTGCATGATGAGACCGATTTTATCCTTGCTTCCATGTTGAGTGATTTCACATACCGCGATGATTTTCCGGATCCAATCGGCGTCTTTTATGCCATTGAAAAGCCCACTTATGATGAACTCATGTTCCAACAACTGGAGCAGGTCGTAGAGTGGAAAGGAAAAGGAGATCTTGAGACACTCTTAAACGCTGGGGAGACCTGGACGATAGATTAAGTCCTTCGGTGCTTCCCTGGAGAGAGGGAAAAACGCATGTTTACATTTAACCATGACGACTTTCGCGATGCGGTAGTGGAGCTGATTCGCCGGACGTCCACCCGGCTTCCTGAAGATGTGGTTGCCAGCATGGAAGCCCATCGCGATCGGGAACCGGAGGGCTCCCCCGCCCGATCGGTCTTGTCCTTTATGCTGAAAAATGCCGCTGAGGCGGAAAAAAACAGTACCCCCATCTGTCAGGACACGGGCACCAATATCCATTTAATTACGATCCCGGAAGGCGTGTCCATGCGGAAAGTAACTGCCGCTGTGGAAGAAGCCACGCAGATCGCGACTGAAAAAACCTACTTGCGACCGAATGCGGTGGATCCGATTACCGGAAAGAACAGCGGTGATAATACGGGAGAGATGGCACCGTACCTCCATTTTGAAGAATGGGACGAACCGGCGATTAAAATGCAACTGGCTCTGAAAGGCGGCGGATGCGAAAATGTATCCACCCAGTACAAATTACCCAGTTCAGGATTGAATGCTGGTCGGGATCTGGACGGCGTTTACAAATGCATTGTGGATGCGGTGAATAATGCCCAGGGATTAGGATGTGCTCCTGGCGTTATCGGCGTGGGTATCGGAGGCGACCGAGCCACTGGAATGATCGTAGCAAAAAAACAGTTGTTCCGGAAATTGACTGAAACCAATTCCGATAGCCAACTGGTGGAATTGGAGGAGCGGCTCTACCGGGATTTGAACACCTTGGGGATCGGCCCCATGGGATTTGGCGGAAACACTACGGTTCTGGGTGTGAAAATTGGCGCCGCTCATCGTCTTCCCGCCTCATTTTTTGTATCCATTGCCTACATGTGTTGGGCTGACCGTCGTCGGACCATGATCTACAAACCCGGGGAGGTGATTTATGATTAAATTGACATTGCCGATTTCCGAAGACACTATCCGGTCCCTAAAAGTTGGGGATGAAGTTTCCCTTTATGGTACCATGGTTACAGGACGAGATGCAGCCCATTCCTGGATGATCCGTGAACGGCCGGATGAGGTTAGGGAATTACTAAATGAATCGGTGATTTATCATTGTGGTCCGGTCGTGGCCCGCGATGGCGATCAATGGCGGTTTGTGGCTGCTGGTCCCACCACGTCCATTCGTGAGGAACCCTATCAAGCCGACATTATTAAAGAATATCATCTCCGGGGTGTGATGGGCAAAGGGGGTATGGGCCCGAAAACTTTAGCAGGCTTGCAGGAAGCCGGCGCGGTCTATCTGCATGCGGTTGGTGGCGCTGCCACATTGCTGGCACAAGCCGTGAAGCGTGTTCGGAATGTGATAAAGCTGGAAGAGTTTGGTGTTCCGGAAGCCATGTGGGTTATTGACGTAGAAGATTTCCGGGCGGTGGTTTCCATGGATTCCCATGGCGGCTCCCTCCATCAAAATATCCGGGAAGCCTCCACCAAGGTCGCTCGCCGTTTATTAAATCTGGACCAATAAATCTGGGATATTTTTCCGTTTTAGTGCGTACGGTTTCTAGGGCGATGAGCGCCGGAAACACCGTACATTGCCCTATAACCTTGGCGATCTCGTAAAAAGGAATAATTTGCCATTCTGAACGAAGTGAAGAATCTCATAAATTCATTATTATTAACAACGCTTGGCGTTCTTCTCCCCGATGTTCATCGGAATCGGAATGACCGCAAGAACACATTTTTCGAGATCCTCATTATCCAATGACGAAAAAGAAACACAAATCGAAAGAATCGGTCAACTGGGGGTCCATTCTCCGTCGATCTTTTTGGATCACAATCGGCGGTGGTGTTCTTGTGCTGGCATGGTTGATATATCTTGCCCAAGATCTTCCTTCGATTGAACAATTGGAGAATTTTGATCCAGATCTGGTGACCCGCGTCTATTCCCGGGATGGAGTTGTTCTAGATGAATTCTATTTACAAAAACGGGTTTTTGTAAATCTAAGTCAAATTCCCAAGGTTATGCAGGAGGCTGTCATCGCTTCGGAAGACCGCCGTTTCCGAGATCATTGGGGACTGTCACTCCGAAGCGTGGCGCGAGCTGTCATTGTCAATTTACTGACCCTAAAGTACAGCCAGGGATTCAGTACCATTTCTCAGCAATTGGCCCGAAATCTATACAAATCCATCGGATTCGAAGAAACCTTAATCCGGAAGATCAAAGAAGTCATAACGGCGATTCAGATCGAACGTACCTATACTAAAGATGAAATCCTGGAAATGTACCTTAATACGGTCCACTTCGGACATGGAACGTATGGGGTTCAGGCGGCGGCAAAACGATTTTTTGGCAAAGATGCCAAAGATTTGACGCTTGATGAAGCGGCTTTGCTGGTGGGGGTCCTTCCTTCACCGGTTCATTATTCCCCCATTAACAATCCGGAAAAATCTATCGCGCGGCGAAATACCGTCCTCCGGTTGATGTTGCAGCAAGGATATATTTCCAAAAAAGAATACAAACAAGCTCGCGCCCTACCGTTGATGGTTGTGGAAGATACCCGTACTGGGAAAGCGCCTTATTTCACGGAATATATCCGTCGTGTTATGGAATCGGAAGATGAACGCCTGGGGGTGAATATTTACCGTGATGGACTAAAAATCTATACGACCCTGGATTCTCGACTTCAGGACATTGCTGAAGAAATGCTCATGCGCTCCATCAAAGAAAACCAGGATATATTTAATAAAACGGTATGGAGTGACTCGGAGCAATTCGCAGAATTGGCTTATCTGGGCATTTTCCCCGAGGATACGGTGAAAATGATGATGAAAGGGGAAATGCCGCTTTATCCAGAGCTGCGGGATAAACTATTAGTTCAATGTTCGTTAGTGGCTTTAGATCCCCACACCGGACAAATCCTGGCCATGGTTGGGGGCCGACCAGACTATCATGATCAATACAATCGCGCGGTTCAAGCGCCGCGACAGCCGGGGTCTGTGTTTAAACCGTTTGTCTATACCACGGCGATTGATAATGGATATCCTGTGACCACCCAATTGCTTAATCAGCCCGTGGTGCTGAATGTGCAAAATTCCCGTGGGGAATGGATCAAGTGGATGCCCCAGAATTACGATTACAGCACTGGGGGTTTGACCACTTTGCGGGATGGATTGAGGCGATCTCTGAACTTGATTTCTGTACGAATGGTCCAGGAATTGGTACCGGCGCGGGAAGTGAAAAGTTTAGCGCAGCGTATGGGTATTACCACCAATATCCGTGCTGTCGATGCCATTGCTCTGGGAACCTCCGAAGTATATTTGATGGACGTGGTGGCGGCCTATGCCGTGTTTGATAATGCCGGTGTCTATTCTAAGCCTTATGGGATTACCCGGGTTGAAGACCGTTATGGCAATGTGATCGCCCGTTATGTTCCGGAGCAGGAAGAAGTGCTCAGCGAAGAAACGGCTTATTTAATGACGAGTTTAATGCAGTCGGTGATGGATGCCGGAACGGGAGGGAGCGCTCGGTGGAAATATTTATTTTATTATCCTGCTGCTGGTAAGACTGGGACAACTCAGGGACGGAGCGATGCCTGGTTTGTGGGTTTCACACCTTACATTGTGGCTGGAGTCTGGTTTGGGATTGATTCCTATCCCATTAGCTTGGGCCCCAACCGCGAAGGAAGTACGGCGGCGCTTCCGGCCTGGGCCCGATTTATGCGGGAATCACATAAAGTATTGAATTTACCTAAAAAGGACTTCGAACGGCCGCCAGGTGTGATTGAAGTTCAAATTTGTTCAGTCACGAAGAAACGGCCCACCTCCGCGTGTCCGGTGGAAAAGGAAGTTTTCAAAAAAGGAACCGAACCTACCGAAACATGTGATGTGCACCGCCCATATTAAGGGGCGTCCACGGAATAAATCAGCGGTTCTGGTTCCGGCGTTTGTTCGCCGATGCGATATGCCCCAAGCGCCATGCGGCAGCCTTCTTCGAGTTTCGTCTGTTCAGAGCAAAAACAATCCAGAAGAGGGTCTCCAGCTTCCACCACATCCCCCGGTTTTTTATAGATTTCCATTCCTGCAGTTGGATCAATCCGGTCGGTCGTTACCTTCCGGCCACATCCTAATTCTACTGAAGCCCAGCCGATTTGAGTCGTGTCAATCGCTTCAATAACCCCGGCTGTCGGAGCCAGCACCGTTTTCCGGAATTGTGGACGGTTGAGCTGACTTGGTTCCTGAAAGTCATCGGGATTGCCACCTTGGGCGGCCACCATTTCCAGGAATTTGTCATAGGCCTTGCCACTGTCCAGCGTTTCCTGCATGACATTCCGTGCCGTTTTCACGTCAGAAGCGATGCTCGCTTGAATGAGAAGTTTTGTTCCCAATTCCAGAGTCAAATCCAGAGTATCCGCGGGACCCGACCCGGTGAGGACATCCACCGCTTCCAGAACTTCACACCAAACGCCAGCAAAATGTCCCAGGGGCTGATTCATATTGGAATAGACCACGTCGGTCTGTACTCCGAAAGCCGCTCCAATCGCTTGGAGACGAGTCCCCAGCGCCTGTCCGTCTTTCAAAGTTTTCATAAAAGCGCCGCTACCGACTTTCAGGTCGATGACAAGTCCTCGGATTCCTTCAGCGATTTTCTTGCTCATGATTGACGCGCCGATGAGAGGGATGGATTCCACTGTTCCGGTTACGTCCCGTAAAGCGTACATTTTTTTATCGGCCGGACAGATTTCCCCCGTTTGACCGATCATGCCGATGCCCACGGTTTCCACGAGCCGACGGAAATCCTGCAAGGATTGATTAACATTGAATTCCGGTATGGATTCCAGTTTATCCAGAGTTCCGCCCGTATGTCCCAGACTGCGGCCGCTGATCATGGGGATGGCCAGACCACAGGCGGCCAGAAGCGGTCCTAAAATCAGTGAGATTTTATCGCCTACGCCACCGGTACTGTGTTTATCCGCGGGGAAACGGCCCACATCACTGAAATCCAGGTGCTCACCGGAGTCAATCATTACTCGGGTCAAAGCAATGTTTTCTTCTAGATCCATTCCCTGGAAGAAAATAGCCATGAGCATGGCAGCCATTTGGTAGTCCGGAAGCGTCCCGGAAACATAGTCAGAGATAAACCTTTGGAGATCATCCGGAGATAAGGAATGTCCGGATCGTTTTTGAATAATGAGTTCACTGGGAATCATGAGCCATCCTTTTTTTCCATCGTTTCAAGAAAGAAAACCTGGGCCAGGGAATTTGAAATGGTGTTCGTTCCCGGACCGTATGCAGGGTTAGGTATCCACCAATAATTAGCAAAAGGACGTTGGGCGTCCACATACCCACCGCCGGACTTACCAGGTTGCGGTCCGCCATTTCTTCACCGCCAATGAGCAAAATATAGTAGATGAGAAAGAATCCAAAACTGAGACTGGTTCCTACCACAAAACCACCTTTTTTTGCCAGCACGCCTAGAGGTGTGCCTATCAAAGTGAATACCAGGCAGGCAAAGGGCAGGGAGAATTTTTTATGAACCTCCACCTCATACCGGTTATAAGTCTTGGTATAGCTGTTAATCAGGTTGTATTCATTGGTAATTCGACGGCTGAGAGTCTTCAATTGCCGGTCACGACGACGGCGCTGGTTATCCTTTAGCGTTGAATCCGCTTTAACCCGTATGCGAGCTTCCTCAATGGATGCCAGGGCCACATCCAGCGATTTAGGAACAATACTGTCTCCCAGGGACTTTTTCAATGACCTCCCAATCCGTTCCTGCACTGCCTGGATCCGTCCTCGATAAGTGTGAAGTTTGGCCATCATCATGGGAATCGTCATTTCCCGGTCCCGTCGATTGGAGGTGTCTCGCCGCACCAGAACTAAATTTTCCGCCGGTAGCGTAATGACATGCTTTTGAAACTGAATCCGGCGGTAATTCTGGTAGTTTGTCTGATCTAGTTCGTGGATTTCTCCATGGTACAACGTGAGAATAATGGCGTCACTAATAGTGGATAGTTGTCCCGATTCGGCATAAATACTGGTTTGCATTTTCTGCATACCCTTGGAAAAAATACGGACATCTTTTAAGGTGTCCCCGGATTTTTCCCGGATTATCATGGAATAATTGGGGAGGTCGTCAATAAAATGCCCCGGTTCAATACTCAGTCCGGGTCGTTTGCGGTAGATGTCGCCGGAAAGAATCCGGGCGCGAAAATTCATTTCCGGAAGAACATAGTTATTAAAATAGGCTAACACCAATCCCACCAGTAAACCAAAGATCAGCGCTGGTTTAATAATGGTTAAAAAGCTGATTCCAGAAGAGCGCATGGCGTTGATTTCATTGTCTTCTGACAATCGCCCAAAGGTCATGAGGGTGGCGATAAGAACAGCCATGGGAACGGCCAGGGCGACGATCCAGGCTAGGTTTAGAAACAGGTACTCCAGGATGGTGCCAATATCCAAACCTCTCCCAAGAAATCTGTCAATAGCGCGCAATAAAAAATTGGTAAATAGAATAAACACAATAATAATGAGTGAAAACACAAAGGGCAGGAGCAATTCCTTCAGGATATATCGGTTCAAGAGGCGCATAGGATAAATTAGGGTCAATTTATTAGACGGGAAAACCTTTGGTCATAAAAAAGCGGGTGTAACAAACGGTTGGAAAGGGAGGTAAAACGCCCCTAATTTCGCCCGGCTTTTTTACCGGGATACGATAAATTCCGGAATCTCAGGATGGGTTCAACGGGAACCGATTCGTAGAAGGTTCGACTCCTTCCTTCCTGACGGTGGGCGTAGCTCAGCTGGTTAGAGCACCTGGTTGTGGCCCAGGAGGTCGTGGGTTCAAGTCCCACCGTTCACCCACCAAGGAGTATCAACAATCCTTTCGATGCTCCTTTCTTTTTCGGGGTGTGGCGCAGCCCGGTTAGCGCGCCTGCTTTGGGAGCAGGAGGTCCCGAGTTCGAATCTCGGCACCCCGACGCCTAATAAATAAGGGGTTAGAGCATTTTAGCTTTTTCCCCTTTTATTTTTGGCCACAGTCTGGCTACAGTTTTCCGTAAAAACATTAGAAAATAGAGAATTTATTAGACTATAAAATCACACAACTATTGATTGTAAGTCGGGGGATTTATTTACAAATAGTCTACTTTGGAAGCAGGAAGCTTCTAGTTTCCTACCAGCCAAGGCGGCACCCTAACGTTTCTAATGCAGGAAAGTCCCAAGTTTCCAGGTTCCGGTCAATTCTTTTAAATATGGTATGATTTTTTCAACGGTGTTACTATACGGTAAAATTCTGTCTATCAATCTCTTATGAAAGTGTGTTTTAAAACGTATTCACAGGTCCACCCATTCTGGGGATTGATGACTAAACACTTTTAAATCTGGTCAGGAAGGTTTAACATTGTAATAAACCACTTATGAAAAACGGAACTGTAAAAGAATATGATCCCGGCCGGGGTTTTGGATTCATCACCGGTGACGACGGCGAAGATTATTTTGTGCATGTGAGCGAGTTGCGTCCCCCCCTCCAGAAGGTAGGGCTGCGAGAGGGCGAACAGGTGTTGTTCGATGTGGACTACGACCACAAAGGTGACCGGGCAATAAACGTCCGCAAGGTCTGATCTGGTTCCATTATCCCAATTGTGTGACTCCGACTAAATATTGATCGGAGGCCCGGATAATACAATCTCGCAAATGTGCAGCACTTCCTCGCTTCCATTTGGAATAGCAACCCTTTTCTATATTTTTTCAACAAAGGAACGAATGGCGACCAAAGCCTTGACAGGAATTTTATGACCGGCAGTATACCAGAGACTGCTTACTGGCCGGTTCCAGGCCGTGAGGAGCGATACCACGTCTTTCCCTTTCTCCGGTGGGACGATATCATCTTTAGTCCCATGCATGATGAGAATCGGGGTCTGTTGACTTTCCGACGATAACTGGGAAGCCAGTTGATCTGGATATTTAATAAACCCAGCAATGGGTATTAACCCTCCGAGTCGTTGATGCGATCGAAGTCCATATTCCAAAGTGAGACACGCCCCTTGACTAAATCCCAAAAGGATGGTTTTTTCTGGAGGAATTCCATCTTTCTGAATTTGTGCTATTGTCTGATTCAGAATGGCAAAGGCTTCCGACGTGTCCCAATTTCCATTCGAATCTTTCCTGACCCAGGATTTTCCCTCTTTATTTTCTATATCATAAGGAGCTTCAGGAAAATACCATTTCGTGTTGGGACATCGGGCGCCAACAGCGATGGGGTATAATGAATGTCGGTTACCGGTGTACCCATGCAACCCGATAATAGCTCGGTCTGTAGCTCCTGAGGGGCTGAAGGTTTTTAGTGTATTCATAACCTATTTTATCGATTAATAATTGGTAAAATTAAATTAAAGCTTATTTTATTTGACTAAGGAATCAAACCTACGGGTGTTTTTCTTCAATAGGAGCATGAACAGTCGTAATTTTCATTTGAAGTTTGGGAGGATACAATGAAAAAAACGGGCTTCTATCTGATTGTCGTTGGTGTGGCCATCTTTATTTTGGCTTTCATTTCAAAAATTTTCCAATTTTTGTTTCAGCATCCCATTTTGGGTTTAGCGCTGATCGCCATCGTTGTAGGCCTGTTTTTACTATTGTATGGAATTTATTTGGAATCCAACGATTCCAAAGAATAATTCTTCCCAAGATAGAGGGGATATTGAATGCAATCAATTCAACTCATCCATGTATAGATACAACGAGTGAAGGAAATTAGAAATGAGTAAAACACTGGGCATTTGGGTTGGAATGGCACTTCTATTAGTAGGCTGTTCCCAATCAAAAGAAGATTCCACGAGTAATACGAGTGGCGTTGCCATAACTGAAATCAAAACCCACGAGGATTCCATCAGCTACAGTATTGGGATGGACATTGGTTCGTCGTTTACACAGCGCGGTATTGAAGTAGAACCGGATGTCTTTCTTCAGGGCTTTAAAGATGGAGTGAGCGGAAATACTATTTTGACTCAGGAAGAGATGCAAAAAGTATCCATGGCTTACCAAATGGAATTACGGGATAAACAGATGGCCAAAGCACAGGAAGAGGCAAAAGAGAATAAAAAAGCCGGTGAAGAATTCAGGAATACGTATGCGAACGAGGATGGAGCCGTTCGTCTTGAGAATGGGTTAATATATAAAGTCATTAAATCGGGGACAGGCGCCAGCCCAAAGCCAACGGACCGAGTCAGGGTTCATTATACCGGAAAATTAACGGATGGAACCGTGTTTGATTCGTCTGTAGAACGGGGACAACCGGCGGTGTTTGGTGTGACCCAAGTGATTAAAGGTTGGACCGAAATTCTTCAAAAGATGAAAGTGGGCGATAAGTGGGAAGTGGTTATTCCATCGGATTTGGGATATGGAGACCGAGGAGCCGGAGGGACGATCCCACCAGGAGCAACCCTGATCTTTGAAATCGAACTTTTGGGTATTGAGTAGAAAAATCCCCGCCATCGGCGGGGATTTTTTTTCTTCACTTATTTATCTGATTCAGGAGATTTAGAATTTAAGTACGCATTTATTGCGTTATTAAATTCGCGGAGAGCTTCTTCCGGAAGCCTTTCTATGTCGGCTTTGAATTGATCAATAAAGAGTTGTGTATTTTTATTGGCGGATTTCAAATCGGAAATATCTTTTAACAGACGACCAGACACCATTTGAACTGACTTCCGGGTGCTATCGGCTGAAGCTTCAACTGCGTCTATCAGTACAGACTGTTCCGCAATTTGGGCTTCTAACTCGGCGATTTTTTCACGATCTGCTTCGGTAATCTTTTTTACGATGTCCTCAATTTTTCCCTGGAGCTCTTCGACAATCACGTCATTCTGATTTTGATTTTGCTGATCAACATATTCTACTGTCGCCAGATTGAATTTTGCCACGGTTCCCTCCCGGGGTAAAAAGGTCATCGAGGTACAGGACGTCAATAACCAAAAAGAACCTGCCACAATGATGATATGAGTTGTTTTCATGTGTCCCTCCAACATATATATTTTTTTCTCAAATTTTACTCCTGAAAACCTAACACCAATGGTCTATCGTTTGCAATGTGGAAGACGAACTTTACTTTAACCCCCTGACAGTTTTGCGTAGATTTCGCTTCAATTTTGGAGGGAAAATCAATGCGATTTATCTATCGAATGATCATGATAGAAATTCTGATCGGTTCCCTGAGTTCGGGCCAGTCCTTGATCTATATTAAACCGTATCATGACCCTGCGTTGAAAGAAATGCAGGAGGAACGGCAATCACAAAAAGATGAGGAACGAAAAACCACGGATAAAATACAGGCACGCGTGGATTCCTTAAAAAAGATTGAGCGTGAAAACCGTAAGGTCATGTCCGTGGATTTTTCACAAATATCATTACCGGAAGGTCCCGGAGTTTTTGAACAGGCCTTCCATTTACCTCCGGTGCGGCAATATATGACCGGGACGTGTTGGAGTTTTAGTACCACATCCTTCCTGGAGTCCGAGGTATACCGAATTACAGGTCAAAAAATCAAATTATCTGAAATGTATACCGTCTATTATGAATATATCGAAAAAGCCCGGCGTTTTGTTCGTGAACGAGGTAATTCCAATTTCAGTCAAGGCTCGGAAGCCGATGCGGTTCTGCGAATGTGGTCTTTGTACGGCATTGTTCCCCGTAGCACGTATCCCGGAGTATTGCGAGAAGATGAGCGATTTGATCACAGCGAAATGTTTTCGCGGATGCAAAAATTTCTGACTTGGGTTAAAGAGAATGATGTTTGGGATGAAACACTGGTTTTAAACACGATTAAATCCATCATGAATGAAACCATGGGAACTCCACCGGAAAAATTCCTATGGGAAGGTAAAGAAATTACACCGGTAGAATTTCGGGATAAGGTTTTAGGTCTCAACTTGGATGATTATATTGCACTGATGTCCACGATGAAATATCCGTTTTACACTTTTGATGAATATGCCGTTCCTGATAACTGGTGGCATAGTCAAAATTATTATAATGTTCCTCTGGATGAATTTTATTCGGTGATTAAAACGGCGGCTAAACATGGGTATACTGTATTTTTAGGCGGTGATGTGTCGGAACCGGGGATTGAAGGTTTAAGTGATGCCGCCATTATACCAAACTTTGATATTCCCTATAAATATATCAACCAGGAAGCCCGGGAATACCGGATTTATAATCATACTACGACCGATGATCATGGTATTCACATGGTTGGGTATACTCGCAAAGGGCGCCACGACTGGTTTTTGATCAAAGATTCGGGAAGCGGAGCCTGGCGGGGAAAATATGATGGATATTTCTTCTATCGGGACGATTATGTGAAATTGAAAATTCGAACGATATTGGTTCATAAAGATATTGTAACAAAGATTATTCCGGATTTTACGCCGGCCGGTTCCTGAGCAATGGGTTCTGATGTCAAAATAGGTTTGGCTCTGGGAAGTGGATCCTCCCGAGGATGGGCTCATATTGGAGTCCTGCAAGCGCTCCATGATCACGATATTTCCGTTTCCTATGTAGCCGGAACCAGTATCGGAGCCTATGTAGGCGCGATTTACACCGCCGGCGATTTGGACCGGTTGGCGGAGTTTGCCTTATCAATGGATTGGCGAAAAGTATTATCCTATATGGATTTGGTCTTTCCCAAGTCTGGATTTATCGATGGAAAACGGATCCGTGATCTTTTAATGATTAATACTACCGCTACATCGTTTGATCAATTACGTATTCCCCTGAAAATTATTGCTACTGATTTGAATACGGGAGAGCGGGTCGTTTTATCCAAGGGATCCTTACTGGATGCGGTGCGCGCCAGCGTGGCGATACCGGGCGTTGTCACCCCCGTGAAGGTGGATCAGCGCTGGCTGGTGGATGGGGGGTTGGTGGATCCCGTTCCGGTAGAGGCCGTAAAGTCCATGGGTGCGGATGTGGTTATCGCCGTTGATTTGACCACAACCTTGGTTTCGAAACTGCATCCGAAGAAGAAGGCCCGTGAAACCCGTCCCAAAGATATTTCGGGGCTTATTTCCATAGAAAGAGGGGCCCTCGTTCAACGAATGTTAGTTCAATATGGTGAAACCAGCCAGCGGTTGAAAAAGATATTTATCCAGTGGGCTCGGCGGGAAGAAAAATCGCCCCATTTACTGGATATCATGGCCTCCACCATTAATATTATGCAAAAACAAATTGCGGAAATCAATCTATCCTTAGCGCCCCCGGATGTGCTCATTCAACCTGAGTTGGGAGATCTGAAAATGTTTGATTTCGACCAGGCGGAACGGTCTATCCGGGAAGGCTATGATCGTACTCTGGAAAAAATGGAGGCGATTCAAAAAGCCATCGAAACCTGCCAAGTAAAAAAAAGGCCTTAAGACACCATCTTAAGTCGTCTCCGATAAAGAAATAGACCTGCGCCAATAAATCCCACCGTCACCCCAAGTATTTTGAATTCGTAAGAGACGATATTCATACCCTCAGGAGGAATGAGGGCAAATACCATAGCCAGAGCCGTTGTAATAAATCCGATTCCCGCTGCCAACCGGTACCGCATAACCTCTTTCGATAACTTCCACCCGGCGGCGAACATGTATAAATACGGGATGAAATACAGAATGATTTCTGCATCCAAAAGAACCAGATAGGCTTCCCGAATGGTAGAACCGGCTACACTGAAAATAATGAACAGCGAGGTCAACGCGCCCTGGAGCCACAAGGATTTATACGGAGTACCCCAACGAGGATGGAGATCGGTAATCCATTCCGGTAGAAAGCGATCCAATCCAATGACAAAAGGAACCCGGGCTACACCGGCGATCCAGGCACTAACGCCACCTAGGCCGGACAGGGTAATGAAAAAGGCGGCTATCCATCCCAGGTGTGGGAGTGCAAACGAGGCGCCCAAAGATTGGATAGCGCCCACAATACCATCCAGAAGACCGATCTGCTCACGAGGCAGCGCGACTAAGAGAGCATAAGTCCCTAATATATAGATCACTGCAATTCCAACCCCGGAGATCCATATCGCTCGAGGAATGAATTTCTGAGGGGATTTGATTTCTCCACCTAAAATGGACATGAGTTCCAATCCCGCGAATCCAAAACACATGGTCGACCAGAACGCCCAGGTGGACCGATGACCTAAATCCGGAAGCATGTCCTGCCAGGTCCCTAATTCTGCCGGGCCAGATCGGACCCATTGAATTGCCGCCATCACAATTAACATTCCCATGGGAATCCAAATCCCCACGCCACCCAGATTGTGCAACCATTTTCCCAAGGTAAGTCCCCGAACGTTCAGCCCAATGATCATCCAGAGCGTTGTGAGGGAAAACAAGGCAATATACATTCCGGAATCGGTCAAGCCTATCCATCGGGAGCCCAACAAATACAGGGCATTTCCGCCAAGAAACATAAGAAGGGCAGGATAATAGATGAGATTATTGATCCAATAACACCAGCCGGTAATAAATCCATGAAAAGGACCAAAGGCGTCCCGGGCCCATAAATAAATACCCCCTTCGTTGGGATTAGAGCGGGATAACTGAAAAATGGTCATTCCCTGGGGAATAAAAAACAAAACCAAAGCTAGTATCCAAAGGCTGATGCTGGCATATCCTGTTTGTGCCGCTGTTAGTAGCCATCGCAATCCCACAATCGCTACGATATTCATCAGCACCAGATCCCAAAGCCCCAGCGCTTTTTTTAGTTCGGAGGTCATCTCGTTTTCACCCTATGATTTCAAGAAAATACAGGAACGAAAAGGAGGTTGAAAAGAATTTATCTCCGTTAATTTTAGTGAATTTGACTTTGTTATCCATATGCCAGGAGGTAACTTTTTTATGGATCGATTCTAATTCGTTCGGATTTCTGTGATGTTTAAAAAGGAGGGATGGAATGGAGAAACGTTCTTTGGGGGAAACAACTATTCAGATTACGCCTATTGGGTTAGGCTGCTGGCAATTTTCCGGGGGGAAGGGGCTCATTGGACGGTATTGGAAACCTCTGGATTCTTCTGTTGTCCGGGATATCATTGCGGCGACGTTAAAGTCAGGAATCAATTGGTTTGATACAGCGGAGGCCTACGGCTGGGGCGTATCGGAACGAATACTCAGTTCAGTTTTGGAAGCGCTAACGGTTAAACCTGGAAAGGTGGTAATTGCGACCAAATGGTTTCCTCTCTTCCGTCGAGCGACCAGTATTCAAAAAACATTTAAGTATCGGGAAGCGGAGTTGGGGATTTATCCCATCGACTTACATCAAATTCACAACCCGTTTTCGTTTTCCACTCTGTCGGCACAGATGCATGCCATGGCGGATCTGGCTGACGTTCATAAAATCCGTGCAATCGGAGTCAGTAATTTTTCGGCGCGCGCCATGGAAAAGGCTGCCGAAATACTGGCTAAACGTGGATATCCGCTAGCATCTAATCAGGTACGTTACAGTCTGCTGGATCGCCGCATTGAAACGAACGGTGTCCTGTCCGCGGCCAAGGATTTGGGAATCACCATTAT
>CAZHTM010000028.1:17798-28400 GCA_964535735.1 uncultured bacterium
GAGGAAATGGACCGGATTGACCAAGAGTCGTGGCAGGCGATCCAGGAATTAAAATGATGCGGGCTCCGGTGGTTTATTCCCCAGAATCGTCTCTATGGATTCCATCACCTCCGGCGTAAGGCGATCCTTCAAATCCACGGCTTTCATGTTTTCAACAACTTGTTCGGGACGGGATGCTCCTGTGATTACGGTGCTCACATTGGGATTTTGAAGACACCATCCCAGTGCCAGTTGTGCCATGGTCATATCCAAATCCCGGGCGATGGCGACCAGGTCGTTTATTTTCTTCAGCAGCGCCTGGGTATCGGGACTTTCAAAGCGCTTTTTCAGCCATTCATAATTTTTAAGGTGAATACGCGTATTCCCAGGATCACCGCTCAGATATTTTCCAGTTAGCAGACCGGATGCCAGGGGCGACCAGGTTGTGGTACCCAACCCAATTTCTGAATAGAGACGAGCAAATTCCCGCTCCACTTTATCCCGATGAAACATATTGTATTCCGGTTGTTCCATGGTGGGGCCGATAAGCCGGTATTCCCGGGCAATGGCTTCAGCGGTCATTATTTGTTCGGCGGACCATTCCGACGTTCCCCAATACAAAATTTTTCCTTGCTGAATCAACGTGTTCATAGCCAGAACCGTTTCTTCAATCGGTGTTTCCACATCGGGGCGGTGGCAGAAAAACAAATCAAGATAGTCCACCTGAAGGCGACGCAGCGCCCCGTGGCAGGCGTCCCAAATGTGTTTTCGGGATAAGCCTCGTTGCATGGGGCGTTGTCCACCGAAAAACACCTTACTGGACACGGCGTATGTATCCCGTCCCCAGCCCTTGGATTTCAGAATATTTCCCATGATAATTTCTGCTTCACCCTGAGCGTATACTTCCGCGTTGTCGAAGAAATTCACGCCGGCGTCATACGCCACTTGCATACACTCGGCTGCCACGTCTTCGCCGATTTGCTGTCCAAACGTCACCCAGGCGCCGAAAGACAAGGCGCTCACCTTAAGACCGGAGTTTCCTAAACGTCTGTATTCCATTAATTATCCTGTTTATTCAAGGGTCCGACACAAAGCACGATAGCCCAATTTTAAAAATATGCCCATCGTGACCAAACTTAATGTTACCACAAACCCGGTGCTGAGGAAAACGGTGAAAACGTGGGACTGAACCCAAAGACCGCTGTATAAACTGAGGAGCGAGAGGACCACCAATGCCACATACACTAAGCTCACCACAATGGCAATGATTCCACCTACCCCAGAGACAATCCGCATGGGATTCGCTTCATCGAATTGGGGAAACACTGCACCTAATCCCATGGAAATGGCCGTTAAGGTAATACTCATAATTAAGAGATATACGGTGGAGATGACCTGAACCTGCCAGCCCAGCGATAAAAACAGATTCGACAACAGGGCGACCCATTCGGCAATGCCGAAAAATAACAAAGCGGACATCCAGAATTTGACGGAATACACCTGTTTAACCGTGGCTGGTGAGGTGAATAATATCCAGCGCATCCGACCTTCCAAACTAATCAGAGGAAATACAAATCGGGTGATAAGACTGGCCAGAATGAACCCACTGAATCCAAAGTTTAACAAGAAGACAATTCGATCCCAAAAACCTTCGAAACGACTCACGGTATAATGAATCCGTGACAAATTCACCAGGTACACCGTGATGAGGATCATGAATAACATAAATTGGATCCATTGTTGAGGGGAACGGACAAATTGTCGAAAATCTTTCAACATAAGCGCTCGGGGAATGGATCGCTTACGGGCGATCACCGAAGACTTCAACCGCCGGCGACGCTGAACGCGCGGAGATCCGTGGGTCATGTAGGCTTGCCAGCTTAAATAATAGTGTTTCTGTGCTGCCCATCCCAGAAATTCCCATAGGACCAGCGCCGTAGAAATGAGCAGCGTCAGGAAAGGGATAACGTGTTCACCGGTAACACCTTGGGAAAACCAGTAGCTGGGTAAAAACACAAAGGGTGTTCGACCCAAATTGGCGAGATAACGCGTGAGATAGCGGGTGGAAGGAATTTCACCAGCTACGATAATATTGGTTTGATTGTATTTCAGTGCCAACCAAAACAAAATAATAATACCGGAAATCACAATCACCAAACCCATTCGCAAACGAATCCATCGGGAAAGCCGAATCAATAGAAGAAGCAGTCCTTGAGCCAGGGAGGACGCAATCATCAGAAAAGGAATCAATCCCAGGATCAGCACAACACCAATTTGAAGAAAGCTCATGTGGCGAACTGTCCCGTAAGCAATGGCTAAGGGCAGTCCCAGAATCATGACCGCCCAGGAACTGTAGATCAGGTTATCAATAGCTTTCAAGCGGAACAGAGTGCGATCCGGTATGGGAGTGGTCCACAGGAATTGGACATCCCTGTTTTTGTACAAGGTAGACAAGGCGGTAATCAGGTTGGAAATAATGAGCAGATAGAAAATAACTGACCAGCCCAGGGAATAGACCCGATCAAGGAGAACCGTCCCCAATTCTCCCTGGCGATATAAAAACGAAAAACCCGCTGTTAAAAGTAATGTTGCTCCATAAGCCATTGAAAAGACGATGAGCACGGAAACGGATAATTCCACCCACCGCCGCCATCCAGAAATTCGGAGCGTGTTGCGGGCCATGCGCACCCGGTTTTTCCAGAATAGGAGGTAGAGATTAAGCGGGGTCGTGGGCTTCATTGACCAATGTGAAGAAGATATCTTCCAGCGATTTTTCGGTGCGGGCTTCCTGACGTAGTTCATCCAAGGTTCCCGTCCGGATCAATTTTCCCTGGTGGATGATTCCTACACGGGTGCAAATCTCCTCCGCAATTTCCAGGGTGTGGGTGGACATTAAGATGGTCATCCCTTCCCGGCATTTTTCTTGGAGAAGATGTTTAACAGTCCGGATACTCCCGGGATCCAGCCCCACCATCGGTTCATCCACCACCAATAATTTTGGTCGGTGAATTAAGGCACCGGTGAATACGATTTTTTGCCGCATTCCGTGTGAGTAGCTTTCCATGGGATCATGAATCCACGTACCGAAATCGAATAAGTCCTGGTAGGAATGCAATTCTTTTAAAAGATCAGCAGCCTCCAGGCCGTAAAGATTTCCTATAAATTCCAGATACTCAAACCCCGTTAATTTTTCATAGATGTACGGAGTATCCGGTATTGTGCCCATCATGGATTTGGCTTTAACCGGATCGGCCTGATTGTCGATCCCGTCGATGAGAATAGTGCCAGAATCGGGTTTCAGGAGGCCCGATACCATGTTTAGGGTGGTGGTTTTCCCGGCGCCGTTCGGGCCTAAAAAGCCAAACAATTCTCCTGGCTCCAGCGTGAGAGACAAGGACCGAACGGCATTTACCGACCCGAAAGATTTGGACAGTTGATTAAGAACGAGCATGGGCATATTCTGCATGAATTAAGGTGATGGAAAGATGACCTAAGACCGGAATGAGGCTGGATAAATTTCCCCAATCGCCTTCCAGTAAAGGAATGTGAGTCGCATCGGCGGGATACTGGCCTAGGGTGGGGTCCACATCCATCCAGGCTCCGTTGATGTAAACTGACGGCCAGGCGTGATACATAAACGCACGGTTTACATACACCAATCCGATGCGAATCCGGGTGGGAATTCCCACGCTGCGGCTTAAGGATGTGAAGAGCGTGGCGTGTTCACTGCAATCGCCTTTTTTCTGGGACAGAATATCCAGTGCGGACGTGAGGTTAGCCACTGGGACTTTTTCTAATCCCCGGTAAACAAAATCAAGGAGTGTTCGAATCTGAGATTCTGGAGAATTTTGATCTCGTATCAACACGCTGGCCAGGTTTTGTATTTCTGGTCGATGAGATTGAATGAAGGCGTTTCCAGCCAGATCATCTTTGTCCGGTGGGCTAGATGGCCGTGGAGCGGAAAAGAAAGAAAACATGGATGAATCGGATGGCGAGACCAGATAGTCCCAAATAGGACTAGAGGGTAAAAATCGGGGCATAAGTCCTCGGATTTTGACCGTCATTTGGGTTACCGGTGAGGTGGGGGATAAGGAGCCATAAAGGGGGACGGAATAGAATCCTGCCAAATCAATATTAGGAGATGCGAGTTCGGAAAAATCCGGTTTTCCAGTGGAGCGTTCCATCACCAGACCCATTAGACTTTCCTCCCGGTACGTAAGCCCATTATCATCCAAGTAGAGATAGGATGGAAATCCGTTGAATTCTATCCGAAGTTTATTGACCTCCACTTCGGTGCTATCCCATAGAAGCGTCTCCTTTCCTAGATGTTCAATTTGAACATCCACCATAGATTGACTCATAGGCTCATATACGGGAATTGACACGGTTTGTCCAGGTGTGATGCCTTGGTGAATGATCAAAGATTTTAAGGCCATTGAAGGCGTCAACATGGGAGGGGCAGGTAAGGACAGAACGGTGGAATCAGAGCCATTGTAAAGATGTATCTGCAATTGATCTTTACGACGATAACCTTTCAGACGTGTAGTGAAATTCCCGGAATTAAGAAAAAAATCGAAGTTTTTTAGTTGGTAAAGGGAATCCACAAGGGCCCGATATTGAGAGTTAATCGTGGTGGGGAACCCTGCCACAATGGTATTCAAATGCATAAAACTATTCAGCGCCACATCATGATCGGCCGTTAGCTGAGTGGACGTAAAGCTGTATCCAATCTTTTCACCGTTTAAATAAATATCCATCCATTCACTGTCTTCCGTGATTTCCACCAGACCCGTATCCAGGGAAAGATAGGTGGTTGCGGACCGCTGGTGTCCATAATAGGAATTCCAGAGCCAAAAAATGGCACCCAGCCAAATGGACACGATAAGGATACGATAGATCCAGTGAACCGTTTTCCAATCGGATTTCATAAAGCTAGCTTACTCATAACCAGGGTGATATGGGAAGCCCCTTCTTTGGAAGGTGTTTACATTATATTTTTTGGGAACAATGCCGTGTGTTATGCATAGGAATAAACTCCTTTTCTTAAACATGTTTGTCCTAGAAAAGGTGTATGGAAGACCTTGAATCGCGACCTTGATTTTCCTAAAATCGTCGCCTTCTATTTAGCAACATGGTCAATATAAATTGAGGTGAGACAGTGATACGCGTAGAGAATCTGGTTAAGAACTATGGTGATGTAAAGGCGGTCCGGTCCATCAATTTTCAGGTAAACGATGGCGAAATTCTTGGTTTTTTAGGAGCCAATGGCGCCGGTAAATCCACTACGCTGAAAATCATGACCGGTTTTTTAACTCCCACATCCGGAAATGTGTACATCAACGATTTGAATATCCTAGATCATTCACTTGAAATCCGGAAACAGATTGGGTATTTGCCTGAATTAAACCCCTTGTACACAGAAATGAAAGTGTATGATCTCCTGGAATTCACGGGACGGATTCGGGGCCTTGAAGGGCGGGTGTTTCAACAAGCCCTTTCGCGGGTCATCGACCAATGTGGGTTGCAAGGCATTCTGCACAAATCGGTAGGCCAATGTTCCAAGGGATATAAACAACGCATCGGCCTAGCCACCGCCATTATCCATGATCCCAAAATCCTTATTCTGGATGAGCCCGTTACCGGTCTGGACCCCAATCAGATTGTGGAGATCCGCCAGTTAATCAAGCAACTGGGCCGGGAAAAAATGGTGATCATTTCCAGTCACATCCTTCAGGAAATTGAAGCAACCGTGGATCGCATGGTGATTATCCATGATGGAAAAATTGTGGCGGATGGAACCACCAATGAGCTCATGGCCAGTTTCCAAGGGAAAACGCAGCTCTCCCTCTTGGTGAAAGGAGCGGAAGAGGCGCAGCTCCGGTCACTTGGTGATACCCTTCCGGGCGTCACCGTTCAGAGCCTGAAGTTCGAGGATGGTCTGGGGAAGATAGTTCTGGAATATGAACGTGATAAAGACCTGCGGGAAACGGTGTTTGCCCATGCGGTCAATTCTGGTTGGGTATTGTTGGAAATGAGTACTCAACGAGCTCACCTGGAAGACTTGTTCCGGAAGTTAACGGTGGAAGGAGGGGCTCATGCGTAATGTGAAGTCGATTTATGCCAAGGAGCTGTTATCCTATTTTTCCAGTCCTATGGCTTACATCTTCCTGGTGATATTTTCACTGTTCAACGGATACTTCTTCACCAATACTTTCTTTTTAATCAACCAATCCGATATGCGGGCGCTCTTCAATGTGGTTCCTTTGATTTACCTCTTTTTCATTCCGGCGGTCACGATGGGGCTGATTGCCAAAGAGCGAAACAACGGAACTATGGAGGTTATATCGACGCTCCCCATTCTGGATTGGGAATTCGTCCTGGGAAAATACCTCGCTGCCCTGACGCTGGTGGTAATTGGACTGGGCTTCTCTCTCATTCATTTTATCACGCTGATGATTACCGGCACGAATATTGATTATGGCGCGGCCCTCTGCGGATATCTGGGACTCATTATTGTGGGTGCCTTTTATGCTGCGATTGGGACCTTTGCCAGTGGAATAACGGATAATCAGGTGGTGGCGTTTATCATCGGTGTTGCGCTGGTGCTGTTTTTCTTTCTCATGAACATGCTGCTAATCTTCATGCCGCCATGGCTTAGCGGGATTGTTCAATATATGAGTGTAGATTACCACTTGTCCAATCTCTCGCGGGGTGTCATCGATTCCCGGAATTTGATCTATTTTGGGACGATGATATGGTTATTTCTGACGCTGACGGTCCGCTTTCTTGAAATGCGGAAATGGAGGTGAGTCCTATGCCGGTACAGAATAAAAAATCATTTATCCTTTATGTAACGATTGCCGTGGTGGTGATCATTCTAGTCAATATCATCGCCCGGAATTGGTTCTTCCGTTGGGATTTGACCGACAATAAAATGTATTCCCTTTCGGAATCCAGTAAAGCGGTAGTAAAGAAGGTAGATGATCTATTAACCCTGAAGGTCTATTTCACGGAAAACCTTCCCGGTGATTATGCCAACAATCGGCGTTACCTTCAGGACATTTTGGAGGAATATGCCGCTTATTCCGATGGCAACATTCGGTTCGAATTCTATGCACCCGCCAGTGAAGAAAAGCTAGCAGAAGAAGCGCAAAAAGCGGGAATCATGCCCGTCCAGCTCCAAGTCATCGAAAATGACAAAATGGAGATCAAGCGGGTTTACATGGGAATGCAACTCCTGTATGAAGATCGAAAGGAAGTGATCCCTCTGATCCAGTCCACCACTGGATTGGAATATGAGATAACGACCAAAATCAAGCGTTTGGTGGAGTCGGAGAAACGGACAGTGGCGTTTGTCACCTTTACAGGACAAACGGTAAAAAATCAGGCCCTCACCGATGCTCTGGGTGAAGCCTACACGGTACGCCGGTTGTCCCTTAATCGTCCGATTCCGGAGAATATCACCTGTGTTCTGGTCAACGGCGTACAGGATTCAGTACCAGATGAAGAATTAACCAATCTACGGGATTTCCTGAAACGAGGCGGAAACCTGCTCATTGCCCAAAACCGCATCAAGGCAGATCTCCAACAGCAACGGGCCAATCCTATTCACTCCAATATTTTTTCCTTTTTAGAAGAAAATGGGATCAAATTGAAAGAAAACCTGGTGCTGGACCGTCTATCTGGTCAGGTAACGATTACCCAAAACCGGGGTTTCTTCCGGATGAATACAGCAGTGGATTATCCGTTCTTCCCCTTAATTCGGTCATTTGGAGACCATCCCATCGTCCGCGGGTTGGAACAGATTCAAATTTTATTTCCCAGTGAAGTGGCTTCGGCCTTAACGGACTCCACCGATCAATTTTTGCCTTTGTTCCTTACGTCCAATCGTTCTGGCATTATGACCGGCAGTTACAATCTGGGCCCCTTAAATAATCCAGCGTTTCAGACGCTAACCCAACCGGAAAAAACCGTGGCCGCATTGGTCACCCTGAAACATCCCGATTCAGGGCTTACCAGCCAGATTATCCTGGTGAGTGATTCTAGGTTTTTTGATGACAGTGGAAGTGGGGGGATTCCGGAAAACGCCGTGTTTATCCATAATGCGGTGGATTATTTAATGGGTGATAGCGAATTGGTGGCGCTGCGGTCCCGGGAGATCACCACGCGTCCTCTTCAGGAATTATCGGATGAAGCCAAATCCAGAATTAAATGGATGAATATTCTTCTTCCGCCGCTCCTAATCATTGCCCTGGGAATCTTCCGTTGGAAGAAAGAAGCCAAACGGTCTGAAAAAATTGAGGAAATCTATGGGTAAGAACATTCGAACATTACTGATCATACTGGGAGTGTTGATCCTGGCTTTGGGGATCAACCAACTGGTACAAAACCGGTATAAATCTTCGTCGGATTTAGTGTTTACCGGTGATCCGGAAAAAATTGTTCATATTCAGATCACCAATCCCAGCGATACGCTGGACCTGGTTAAGACTGATGATGCTTGGTCTATCCAGGGCGCGGATTCATTGGTTGTTCGTGAAAACCGGATCAACGATTTCTTTGACAAAGTCCTAAAAGTCCGAAAAGAAACCCTCGTGTCCCGGAATCCAAAAAAATGGGACGTTTATTCGGTGGATGATTCCACCGGAGTCCATGTCAAATTATTTGGCGCTAATGATAAAGAATTGGGGCATTTTATTATGGGACGTTCCAAATCGGACTGGGCGCGGAACAATGTTCGGTTAGCCGGAGAATCGGAGGTGTACCTGACCAATGAAAACGTACTTTACCGTATCAATCCCCGCTTGAATTATTGGGGAGAAAAACCAAAACCTCCAGCGCCGCCGGATACGACACAGCAACAGGTTGAAGAACAATAGATTCCCTATCGGAAAATGCCGCCTTTGGGCGGCATTTTTTTAACGGAAAAAGTAGCCCCATGAGGGAATAATATCTATATTTTATGGTTCGTTTTATATAACTTATTGTACGTGCAAACAGATTGATGAAGATACCATTCATTTCAGACGATTATCTCCATCCCAATCCAAAGGGAAAACGATATCGGTCCTTTTTCTCAAGACACTCTATTCTTTTTCCACTTCTCTCCTTTTTCATTTTTGCCTCGTTAACCATAGTTGTCTGGCAATACCTGGGCCATGAAAATGCTCGCGATTTGCGTGCCCGAACAGAACTGACGGCGGAACAAACAGCGGTGCGGTTGGAAGAATATATTAATGTACACTTGAGTATTTTACGGTTTCTCCGGACACATTATTCCCATCAACCTTTCAAAACGGTTGAAGAATTTCAGGATGAAGTCGATGATATCCTCAGGGAATACAAAGGTTTTCAAGCGATGAATTTTATCAACGCGAAAGGCGTCATTCAATGGGTGGCCCCGTATAAATCCAATATTTTAGCATTAGGGAAGGATTTACATACACATCCTACGGCAGCTTCTTATTTTAAAAAGGCTGAAGATACCGGAGAAGACGTCTGCACCGACCGGGTGGAACTCTATCAAGGCGGATATGGATTTGCCACCTATTTCCCGATCCGTATTGACGGTGAAATTGTGGGATATCTGAACGGTGTTTTTAAAGTACAGCAATTTCTCAGTCCCCTGTTTTTAAAATCCGGTATTACCAAATTTTATTATCAACTGCAGGATGGAAAAAACCAAGCCATATTGGCGAATACCAACGAGTATAATTTGCATTATTCGATGTTAAGCGTTACGCGCACTGTAAATATATTGGATAATACCTGGAGCCTAACCATGGTTCCGAATCCCGTTTATGTATCTCAAGTACAAACCCCTGGACACATGCTTGTATTATATCTGGGATTGATCGCTGCTTTTGGTTTGAGTTGGCTGTACCGTATAACCTTGGTCCGTCAACGGAGTATCTACGATACATTGGACGTTCTTTGGGACGAGGAAAAGAATTACCGGCAACTTATTGATAACTCACCGTTCGGAATCGGCGTTTACCGGGAAGGCCGGTTTATCTATATCAATGATGCTGGCTTACGATTGATGGGCGCTATTGACCAAAAGCAGTTCCTTAATAGTCGAATAGAAGACTTGGTCCATGTGGACTATCAAAAAGGGTTAGTCGAAAAAATTTCAACGATGCTTCGCAACCCTCGTCATGAAAAACCGTTGGAATTGAAAGTAATTCGTTTTGATAATCGGGTGATTGATATTGAATTAGACGCATCGATTATCGAGTATGAAGGTGTTCAAGCCACCCAAATTGTAGCGCGGGACATTACGGATCGGAAAACCGCAGAAGAAGCCCGCATTGAAAGCGAAACCAAGTACCGGACACTATTCGAATCGGCCACGGACGCTATTTTTATAATGAAAGGCGATCGTTTTATTGATTGTAACCAGACGGCTTTAAAGATGTTCGGCTGTCGGCGGAAGGATATCATCGGTGAGACACCGGTTAAATTCTCCCCTCTCCTCCAATATGATGGCGCCTTGTCTAAAAATGCGGTAGTGGAAAGAATAAAATCAGCGCATTCCGGAAAAACAGAAAAATTCGACTGGTTGCATCGTCGGTTGGACGGAACATTGTTTGACGCCCGGGTGACCTTGAATAAAACCGTGAT
>CAZHTM010000029.1:0-28364 GCA_964535735.1 uncultured bacterium
AGCCAGAGTCTGGGTCAATGGAAACTTCAAGTACCGGCGGTAAGAAAACGAAGGTGCCAGAGATATTATGAGGTTCATCACCCCAATCATCACCACTCAGATCGTAATCGAAGTACACCAGATCCGCGTAATTCGCGTCAATGGTTACATTCACCACTGCCGAGGCGGTTTCAGTACTAAAGATGTTTCCGAACCCACCATCGTGGTTGTACCAGGTAATAGAGGCGCCATCACCAGTAGATCCATCCGACTGGAGATAGCGAGTTCCACCAACTACAGTCATATCAGAGGTGCTGTTCACGGTTATACCTGTCGGGAAGGTCACAACGACAGTATCGATCCATTCCGCATCCTGACTATCGTTTGTCACATAGAGCGTAAGATCAATCGTTTCACCCGGGCTAGGCGCTGGATCCATGGACCACATATAGGCCCCATCAATTTCACGAGCATTAATGATCCGACCAGCGGCCGCTTCATAGGTGATATTGTAGTCCAATGTATCCGTACCAGCATTTCCTAAGCCAAAGTCAGTGGATCCGGCTGTATCACCATAATCTAACCGAACCGTCAAACCGTCAAAAGAAACACCATCCAGTGTGAGTTCCGGCAGATCCATGTCTTCTACCCAAAGATCATCTACGTATATTCCTGGATAGGTTACAGAACCATCGGAAACAAACAAGAATCCAAGATAGGTGTAATCACTCAGAAGTTCATCTGGAATTAAGACCTGACCATCTTCCCATGCATCGGAGGTTCCAGTAAATTCATCGAGAATCCAGAAGAATCCAGCTGTATCAGGACCAGCAACCACATAGCAATAATCCCAGCCGGTTTCAATATCATACCAAGCCCAACCGCCCATAACGGCTGTACCGGTAACCCCAGAAAGATCAAAGGGTTTCAAAAGCCAAGAAACGGATCCGTTGGGATAATCACCATCTAAAACGGTACCCCATACGTTATCACCACTATGCGCCGTATCGGGACCAGCAAAATAGTTCGGCGTTCCCCACTGCCAATCACCATCACCAGCCCAGAAACCGTTATCTGCTTCAAAGTCAGTGAAGTACGGCAAGACGCCTGCAGCCAGTGGTGTAGCAACGGCGATATTGGAGAATAAGGATTCACCTTCATCATATTCACTGGTGACTGCGTACCAATATGTGGTTCCATTGGTCACACTCACATCCGAGTAGAATAAATCGGTAACATCTGTAGCTACCTGGGTGAAATTCACACCCCCATCCTCAGAACGGTACACATTGTATCCAATGAAGGCCCGATTCTGATTATGTGCAGGAGTTACGTGATAGTTTTGACCACGAACCAGCGTCCCCAATGTCACTTTTTCAAGATGTTGTGCGGATGCTTCTGCCAGATCCTTATTGGTACTGGTAGCGCCAACAATGGCATCGCCATAAGGGATGGGACTAGGTTCAATGGTGTAATTCCCTGGGGTTACTTCCGCACGTGTCGGAGCAGCCATAACCGCATGTATCATCCAGTCGTGGTTCAACCATTGGTTCCATTCCACACCACCATCCATAGTCCAATAACTCATTCCATCAGGCATGTCTCCATCAGAACCAACGGCGTAATCGTTAGATGTGGTCCATTCCGTAACTATATGGAAGGGAACATTCGCTGTAACTGCAACACCGGCATCTACTGATACCCAGACAGGTTGATCATCTACTGGAGAGAAGCTCACTGTGTAGGGACCACCCAGTATATTGGTTTCATCCGGTACGCCGTTATCATCCCCAAAGATATAGAAATTGATATCCTGAGGGGTGACATCGAAAGACCGCAAGAAAACTTTAATCTGATCTACTGTGGAGTTCTCTGGCCACACATAGGTTTCAGCAAAGTAATACAGTCCATCAGCGTCCGGCGCGCCGACCCAATACCAGGCTTCTGCAGTACCATCATCCCAGAAGATTTCCCATGGACTCATGGGTTCGGTCCAGTAAAGGTCTACTACTCCATCGCCAGGATCGGCTATCACATTCCCAGGAGGATGTCCAAAGGGTGGTGTAATCGCCGTGGCACAAGCGGTGTTGGATCCGTCAGATTCAGAAGAATCCACTAAAATCTGGGTCACATAGTAACAGTACTCCTGATCCAATACTCCGGTTGTATCGTGGTAAGCCCCATTGAAGGCGAAGTCCACCGGTGGTAGGCTGTCTACCAACAGAACACTATCGCGATACACGTTGTACAGCGGAATATAATCTGGTTCCAGAATTTCCACATCTATGGAATCACTGTTATTGGAGTAATCCGATTCTTCGAATTCATTGTAGAAATTGGCATATACGGCCACATTAAAGACACCAGGACCAAGATTGGCATAGGTGAGACCATAAAGCATGAATTCCTGGGAATCGCCGGGTGCGAATACATCAGGATATACCTCACCAATGTATTGTCCATCAATGAACCAAGCCACTGTTCCACCGTCACCCCAGAAAGAGATAGCATCGGCAGTACCAATATTGGTAACGACTGCCGTAACTGTATCAGCATTCAAGGTTAATGAGGTGACTTCCAAATCGGCCATGGGCAGCGGACCGGTGGTGGCAGTAACACTCAGAACATAGTCGCCTTCAGCGGAACTCCAACCATCCACAACAATGTAGTAGGTGCCAGCCGGTAAATTGTTTGCTACAATCAACGATTGGAGACCATCACCGCCATCATCGTCAAAGTAGAGATAATCACCAGCACAATCATCATAGAGGAATAACTGAGTGTCATAACCAGAACCGTCTGTTGTAATTGTCACGTGTGTCACTTCAGTTGTTGTGAACTGGTAAACCACATCACCAGCGGTGTTAGTGCCAAAATCATCGGCAAACCCAACCGTGGAGCCCGTGGTATCAAATGGCAATGCGTCAATAATAAATGGGTCGGTGCAATCATCACCCAAAAGACGAGCATTTCCATAGTATTCTGCTTTGGAAATATGGCTTTGAGCAAAAATTTGATTGTCAACCTTGTTGAGAGCTTTCCGTTTTAAACCACTGCGGTTGGCAATTGTAGTGATAGGATCTTCAACAAACACCTTTTGTGAAATAACCGATTCAGCAGAACCGCGAACGGTCGAGGTGTCAATCACAGGTGCCGGACCCCAGAACAGGTCCACAAATCCGAAACCACTGAAAGCCTGTAAGTTTTGAGGGACAATCGGTGGTATTGGAACAAAAATGTCGTGATAGGCGCTGTTGTTGGTTTCATCTAATTCCGGGGTATCATCATCAATATCGGCAATGAAGCCAACATGGAAGGTGCCAGTACCCACATTGTCAAAGGTGAACCCATAAAGAGCGAATGTATCACTTGCGCCGGCAGCCAAAGCAGGACCAGCAGCATATCGCAAGGTATCACCATCTATATCCCAACCATGATAATCGGTGCCAAAACCTAACCAACCATGGGAATCAGCAGTACCCTGATTGGTTACCACGGCGAAGACAGTATCAGCATCATCCCACATGGCCGAAACCACAAAGTCGGGCATACCAGCTTCAAATGTAAAGGTTATACTATAATCGAACAGATCCCCTGAGGACCAAGACGATTGATCACAAACCACATAATAGTCTCCAGCTGTAACATTCGCGGTGACAACCGAGAGATAACCCGGACCCGCGTCATCATCCATATCAAGGGTATCACCCGTTGCGGCATCGATCAGCCAAAGATAGGTATCCGTACCATAAGTGCTTGAAGAAATATTCCAAGTTTCTGCGGTTAAAATACCATCCTGGGTTAAAGAAATCTCATACCAGTCAACATCATTCTCATCACAAATAGTTGCAACTAAAGAATCCCCATCAAAAGCCACCGTCGCCGTCGTTGCATCGTCGTTGGGTTCGTTGAGATCTTCTAACCCGATGACCGCACAGTCCAGAATACCGTCATCGTTGGCCTCACCCGGTGTACCAAGGTCGCCATCACCATAGGGTGTTGTGGATGTGTACCAGGCTTCATAATTGTTGTTATTTCCACCCGCCGACAATGTATCTGGGTTGAATTCCATGGATGCCCCGGTAGGATCAGGCCAATTGGGTCCGCCATCATACTCTACCTTATCCACTAACAGACCATCTACATCATATAAAACGACTTCATCGGAACCATTGGAAAGCGTATAGGCATCAGTGGTACCATAACCACCAAATTCATAATCGACCGTCACTCCGCCATTGACCGACGTATCAGCATTGACTCCCAAGACCAAGTATCCGCCTGCGGGAATAATTGTGGTTCCTCCGGCTCCATCATAACCAAGTCCCGTAGTATCTCCATGAATGACAAAACTCTCATAGTCCATATCGGCAAGGGTCCACCCCTCAATATCAACATCGGAGGTGCCTAAATTGACCAACTCAAACCACTCCCCATAACTATCAGAGACGGCACTAGGATTTTGCATTATTTCATTAACAACCACTGTTCCCATGTAGGGCGAATCGGACGGAGGATCGGCCACCAACACAGAGAATTCATAATTGCTTGAACTGCTCGAGGTAGAACCAAAATCCCACCCCCAATAACCAATAACAACTTCATAATCACCAGTTACGGGAGCTGTAAAAGAACCACTAAGATCAGGATAATCTACATCCAAAACCTCGGTGCTATCTGGATCGTAAACCCATAAACCAAAGTCAAAAGACGGAGACTCTGAAACTTGGGCAAAGGTGACTATTTGACCCGCTGTCAAACTTAAAAGGTAATAATCTACGTCCCCGGCTGGGCACATAGACGCAGAATATGTTCCTGTTGTGATAGGTGTCGCATTAACATCGGTATCATTTGGTTCGTTGGCATCAGGATAATCAGCACACGGGTCAAATGTCGTTGGTGTATCAGTAATGACGACATTATCAACCGCCCAATACCATTCCCAGTTGGCATTATAATAATGAAAACGAACTTGAAAAGCGGAATTAGCATATGTTGTTACATCAATTTGTTGGAAATCCGGTGAAGACCAACCACCAACGTCAGATGTAAACTGGGCAACATTCACCCATTGGGTTCCATCCCAAACATCAACATCAGCCACTGAACTGCTATATTGGTTATAATACTGATCAAATTCTATCCATAATTCTGTTACGCCAGAGGCATCAATAGAGGGTGAAATCAACTCTTCATCCATATCGACAGATCCTGCTCCGTCGCTATCGACAAACACAAAAGGCGTTCCATCCAGAGTATTACCTCCGTCGTCAGTAATTCCAGCCCAGGTATAGCCATCGCTAGAGCCATCAACCACTGTCCATGTACTGGGTATGCCAGTATCAAAGTTTTCATTTAATAATTCTGTGCGCGGAGGAGTATTCCGCAAAATTTGAGAAGGCAGATAAACAATGCTTTCCTTGTTTTGAATTACATCTTTTATTTGAGCTAATTGTTCAAACGAAAGCGTTTCCCCTTCATCTTCTAAAATTCTTTCGAGTTGTGTTTTTGTAAGTTGGTTAAGATCGCTTTTGGTATATCCCGTCTTCGCAAATAGTGTTGCTGTGAAGACAAACAATACTGTTAAGACCAACCATCGATAGGTAGCTGATTTTGACATTCGGTCCTCCTAAAAGAGTTCGTTCCAGGTTTGATTATGAAATCTTTAGGGCGTTTTGCCCTTTGACGATTTAGCACCCTGTGATTTAGGGTGTTCCAATCCCACGGTTTCAAATCAATTAGCGGGAATATAGGCAAGGGATTTCAACCCTGTCAAGAAAATGCTTCAAGTTTTGTGAGCAAGCTCACAAAACTATGAATTATATGGGATTATACCGGAATACGATTCAATTCCTGGCGGGCAGAATTTACCAGATTCTGTAGGTGCAAATCCGACGACAAACGCGATTCTATTTTCTGGCAAGCATGCATAATGGTTGTATGGTCGCGACCTCCAAAGTATAAGCCGATTGACGATAGAGAGTTGTTTAAAATTTCCCGGCAGAGATAGATGGCCACCTGGCGGGCTTCAGCTATATGTTTCGTGCGGCGCGCCCCCACGATTTCTTTTTCAGGAACATTGGTTAGTTTGGATACCCGCTTCACAATATCTTCGAAAGACAAATCCACCAAAGCCCGCTGTCCCAAACGTTCCCGCACCACTTTTTTCACTAAATCCATATCGATTTCCCGATTGAACAATGATGAAGTGGCCAAAAGACGAATGATCGTGCTTTCCAGCTCCCGGATATTATCCTTGATGTGAGTCGCCATGAATTCGATGAACGTATAGGGCAGCTCCAAACCATTCATTTCAGCCTTTTCAAGCAAAATCGCGACGCGGGTTTCAAAATCAGGGGGTTGAATATCCACCGATAACCCAGATTGGAAACGGGAAAGAAGCCGCTCTTGAAGACCTTTCATCTCCCCAGGATATTGATCCGCTGTCATCACAATTTGTTTGCCCGATTGATATAAAGCATTAAAGGTGTGGAAAAATTGCTCCTGGGTCTGTTCCTTCCTTTGGAAAAATTGAATATCATCAATGAGAAGAATGTCCGCTTTGCGGTAATAACGGGAAAACTCTATTGTCTTGTTTTTTTGAATACTGGAAATAAAATCCTGGGTGAATTTTTCACTGGAGGCGCTCACAATTTTCATTGTTGGCCGGGTTTGGAGTATATGATTTCCGATAGCGTGAAGAAGGTGGGTTTTCCCCAACCCCACACCTCCGTAGATAACCAGCGGATTGAACGAATTCTGTCCAGGGGATTCCGCCACGCTGAAAGCAGCCGCACGAGCAAATTGATTGTTGGCACCCTCAATAAAGGAAGCGAATGTATAATTTTTATTTAACAGCGGTAGAATCTGCTTTGGATTCTGCCCCGGCCTAACCATTGGTTCATCCCGCAATACCGCCTGTTCTGATGGTTCTGTCGATACCGTATATTTAATGGATAAATTCTGGTTGAAATCGTTTCTAAAAATTGTATCTAACGTCCGTCTGTAGTGACTCTCAATCCATTCATAAAAAAACTGGTTAGGAACCTCCAACACCAGCTCTGAATCCGACTCCGCAATACAATTCACAGGTTCGAACCACGTGTTATATGCATGGTCGGTTAATCGCTCTCGAAGTATATCCTTTGTCCTATTCCAAATCGTCATTAAAGAAGGCGTCCGTTTTTAGTTTTCCACAGGTTTTCCACAGATCAATTATCAGTAAAAGTTAGAGCGGAAAAGGAACGCAAAACCAAGTTCTTTTACTTTATTCTTTAAAAATTTCCACACCGCCATCCATGTGTCTACCCTGATTGACGTTGGCCGGAAAAAGAAGTTTATACTAAGGTGTAACTGATTGTATTTTTGCAGGCTCAAAATGGAGTGAAAATGAAACGTACCTTTCAGCCTAGCAACCGTAAACGTAAAAACAAACACGGATTCCGCTCCCGGATGCAGACCGTGGGTGGACGTCAGGTGCTTAGCCGTCGTCGTCGGAAAGGCCGCAAACGGCTCACCGTCTGACCAGACCCCAGCACCCTAAAAAACCGGAGCGGCGGGTTGTGCTTGGCATAGCCGCCGCCTGTTTTTTTATGTGAGTCTCAAACATTCTTATAACTTCCTTTCACTTAAAACAATTCCATGGATAGAAATACCGTTCTGGCCTTTTTTCTGATCGCGTTGGTGCTGATCTTAACCCCTTTTTACATGAACACTGTGGCTCCGCCTCCACCCCCCGCGGAAGTGACGGCTGACACTCTCTCTACGCGTGTGGATCGCAAAGATACCGCTGTTGTGAAGTCGGTGGCACCGGTACGGTCTGTTGACGTAATGAAATCCGAAAAAACTGCTTTGACTGATGCTTCCGCAGATACAGTGTTGATCACGGTTAATACGGATCTTTACTCAGCTATAATCAGTTCCAAAAGCGGGGGATCTTTGGTTTCTTTCCGTCTCCATCAGTACACCATGAATGACTCCGAGGCAGTAGAGTTGATTTCCCCCTGGAACCGGAATAATCTTCTGATTAGCACCCTGTCAATCGATGGTAACCCTTTGATTCTTGATAACTACTGGACCGCCAAGAATACCAACCAATCCATTGATGTGTATAATTATCCCCAAAAATTGGTCTTTTCCACAACTGTTTTGGGCCAGACAATAACCAAAACGCTCACGTTCTATCCCAACACCTATAAGATTGATATTGAAGTCGACCTTTCTTCCTTGGAATCGAAACTGTCGGTAGGAACATTTAATCTTTCCTGGAATGGAGGAATGCCCATCACAGAAAAAAACAGCAAAGATGATTTATTTTATTTCAAAGGATATGTGAATCAGGCTGGAGAAATTATAAATCCAAAAATTCCAAAGAAAAAAGAGTTAAAAAACACGTTAACCGGAAAGACTGACTGGGTTGCCGTGCGATCCAAATATTTTGCCGCGGCGCTTATCCCCAATCCCCCCGGTATCAGCGCAGAAATCAGCGGCTCCTATGTCGATAAAAAGATCCCCGTCTATAATGTGGCCCTCACCCTACCGGCCTCGAAACGTCAAACCACAACCTTGTATCTTGGTCCTTTGGAATATAAGCGGATTTATGGCATGAATGTTGGTCTAGAAAAAATAATGACCTTGGGGTGGTCTATTATTCGGCCCATTAGTCGTGGTGTTTTAGCGTTGCTTACATTTGCGCATAAGTGGATACCCAACTATGGTGTTATCCTTATTTTATTCGCATTTGTCGTAAAAATAATTGTTTACCCTCTAACCAAAAAGAGTTATCAATCCACAAAGAAGATGCAACAAATCCAACCGTTGTTGGTCAGTTTAAAGGAGAAATACAAAAACGATCCCCAAAAACTGAATAAGGCCACCATGAGCCTTTACAAGGAATATGGGGTCAATCCTTTGGGTGGGTGTCTCCCCATTCTATTGCAGATGCCTTTATTGATTGCCCTTTTCCAGGTCTTTCGTTCCACGATTGAATTGCGCGGCGCTCCTTTTGCTCTTTGGATTACGGATCTTTCAGCACCAGACACCTTAATGTATATTGCGGGTTTCCCGCTAAATATTCTACCCATCGTTATGGCGATTACCATGATGATACAACAAATGATGATGCCCTCAACGCAGTCGGCCAGCCAGCAGAAACAAATGACCTATATTATGAATATCGTCTTTCTATTCATTTTTTATCGATTCCCCAGTGGGTTAAATCTATATTACACCCTCTTTAATGTTTTGACGATTCTGCAACAAAAATACATGACGCCTGCTGAAGAGATTTTAGTACCCGTGACGTCTGGGAAAAAAACTAAGAAAAAATGAAACCCTTTGATACGATTGTCGCCCCAGCCACCCCTCCCGGTGTCGGTGGGCTGGCAGTCGTGCGTATCAGTGGACCAGAGTCCCGGAATCTACTTATTTCGCTGGACCGGCTCCACCGCGAGCCAAAACCACGGCAAGCCACTTTTGTTCAGCTCATAGACTCCGCATCCTCGGTTTTTGAAGATGCCGTCGCTACCTATTTCCAGTCCCCCAGCTCCTACACCGGAGAAGATATGGTGGAAATATCTTGCCATGGAAACCCTTTAATTGTACAACACCTGGTTCATATCTGTTGTGAATATGGGGCTCGGATTGCTGAGCCGGGTGAATTTACCCAGCGAGCGTTTATTCATGGAAAATTAGATTTAATCCAGGCTGAAGCAGTCGCTTCATTTATTGCCGCCCAATCAATGGAAAGCGCCCATCTCAACCACCGCCTGCTTCAAGGCGATTTATCACAAAAACTAAACACCTTAAAAACGGATTTGATGACGCTTTTGCAATCGGTAGAGTATATTTTGGATATTTCCGAAGAAGCCGTAGAACAAGATTTTTTAAAGAAACTCTATGACAAAACTACCGCGCTTTCAGCTTCCGCCGGACGCCTTCTGGATACCTACTCGCGTGGTCACCTTCTCACAGAGGGAGCCTCGGTTGTGCTGTCGGGACCGCCTAACTCCGGCAAATCCACCCTGCTAAATCGCCTCACGAATACCGATCGTGCTATCACCAGTCCTGAACCAGGTACAACCCGGGATTATATCGATAGTAATTTTGTTTTGGAGGGTATTCCCATAAAACTCATTGATACTGCCGGTCTTCGCGAAAGCCAGGATTCCATTGAAGCAGAGGGAGTCCAACGGACACAGAAACTCATGGACCAGGCCGATGTTCTCATTTGGATCCAGGCGGTGGATGCTCCAATCTTAACACCCCCCGAAAAAAACTCATCAACACCCCGGATCATGATATTAAACAAATCCGATCTCTTAACCCCCTCAAAACAAGCCCAGCTTCAGGCTTCTTTTCCGGATGCATTGTTTATCTCCGCCTTGCATGGCGATGGTCTTGACCAGTTAAAAACACGACTGAAAGACTCCTTGGGCGGAGCTTCCATGCTCTCCGGTGAAGTAGCGTTAACAACGGCCCGGCAATACGAATCCTTAACTGCCTTTCAGAAGCCTATAAAACGGGTTCTTGATCTTTTGGAGTCCAACGAGCCATCACTTGAGCTTGCTTCTTTTGAGTTTCGGGATGCTCTCCAGGCGTTGGACACGGTTTTGGGTAAAACGACCCCCGAAGATATTTTGAATGCCATTTTCAGCTCGTTCTGTGTCGGGAAATAGTTCCACGTGAAACCTCGCTCTGAACAGTTTGATATTATCGTTGTTGGTGGTGGTCATGCCGGCGTGGAGGCGGCGTCAATTGCCGCCCGCCTGGGACAGAAAACCGCGCTCGTTACCATGGACTTGCGAAGCATTGCCCGCATGTCATGCAATCCGGCGATTGGAGGTCTTGCCAAGGGTCAGATCGTTCGCGAAATCGATGTACTTGGAGGAATCATGGGCCGCTTCGCGGACCGCGCAGGACTTCAATTCAAAATTCTAAATCGGTCCAAGGGTCGCTCCGTGTGGTCCCCAAGAGCCCAGGTGGATAAGCGCGTCTATGAACGCTTGGTTCAGCGGCATTTGGACCAATTGCAAACCCTTACCCTTATACCAGGTGAGGTTGTAGATATTCTGGACCCCCACCATCAAGTTGAAGGGGTAATTCTTTCCGACGGCACCCGAATACATGGTCATAATGTCATTTTGACTTGCGGAACATTTCTCAATGGATTGATTCACATCGGCCGTCAAAAAATCCGAGCCGGACGTATGGGTGAATCAGCGGCGGAGGGTATCACGGAAGCGTTACAGGCGCGAGGATTCGTCACCGGCCGGTTAAAAACCGGCACTCCACCGCGTTTGGATGCCTCTACCATTGATTGGTCTCAAACCCAACCGGTTCGCGGAGATTCCCACCCGGTACCCTTTTCATATCATACCCAGCCCTTTAATCCGCCCCACCACCTTTGTCATCAAGTATATACCTCTGAATCGGTTCATACCTTGATCCGTGATAATCTTTTGGAATCTCCCATGTATTCCGGCGATATTCATGGTACTGGACCGCGATACTGTCCATCTATCGAGGATAAGGTGCATCGCTTTGCGCACCATTCTAAACATTTGATTTTTCTGGAGCCGGAATGGGCCAACTCCCACCAGATTTATGCCAACGGCTTTTCTACCAGTCTCCCGGAGCAAGTTCAGTTAGAGGCTTTGCGGAAAATTCCCGCTTTAAAAGATGTGGAATTCCTGCGCCCGGGTTATGCCATTGAATACGATTTTATTCCACCTAAACAACACAAAAACACGCTAGAATCCAAAACGATACAAGGATTGTTTTTCGCCGGTCAAATCAACGGAACGTCCGGATATGAAGAAGCCGCCGGACAAGGTCTAATCGCCGGTATCAATGCCGTGGCCAGAACCAGGAATATTGAACCCCTTGTTCTGGGTCGCAACGAAGCCTACATCGGAGTCCTCCTGGATGATTTAAGTACTAAGGAAACGTTAGAACCCTATCGAATGTTTACCTCTCGCGCCGAATTCAGGCTGCTTTTACGTTTTTCCAATGCCGATTCCCGGCTGCTTCACTATGCAAAGAAATATAGTTTACTCACGCCGCGTGAAATCGCGTTTTTAGAAGAAAAACAGGCCTTTACCGATCAAATCCATCAGAGTTTAAACATATCCATCTCCCCGGAAGAGATCAACCCTGTTTTGGACGCCCGGGGAATGAAGCCTATTTCACAGAAACACCCGGCCCGCACTATATTAAAACGCCCGGGCGTAACTATAAACGATCTATCTTTAACCCTACCTGAGTTTCCGTTGGACTGGGAAGCTTGGTTGAAAGAAGAAGTTCTGAGCGAAGTTGAAACGGAAATAAAATATGAAGGATATATTCGTCGACAGCAGGATCAAGTTCAAAAAGCTCTCAACCATGAGCAGGTCGCGCTACCGTCACAACTGGATTACACCGTTTTAACAGGACTATCCAACGAAGCTCGGGAAAAACTACAATCGATTCGCCCTCAAACCCTGGGTCAGGCTATGCGAATCCAGGGTGTTAGCCCTGCTGATATTGCCGTCTTATCGGTTTATTTGGCTCGACAATGACCTCTTTTGTTTCACGTGAAACCGCTCTTCCCCCGGATCAGTTTCTCCGCGAACATATTTTACCTTTCTTATCCTTTCCATCGTCGTCAACATCCGTTGATTCTCCCGCTATTCCCTTGGCGTTATTTTCAGTATTATTATCTAAATCTACCTTTCAAATAATTCTTTGTTCTGATACTCTCACGGCTGAAACCCTGTACCGCACATGCTACAATTTCTGGCCGGCCCGGTCTCTCTATTATCCTGAAACCCGTGCAAGCCAAGATTCGGTAACAGGCTTTGGTCTCCTTGTTGACCGCTACCGTTCTGAAGTAATCAACGCATTAGGCAAACCAGACCCTTGCTTGATTTTTACCACCACTTCCGCCATTAATGAAGCTGTACTATCTCCGCCGAAGAGTCAAAAGGTCGGTTATGCGCTTTCCGTGGGACAATCCATAAAACGATCCGCGTTGATTCAGGATCTTGTAAATTGGGGTTACGAAAGCGTGGACGTATGCAACACGCCCAAAACGTTTACCGTTCGTGGGGGAATTCTTGATGTGTATCTTTTATATTCCGCTTATCCCCTCCGTGTTGAATTCTTTGGGGATGAAATAGAATCCATGCGTCTCTTCAATCCTTTGTCGCAGCGCCGTGTAAAGGATGTGGATACCATGGAAATTTTGCCCCCGCCTCAGAATGCGTCACTTCCGGATCGGATTTCCTTTACACAGCGTTACCCGGACATTCCTTCTATAAAAATAACTCCTGCACAGGGTTCATTTTATACTCTGTCAGCCCCCGCTCTTCCCCATTTGCAATTCCGTCCGCTGAAAAACATGTCCTTGTCCTGGATTCAATCCCATCCGGATGATTTTCAACTCATGTGTGTCTCCAGAAAAAAGGTAGCGGTTTTCGTAGAAACGGAGGATCAAATCAAGGCGTTGAAACCCCGTCTTCCTGAATCGGTGATATATGTTCCCGGGGCTCTGGATTTTTCTTTCGACGCACCTGATGTTCAACTTATCGGTCTCTCGGCCGCTCAGCTTTACAATCGCAGTTCTACCGTGAGAACCCGGTGGGATATTGAGTCCACGCGTCAACAAATTCATATTTCATCCATTTCCGATTTGGATTGGGGTGATTACCTGGTGCACCAGGATTATGGAATCGGGCGCTATCGGGGGTTGGAAACGGTTCAGGCAAAATCGTCACAGCAGGAGTGCATTCGTATCGAATATGATCAGGGAGGCGTGGTTTATGTCCCTGTGGAAAAATTCAACAGGGTCCACAAACTCTTGGTTTCTCAAGAAGCACCGCCCGCCTTGTCCGCTTTGGGAACGACCCGCTGGCAAGCCCAAAAACGACGAGTCAAGGCGGTTACCGCTCAAGCCGTTCAGGATATCATCGATGCTTATCGCGCCCGCCAACACCCCCGGGGTTTCACTTACGAAAAAACTAACGAATTATATGACGCCCTGGTAGCTTCTTTTCCCTATGATGAAACAGAAGATCAACGGCAGGCTATTCGAGATGTCATGGGTGATATGGATCGTCCTGTGCCCATGGATCGCCTGATTTGCGGCGATGTTGGTTTTGGTAAAACCGAAGTGGCGCTTCGGGCGGCTTTACGAGCGATCGCTTCCGGGAAAAAAGTGTTGATGCTTACCCCTACCACCATTTTAGCGGATCAGCATTTTATTTCCACTCGATCCCGTCTGGAACCCCTAGGTGTTCGCGTAGAACTGCTCTCGCGATTCCGTTCGCCGAAGCGGCAAGCGCTCATTTTAGAAGCCATGATGACCGGCCAAGTGGATATGGTTATCGGGACTCACCGGCTTTTATCTTCGGATGTTCAGTTTCCTGACTTGGGATTACTCATTATCGACGAAGAGCATCGCTTTGGGGTTCGGCATAAAGAAAAATTACGCCAATTGAAACAATCCGTCGATGTTTTGACTTTAACCGCCACACCTATTCCCCGGACTCTCCAGCAATCCTTGAGCGGAATTCGACAAATCAGCAAAATTGACACACCCCCGAAAACCCGAAAACCAATCCAGACTGAAGTCGCCTATTTTAACTGGGAGCGGGTGGAACGAATCATTCGCTATGAATTGGACCGCTCCGGACAGGTGTATTTCCTTCATAATGACATCTTATCGTTACCCTTCATTGCCGAGAAAACGCAAGCGCTGTTTCCGGATGCACGGGTGGCTATTGCTCACGGCCAGATGAAAAGCCGGGAGTTGGAAACGATTATCCTGTCCTTCTTCGACGGATCAATCGATGTGCTGATTTGTACCACCATCATTGAATCAGGTCTGGATGTTGCAAATGCGAACACCATTATCATCAACGAAGCCCATCGGTTTGGATTGGCCCAGCTTTATCAAATCCGTGGTCGCGTCGGACGAGGATATCGCCAAGCCTTTTGCCATCTGATGATCCCACGCGGCCGGACTTTGGGTAAACAGGCGTACCAGCGCCTGAAAGCCATCGAACAATTCACATCGCTAGGTTCCGGTTACAATATCGCCGTCAAAGATTTAGAAATTCGAGGCGCCGGCAATCTTTTTGGCTATAAACAAAGCGGCCATATTGCCGCAGTAGGTTTTGATTTATATTGTAAATTGCTCCAGGAAGCTGTAGATGAGGCCTTGGGTAAATCGACGGATATCCAACCACCAAAAATTGTTTATCAGGGCGACGCCTATCTGTCCGCTGAAAATGTCCCTTTGGTCCAGGATCGACTCTATTTCTATCAGCGCCTTTCTTCTACCCAGAGCCTTGATGACCTCGTGGATATCGAAGTTGAATTGCGGGATCGGTTCGGGATGCTACCAGAACCGGCTCAACGTCTTTTTGATATAACCGAACTGCGGGTGCGACTTACCGGTTCGCCCATAACGCGGATCGTTCTATCGCCTGACTCGGTTACCATCGATCTAAATGGGCTGGGTCTGTTTCAATCCCTGGATCAATTGTTGCAGAAGACAACGGAACTTTTGGTTTCAAAGGGAATCGCTTACCAGTTTCTGCCCAGTCGCGGCGATGCGCTAACCCTTAAACTGAGCACTGCTTCCGAAAAGCAATCTTTTTATTCTGCAAAGCTTTTTGCTGAATTGTATTCCTCCCCAAAAACGAAATAACTTTCAGGTCTGCCTATGAAACGAAAGTTTACGCTCACATTATGCCTCATCCTTTTTGGGTGTTCTACCGAAAAGGACACCTCTCCTCCTCCCACACCGGATAATCCCGTAGTGGCTCAGGTAAATTCATCCCAACTGACGCTAAAAGAAGCGCGGGATCGTTTGTTAGCTTATGATGTGACGAATATTACCCTGAATGACATCATCACTCAGTGGATCAATGAAGAATTGCTTTACCAGGCAGCGATTTCATCCGATCTTGGCCGCGATGAAACCTTACAAAAAATGATCACAAACTATAAGCGGAAGCTGCTTGGCAATACCTTTCTGGAGAGCCGCTCTAACCATTTTCCCCCGGTTACCTCCGAAGACGTCTCAGATTACTATCAAGAAAACAAATCCATGTTTATTCGCAATACGGACGAAGCCCGTATTTATCATTTTGTCCTTCCTTCACTTAAAGAGGCACGTTCCGTCTTCCGGATTCTATCCACTCGAAAATCAGGGACTCAGCGAAGAGAACTTTTCACCACCTACCGCGTAGATGCCATAACCGTGAAAAAAGGATATCTCGTCCCCGAAATTGATGATGCGCTGTTTCACACTCGATCCAAAGCGCAAATCTTGGGTCCGATTCAAACAAGTTCTGGATATCACATAATCGAAGTGCTGGAACGTCATTCCAAAGGATCCCGAAAAAGTCTAAATGAAGTCTACGATGAAATTTACCAGCGTTTGGTATCTGAGCGTCGCGCTTTGGCCAACCTCCGGGTTGTAGACAGTCTTCGGCTAAATTCACATATTGAGGTACTTACGGAGAATATTAATGGCAAATAAAGCAAAAATTTTATCCATCATTTTGGCGGGTTTTGGCATGCTTGGGGCTCAAGATACAGATGCGCCTCAAGTCATCGAAGGTCTTGCCGCTATTGTTGGTGAAAATATTATTCTGAAAAGCGACGTGGCTCAGTTATCCTCCATGTCAGCCATGCAGCAGAAACTGGATCCTAACCGCGATCCGGAGGCGTTTATCCAACTTCAGAATGACGTTCTCCAGTCTCTTATCGACCAAAAAATTATGCTGGAAATGGCCAAGCTTGATTCCGTGGAAGTAGACGACAAGGATGTAGACGCCGCGCTTGATCAACAAATTCAGAATATTATCGCTCAGGCCGGCAGCGAAGATCGAGCGGAAGAAATGATGGGCCAATCCCTCAAGTCATTTCGTCGGGAATTCTGGCAAGACATGCATGATCGACTGGTGACGGAACGCTACCAGCAGCAGTTGATGAATGATATTAAGATTACACGCAATGATGTGGTGGAGTTCTTTCAAACCTATCAAGACAGCTTACCACCTTTTCCCACGGAAATCAAACTTCGTCACATTTTGATACCTATCAAGCCCAGTGATGAAAATCGTCTGAAAGTGAAAATACTGTTGGATAGCCTGAAACAGGAAATCATTCAAGGGGTGCCTTTTGAAGAGATGGCGCAGAAATACTCCCAGGATCCGGGAACTCGCAATCGAGGCGGCGATCTGGGTTATGTGCGCCGTGGAACCCTGGTACCCGAATTTGAAGCCGTTGCCTTCACCCTTAAGTTGGGAGATATCAGCGACCCCGTAGAAACGGTTTTTGGGTATCACCTGATTCAAACGCTGGACATCAAAGGCGATCGAATACACGTTCGGCATATTTTAGTCCAACCAAGCATCACGGATGAAGACGATTCGCGGACGTATGAATTTGCTAGCTCTTTGAAAGATTCCATCACCACCCTGGACCAGTTTAAAGACTTTGCCCTGCGATATTCAACCGATGAACAAACCAAGGGAATCGGTGGCGACCTCGGATGGGTCGATCCCAATAATTTTTCAATCCCTGAATTGGCTCAGGTGGTTCCTTATCTGGAAAAAGACCAATGCAGTCCACCGGTAAAAACAGATTTCGGTTATCATCTTTTATGGTTGGAAGATGTTCGCCCCGGCGGCAAGCCGAACCTAGATATCCACTGGGCTCGGATTGAGGAAATGGCGTTGAATCATAAAAAAATGAAATGGTTCCAATCGTGGCTAAAGACGGCTCGTTCCCGATTTGTCATTGTGAAAACGGGATGAGTTATCCCCAAAAGATTTCCACAATCAATCGTAGCTATACTCTTCCTCCACGTTATGTCAACTCCCCAAAACCAGTGCTATAGTTTTCCACAGGTTTACAAACGTTTTCCCCATGATGGCGAACTTCAATCTATCACACCAAGTTCACATTTCTCCGAGTATGTTGCCCGGTTTTCCACAAAATTTTCCCCTTTTCCACCGAGTTAAATAAAATTATTCTTTTTGAAAATTAGAGATTCATTTAAAGATTTTACCGAGAAGAAACCTCAATTTCGAAATTCCAAAATCGCTTGTGAAACGGAGAGATTTTCGGTAACATCTCAAGTTAATTTGGACACAAAATTATTTAATCCTTCAGATTCAATTTTCACAGGAAACCTATGAAAATATCCACGTCTAAAACTGAATTACTTACGACCTTACAAAAACTTTCTAAGGCCATTCCGGCGCGATCCACTCTTCCGATTCTTAGTTGCGCCCTTTTCAAGGTGGAACAAGATCAAGTTTTACTCAGAACCACCGATCTGGAAATCACGCTGGTTTCACGTTTAACCGCTAGTATTGAAGAACCGGGAGCTGCGGCCATTCCCCTTCAAACATTGTTGGATATTACATCCGCGCTTCCCGATGGCCGTCTGACCATTGCAGCTAATCCCCAGAATAAAATTGAACTCATTACAGAAACGGGCGTTTATGATTTAATGGGGAAACCGGCGGAAGAGTTTCCAGCCCTTCCGGAAGTCGCCGATCAGCAGCGCATTACGGTTTCTGCCGAGATTCTGAAATCCATCATTGATATGACATTGTTTGCCGTAAGCAAGGACGAGCTTAAGCCGGCGCTTACCGGTGTTTATTTCAATTTCAAACCTGATAGCATCACATCCGTGGCTACTGACGGGCATCGCCTGGTACAGTATGTGGTCAAAGATTATGAAGCGGAGGGATTTGTGGGTAGCGTGATCGTTCCTCGGAAATTTCTAAATTTAATGAACAATCTACTTGCGAGTTCTGAATCCCTGGAATTGTCCATGAGTGAAAATCATCTCACGGCCATTGTGGGAGATGATTATGTGTATACCCGGGTAATTGATGAACGCTATCCTGATTACGAATCGGTGATTCCCACTGATAACGATAAAAATTTGGTTATTGATCGCGACAGTCTGTTGGGTTCCGTTCGACGGGTTTCGATCTTTTCCAATAAATCTACGCAGCAAATTGCCCTGCGCCTAAGCGCGGAGCGGTCCCTCATTACCACCGAAGACCCGGAAAAGGCGTCCAAGGCCCAAGAGGAACTTTCTGCCGAATATGAAGGCGACGATTTGGTGATCGGATATAACGCCCTCTATTTGAAAGATATCATATCCCACATATCGGATAAAAAAGTCGTGGCCCGGTTCAAAACGCCCATTAGCGCGGCCCTGTTTTATCCCCAGACCCCTCGGGAAAATCGTGATGTGACGATGCTGTTGATGCCTATTCGACTGAATGATTAGGCAACGTCACCCCTCCTATCTGGGAACATCCATACAACAAACTATATGCCGATTAAGGAAATCGAATTGATTTCATTTCGTAATCATACACATGTGAAAATGGGGTTTGGTCCCCAGATCAATGTGATTTGGGGTTCCAATGGTGCCGGAAAAACCTCGGTATTGGAAGGGATTCATCTTCTGTCGGTAGGGAAAAGTTTTAAGACCGCTCGAAACCGAGAATTGTTGAGGACCGGAGATCCTCACTTTTCAGTAACCGGATGTTTCAGTGATGAAGAACGGGAAACGGTGGTTCAATGCAACCAACTTGCTGATGGGCAGCGACGATTTTTAGTGAACGGCAAAGCCTTAAACCGAACCAAGGACTTGGTTGGCAGGAACCCCGTGGTTATCCTGTCCCCGGAAGAACAGATCATCACAAAAGGATCGCCGAGTGATAGACGGCGATATTTCAATCGGGTTTTTTCCGTTATTTCACAGGAATACCTGGGAAGTTTGAGCGATTATCAACAAATTTTGAAACAGCGGAACAGCCTTCTTCAGGAATCGCAACGACGAGGATTGGATCGCGAAGAATTAGCAGCTTGGGACCGGTCACTGGTTAGCAGTGGGATGGCCCTGTGGAAACAGCGACATGAATTTCTTAAGTTGTTTCAGCAGGAATTATTGAAAACAACGACTCATTATATCGACGAAGTCGAAATCACCATGAATTTCACTCACATCCCTGTTCAGGATGTGGCAGGCTATGAACAGGCGCTGAAACAATCCTTAGACCGAGATTGCATCTTGGGACGCACGTCCTTTGGTCCCCACCGGGATCGAATTGACTTTGAATTCAACCAACGCTCCTTGCGGGAATACGGCTCCCAGGGTGAACAAAAATTGGCGCTAATATTGATTAAAATTGCGGAATTTTCCCTGATTCAACATCAGACTGGTAAGACACCAACATTTTTACTGGATGATCTTTTTGCCAAACTGGATTTTCAACGTTCCGACCGTATTATGGCTCTTTTGAATTCGGGAATTCAAACCATTATCACAACCACTAATTTAATGGACATGGAAAATCATGGCCTGGATATTCACCAGGATGACATGGTCACCATTAAGCTGGACTGAGATGGAATCACTGGGACACGCCCTGGGGCGATTACTTAAAGATGTGGGGATTGATCGATCAGTAAAGCAGCAAACGGCGCTGGTTCTCTGGTCGGAGGTTGTGGGCCCCATTATCGCCGGGGTGACCGAAGCACAAGATGTGGAACACGGGGTGTTAACAGTGAAAACAGCCAATTCCACCTGGCGGCAAGAATTATTTTTTCAGAAAAAAGATATTTTAAAAAGACTCAATTCCAAACTGGGAATAACGATAATTAAGGATATTCGATTCTTATGACACAAAGCGATAGTAAACGATACAGCGCGGAAAACATCAAGGTTCTGGAAGGTCTCGAGGCCGTCCGGAAGCGCCCCGCCATGTACATTGGCGACATTGGAAAACGGGGACTTCATCATTTGGTCTACGAAGTTGTAGACAATAGTGTGGATGAAGCCTTGGTGGGTTACTGTAACCAGATTAGCGTCACATTTAATCCCGACGGATCTGTGACGGTTGTGGATAATGGCCGGGGAATTCCGGTGGATATACACAAGGAAGAGAAAAAACCAGCCCTGGAAGTGGTCATGACGGTTCTTCATGCTGGTGGAAAATTCGACAAAGGATCCTACAAGGTGTCCGGTGGATTACATGGAGTGGGTGTATCGGTTGTGAATGCCTTGTCGGAGTGGCTGGTGGCAGAAGTACACCGGGACGGGAAAATTCATCGTCAGGAATATGTCCGAGGCAGCGTTAAGGGAAAACTGGAAGTGGTGGGTAAAACCCGTAAAACCGGAACATCGGTAACCTTTTTACCGGATAAAGAGATTTTCCTGGTTACCGATTTTGAATATGACATTATTGCCGACCGTCTTCGTGAATTAGCCTACCTGAATAAAGGCCTGGAGATCACCCTGACTGACAACCGAAGAGATGAACCTATCAGCGACAAGTTTCATTTCAAAGGGGGCCTGGCTGATTTTGTTCGCTTCCTTGATGAAGCGGCTCAACCGCTCCACAGTAAAATAATCACCGTGGATCGGGAAGATACGGAAGTTCCGGTATCGGTGGCGATTCGGTACAATGCCGGCTATAACGAAAACGTGCTTTCCTTTGTGAACAATATCAACACCATCGAGGGTGGCACCCATTTGTCGGGGTTTCGTTCCGCCTTAACTCGTGCGCTTAATAATTATGCCGCCCGGAATAATTTAATCAAGGCCAGAAAAAACGAAAAAGTAACGCTTAGTGGTGAAGATTTCCGCGAAGGTTTGACGGCTATTATTTCAGTGAAAGTGGCAGAACCTCAATTTGAGGGTCAGACCAAGACCAAACTTGGGAATGGTGAAATAAAAGGTCTTGTTGATGCTATCGTTTATGAGGGAATTCAAGATTATTTAGAGCAGAATCCATCCATTGGGCGCAAAATTATCGAAAAGGCGGTGATGGCGGCTCGATCACGGCATGCCGCTCGAAAAGCACGGGAATTGATTCGAAGAAAGTCCGCCCTGGGAAGTTCCACCCTCCCTGGAAAATTGGCCGATTGCTCCAATCGTGATCCGGCTTTGTGTGAATTGTATCTGGTTGAAGGTGATTCCGCCGGTGGTTCAGCCAAGCAGGGCCGGGACCGCCGCTTCCAGGCCATCCTTCCCCTCCGGGGAAAAGTTATTAATGCGGAGAAGGCTCGACTGGATAAACTGTTGAGCAATAATGAGATTCAGACGATTATTACAGCTATGGGAACCGGTTTTGGCGGTGAATCGGACGAGGATAATGGCGGTGAGCGGGCCGCGTCGGATTTTGACATCGAAAAACTCAGATATCATAAAATTATCATTATGACAGATGCCGATGTAGATGGAAGTCATATCCGCACCCTGCTTCTCACGTTCTTTTATCGGAAGATGCAGGAAATCATCACAAGCGGCCATGTGTATTTGGCCCTTCCACCGTTGTTTAAGGTGCGCCAGGGTAAAAAAGAGATTTATGCCTTCGATGATTTGGAAAGGGAACGGGCCGTCGCTCAGTTTAAACGGGAAAACAAAACACAGAAGATAGAGATCCAACGTTACAAAGGTTTAGGTGAAATGAACCCCACCCAGCTGTGGTCCACAACCATGGATCCGGAGCGCCGAACTCTGGTTCAGGTAACCATTGAAGACGCGGCGGAAGCCTCCAAAACGTTTCAAGATCTCATGGGCAGTGATGTGGAAGCCCGTCGCCACTTCATTGAAACCAATGCTCAGTTTGTAACCAATCTGGATATTTAATCATTTAGGAATGGAAGATTAAGACACGTGGATATAGCAAGAGATAACACCATTCGTCGAGATATCGTAGAAGAGCTACGTGAAAGCTATCTGAATTACTCCATGTCCGTCATCGTTTCACGGGCACTGCCCGATGTTCGGGACGGACTGAAACCGGTTCACCGCCGAATTTTGTACGGCATGAATGAACTGGGAATGCAATGGAACCGCGGATATAAAAAATGCGCCCGGATTGTGGGTGATGTGTTAGGTAAATATCATCCGCACGGTGATTCATCGGTGTATGATGCTTTGGTGCGTATGGCCCAAGATTTTTCCATGCGCTACGAACTTGTGGATGGTCAGGGAAACTTCGGTTCAATCGACGGAGACAATGCCGCTGCCATGCGATATACAGAATGTCGCATGACTCGCATCGGCTCCGAGATGCTTCGGGATCTTGACAAAGATACGGTGGATTGGCAGCCGAATTTTGATGAAACCATGAAGGAGCCAACGGTTCTACCAACGGTAATTCCAGGGCTGCTCATCAACGGATCGGAAGGTATTGCCGTGGGTATGGCCACCAAGATACCGCCTCACAATCTTTCCGAGGTCATCTCTGGCCTGAAAGCATTGATTGATAATCCGGACATATCCACCGAGGAATTAATGGTTCACATCAAAGGACCCGATTTTCCCACGGGAGCCTTTATTTTGGGTGTGGACGGGTTGAAACAAGCCTATCTTACTGGCCGGGGAAAAATTACAGTTCGGGCACGCGCTTTTGTGGAAACCACTCAACAGGGTCGCGAACATATTGTGATATCTGAATTACCCTACCAGGTAAACAAAGCGTCTCTTATTGAGAAGATCGCAGACTTGGTGCGGGATAAAAAGATTGAGGGTATTTCTGATCTGCGGGATGAGTCGGACAAAGATGGAATCCGCATTGTCATTGAAACCAAACGAGATGCGGTGCCGGATGTTATCCTGAATCAATTGTATAAACACACCCAGCTTCAGGATACGTTCGGAATCATTATGCTGGCTCTGGTGAATCGCGTACCTCGCGTCATGAGCCTGAAAGAAACCCTTCAGCATTTTGTTAATTTTCGCCATGAGGTGGTTATCCGCCGAACAGAGTATGAGCTGAAACAAGCCGAAGATAAAGCGCATATTCTGGAAGGTCTCAAAATTGCCCTAGACAATATTGATGAAGTGATTTCCATTATTCGTGGAAGTAAAGACCCCGCTCACGCCAAAGAGGGTTTGATGAATTCCTTTGATCTTTCCGAACGGCAGGCCCAGGCAATTCTGGATATGCGTCTCCAGCGCCTAACCAGTTTGGAAGTGGAGAAAGTTGTCGAGGAATACAAAGCCACGATTCAATGGATAGCCCAATTAAAAAGCATTCTGGAAAGTCGCGCTCGCCGGATGGACATCATCAAGAACGAACTTACCGATGTCCAAGAGCAGTTTGGGGACGAACGACGTACTGAAATCATTCCTTTCACCGGTGATTTTTCCATTGAGGACATGATTGCCCAGGAAGATATGGTTATCACGATTACCCATCAGGGATATATCAAACGTACGCCGGTCACTACCTACCGGAGTCAACGGCGAGGTGGTCGAGGCATACAGGGCGCAACATCCAAAGACGAAGATTTTGTGGAGCATCTCTTTATCGCCAATACCCACGATTATATTCTGTTTTTCACGGATCGCGGGAAATGTTATTGGCAAAAAGTCTACGACCTTCCCCAGGGAGGTCGCGCCACCCGCGGACGGGCGGTGGTGAACCTCATTGGCTGTGAGCCGGGTGAACGGGTAGAGGCTTTTGTGAATGTGAACACCTTTGACGATGACCATTATATCGTCATGGCCACCAAGCAAGGGATTGTAAAAAAGACGGTTCTTTCCGCCTATGGTCATCCACGGAGAGGTGGCATCTATGCCATTGATATTCGGGAAAATGACCGTCTCATTGAAGCCAAAATCACCAACGGTGACAGTGATATTTTGCTGGGAACCCTGGAAGGGAAATCTATTCGGTTTTCTGAAAGCGATATTCGTCCCAGTGGACGTAAAACCATGGGCGTCAAAGGAATAACCTTAAGCTCTGCCTCCGATGAGGTTGTGGGTATGTTGGTTGTGAAACGAGAGGGTACTATTCTGGTAGCCACAGAAAAAGGGTACGGAAAACGCACGGACCTGGTTCAATACCGGACGCAAACCCGAGGAGGGAAAGGTATTCTCACCATGCGCACTACCGATAAAACCGGGAAGATGGTGGCCATTATGGAAGTGGTGGATACGGATGATCTAGTGGTTATCACGGATACGGGCGTCCTTATGCGTCAACCGGTAGCGGCTATTCGGACGATTGGCCGCATTACTCAGGGTGTTCGCTTGATCAGGTTGGATGAAGGCGCCAGCATTGCATCGATTTCACGAGTAGTGAAGGAAGATGAGACAGACCAGGAAAAAACCACACCCACCGGTGAGCAATTATCCATCGACGAGGAGACGGATCCACAAACGTGACCCTAATTGAGCGTCTCGCAAGAATCCAGGAAAAGGTTCAAGCCGCTCAGGTTCGCGGCGGGCACGGACAACAGGTAACCATAATCGCCGTCACAAAGACCCACCCCGTCCAGACCCTCATTGAGGCCGTGGATGTGGGGCTTAATCATGTTGGTGAAAATCGGGTCCAGGAGGCCGCAACCAAGTTTCCACAAATCCCGGAAACAGTGATACCTGTTAAACACCTCATTGGTCATCTCCAATCAAATAAAATCAACAAAGCCTTAACCATATTTGATCGGATTGATTCTGTCGACTCATTGTCCTTAGCAAAAAAAATCGGTAAAAAATTGATGGATAGTGGTCGCAAAATTCCCATCCTTTTGGAAGTCAACACCAGCGGAGAAGCCTCCAAATCAGGTTTTCCGCCAGAGGATATAGATGCGATGTTAGCCTGCATGGAATTGCCCGGTTTAACGGTAGAAGGATTGATGACGGTTGGTCCACTGACCGACGATGAAACGGCCATCAGGCAATCCTTTCAACACCTGAGGAAGCTCCAGGAAAAACTAAATGATAAGCGACCAGAAGCTGTTCCAAAATTGACAGAGCTATCTATGGGAATGAGTGGAGATTTTGAATTAGCGGTAGAGGAAGGCAGTACCATGATTCGGTTAGGTACGGCCTTGTTTGGTCCGCGAAGACAGTATCCTTGATCCAAATGAATTTAAAAGATTTTAACTTTATTTTCTGGCCCGATGGATTGCCGCCAAATAGAAAACCACAGACGAAAAAAGGGATCGGGTTGGTTTGGGTTGATGCTAAAAACCGGGTGCATATTGGATGTGAAGATTCCCCATTATCAAGTCTATCATTGAACAATATTCAAAAGTTCATCACAGAGTACAATCTTAAAAATATCGTTATTGTAGATACGTTCAGTGGCGTGGAAGAACCGGCTTATGTGAAGGATCATGTCAATCGATCAGGAATAAACCTGCTCCGTAGTCACACACCCTTCGGAAAGGGCCCCATGTTTCCGGATATGAGTCACATCTATACAGCTATCGACGATTTAAAAGCAGTGGTGGTGCATACATTGGGACCAAATTATTGGGACAAAAAAGCGACAACCGATCATATTTGGAGCCGCTGGTCAGGTATCGTCGCACCGGTTTTTCATTACTTTGATTTAAATGTCGCCACCATTAATCAAGAAGCCTTAAGAAAGGTTGAAATCATTTAATTGAACAATATGGTGTGAACCCTTTTGCATTGAATGAATACTCGTAGTGAATCTTGACGCCACACTATCTTTTCCACGAAGAAGTACTTGATTTATAAAGCAGCGTATGTAGCAGGTTTTATGAAGAGATGTTTGGTTAGTGGTGATTCAAGCAGGATAATTCCAGCGCTATCTCGGTTCCCAGTTTGATGTTGTTTAGAGCCAGGGCAATATTGGTTTTTAACGAGCGTCCGGCGGTCAAATCCACAATTTTCTGAAGCAGGAACGGGGTAACATTTTTACCGGAAATACCTTCGCTTTGCGCTTGTTCTAAAGCTGATTCAATGACGGGATAAATTTCTTCAGATGGTATCTCAGCTTCAGACGGCACGGGATTTACGACTAAAAGCGCCCCTGGAAGACTTAAACTCTGACGATGTTGATAAATTATAGCAATTTCTGATGGAGCTTCTATTCGTGCTGGAACGGGAAAACCTGATTTTCGGGAATAAAAGGCGGGAAAGTCATCAGTTTGATAACCCAAAACTGGAATGTCTAAGGTTTCCATTATTTCCAATGTTTTACCCAAATCAAGAATAGCTTTTGCGCCAGCAGATACCAATACACCGGGTGTACGGGATAATTCCCAAAGATCCTGAGAAATATCCAAGGTCATTTCTGCGTTACGATGGACACCGCCGATTCCCCCGGTGGAAAAAACAGGAATGCCCGCAAGATGGGCAATCCTCAACGTAGCAGACACGGTAGTAGCCGCCGATTCACCGCGGGCCATGACAGTAGCTAAATCACGGACACCTGCTTTTGCTATATCCCGACCCTGACATAAATGCATCAACTGGTCAGGGGTTAAACCAACATGAATTTTTCCGTCAAGAACCGCGATGGTAGCAGGAACAACGTCCATTTTTCGGACGACGGATTCCGCTTGGAGTGCAAAATCAACGTTATCAGGTGACGGCATTCCGTGGGCCAGAATCGTGGATTCCAGGGCTAATACGGGTCGTTTATTTTCCAGCGCGATCCGGACGTCAGAGGATAATTCAATCATAGATCAGCGCCAAATTCAATGCCGACGATTGCGCTTAGATGGTCAGTTTTCATAGACGAAACCTATACACACAGGTGAAAACACGGAAAGGTTAAAATCAGGTTATTATCATAAAAACCTCTTTTTCCACCATCTACCATCTAGCATCTACCATCCACCATCTTAAGATCTCATCCTTAATTGCCTTTATTAATGAACGTTGGTACATTACAACTGTCTTTTTAAAAAATGTTCGAAGGATGTAGGAGAAGAGAGAATTATATTTAGAAATTCAATTTATCCTGATATTAAGAATAAATTTATTTATGTTTTGCACGGAAAGCGGAAAATATTTACAGGGTATTTTCTAAATATCATGAAGATGAGCAGGAAAATAATTCGGTATAATTAATAGTTAGGCTATGTTAAATAGATCAATATTAGCAGCATTAACCGTTGTTTGTATAAGTTCCGGTCAACAATCTGGAGCGAGGTTTTTATTATGGCATCCATCAGCAAAATCAATTTCAATGGGAGGCATTGGAGTTGCAATAGACAATGGTGTATTTGCAGCATATTATAATCCAGCATCTTTAGGGTTTATTAATAAAACAAGCATTTCTACATCATTTGGCCAACCATTTCCTTTCTTTGAGAACATGGGCCACTCATTTATTGGATTTTCTCATAATTTTAAATTTGGAGTAATGGCTTTTTCCGCGAATATGTTTTGGCGTGAGAGACAATTACGAACCGATGAAACAGGATATAATTATGGTTTGGATGGTGAAAAGTTTAGCTACGTAAAACCTAACAGTAGTGATTTGAAACTGTCTATCTCTTCCCTAATTGTCAACAATCTATCCTTTGGAATCAGTAGTGTCCGGTAAAAGTTTTAAAACAGGTCTGGAACTCCTCAAAATTGG
>CAZHTM010000030.1:0-7124 GCA_964535735.1 uncultured bacterium
TGATCTGTGGCAGGTTTATCATGATTTAATTCAGCTTCGGAAAGATCATCCTGCGCTGCGACGGGGAGGCTACCGCACGGTAGCTGCCGACGAAGAGGGTTCGGTGTTTGCCTTTCTCCGCTGGGAGGACGGGGACACCCTGTTGGCGGTGTTCAACCGGGGAGACAAGCGGCAAAAAATCCCCTGGAAGACCATAACCGAACCGCGAAAAAACTGGAACCTGGTCTACGGACCCACAGGAAAACGATGGATTCAAGGCCATGCGGCGAAAATTTTTGTTCTTCGTTAACCTGGGACTCCTGGTGTCCGGTATTCTCATCACGCGCTGCACCCGGTCCACCTCGGAGGCTGTCGCCCAAGTGAATGAGGTCACCATTCCCGTGGATCGGTTTTCCGAGCGGTACGGAGACTTTTTGTCGTTTACGTCCCAAAAAGACAATCTCCTGAACCGGAAACTATATCTCGACGCTTTGATCGATGAAGAATTGCTGGTTCAAACCGCTCGCACCCGTGGTTGGACCCGGTTGCCAGAATGGCAGGATGGTTATCGCCGGATTCAAGATCAACTGCTATTGAATGCTGTGTACGCCCGGGATATTGAACCATCCTTAACTCCCGGTGAAGCGGAACTTCGTACGCTGTATCGCTGGTCCAAAGAAACTCTCCATGTCCGGCATCTCTTCGCCCGGACCCGTGAGGATATCGATAGTCTCGTCCGGCGACTCAACGCTGGAGAATCCTGGGATTCCCTGGCCAATGATGCTTTTTCCGATCCCCGACTGGCGGAGACCGGCGGTGATTTGGGCTGGGTTGCCTTGGGAGACCTGGACCCGCCCTTTGAACAGGCCGCCTTTTCACTGAAGGACAATGAAATATCCGCCCCTGTTCGCACCTCCACCGGCTGGAGCGTGATCCAGGTGGTGGAACGGAATGTGGACCCCTTTCTTATTGAGTCGGAATACCTGTGGCAACGGAAGAAATTGGAACGGATTGGAAAAAGTTATTTGAAAGCGCCCCGAGTCCGGGCCTACACCGATCAATTGGCCCGGGATCTAGACCTGAGGTTTGATCCTCAGGGACTCCACCACCTTTTTGAGGCATTGGAATCCCTATCCCTTACCGATGAATTCGCTGTAATGGACGCGGAAACGCCCTGTGCCCGCATCGGAGGCCGGAACGAAACTCTTACAGTGGGCGATGCCCTGAATCTGCTCCAGTCATTGTCTCCCCGACAGCAGGCCCATCTGACCTCCGAAAAGAATCTTGAATCGATTCTATCGGGATTGCTGGTTCGTCAGGAACTGCTTCGACGCGGGCACGCCCGAGGATTGGATCAAACTGATGATTTCCGCGCGTCCCTGGACCAGGCCAAACGAAATTTCACGGTCCGGAGGACCTACCAAAAAATTATGGCGTCGGTAACCACATCCGATCCCGATTCCCTGTTTCTGCTGCAGCGTGTCCGGTATCAAACATTTCGGGACAGTCTTCGGACGGTAAGCCGAATCCACGTTGACAGCAATTTAGTAAAAACCTTACCCCTATCTCTGAATGGATGATTATTTTGAAAACCACGAGATCACTATGAAACACTTTGTATTCATCGTCGTGCTGAGTGCCGGACTTCTTCTGGGCGGCACCACCGGAAAATTAACCGGTCTGGTAACCGACGCCACCACCGGCGATCCCCTGCCTGGATGCAACATTATTATCCTTGGAACCGATCTGGGCGCCGCCACCAGTTTAGACGGGTCCTATGTGATTTTGAATATTCCTCCGGGGACTTACACCGTCAAGGCGCTCATGATCGGATATGGGACCCAGACCATTCAAAATGTGCGTATCAATGTGGATTTGACCACCACGTTGAATATTCAGTTGCAGGTGGAAGTACTGGAAGGCAAAGAAGTGCTGGTGGTAGCGGAAAGGCCGACGGTTCAAATGGACCTCACGTCCTCCCAGGCTCGTATTTCTTCCGAAGATATGGATGCCATGCCGGTAAATGAAATCTGGGATGTAATCAACGTCCAGAGTGGGGTCACCCGGGATGCGGGTGGTGGCATTCATATCCGGGGAGGGCGTCAACAGGAAGTGGCCTATTGGGTAGATGGCGTTTCCGTTACCGATGTCTATGACGGCGGTCTGTCTGTGGCCGTGGACAACGACGCCATTCAGGAACTACAGGTGATCAGCGGAACCTTCAACGCCGAATACGGTCAGGCCATGTCCGGTATTATTAATTTAGTCACAAAGGACGGCGGTGAAACCTACCGGGGATATTTCTCTTCCTTCGCGTCCCGATACACCACTGACGATCCCCTCCTGAAAGGCAACGATTATTACAGTTTCAAAGACGATCAGAACATGGAAGGAAGCCTCAGCGGTCCCGTACCATTCCTAGGGAAATGGCTCACCTTTTATACCTATGGCCGGATCAATCGGGCCAAGGGATGGCTCTATGGATGGCGGATTTTTGATCGGTGGGGCCGACTCCAAATTCCTTTTGATGATCAGGGACAGCCCATTTTCAATCAGGAGGTAGTTCCCATGAACTGGCGGGACAAGGCCAACACCAATACTAAAATCACCCTTAAGCTAAATTCCACCATGAAGCTGCGGTACAATCTCATGACCAGTCATGAGGAGTATCAGGATTACAACCATTATGCCCAATATTCTCCCGACGGTGAACTGAAACGGTTCACGTCCGGTAAGAACCAAAAACTCAGTTTTACCCATACATTGTCGTCCTCCACGTTTTATACCGTGGACGCCTCCCGGTTTTTCAAAGAATACCACCACTACGCTTTCCCCGATCCCTACAGCCCGGACTACATCGATCCCTACTATTTCGCCCACCAGGAAATTGTACTGGATGTGGCCACCTTCAAAATCTGGGGAGTAGATATGAGTCGCTTCGAGCGCAAGACGGACACCAAAGTGCTGAAGTTTGACTTCACCAGTCAGGTCAACCCCCTACATCAAGTGAAATTCGGGGCGGAGTATCGGAAACACGATCTCTACCTGGACGGCTACAGCATCGAAGACGGAAATCTAGTAGACACCGTTTTCACCATCCGAATTCCCGGTGATTTTGAGCTGTCCAACGATGTGATTCCCGGGAAATGGACCATCCAGGATCCCACCACCCAAACGTACATCGGCTGGAACTGGAATACCTTCAACGCCACTACACCTTACGGCTTTTCCTCCAAATCCGCCGCTCAGGATTTCATCCATTATTACAATAAATTTGTGCAATTCGGCCGGGGTTATTACCACGAAGAGCCCACGGAAATTTCCGCCTATATCCAGGATAAGATTGAGTTTAAAAGCGTGATTATCAATGTGGGTGTCCGTTGGGATCGGTTTGATGCCAACGGGGTGGTTCCCACCAATCCGGCGGAACCGTACATGGGCAATCCCCGGAACGCCCGTTTGGATTCCCTGACCCTCGAGGAACGGAAAAACATCGATTGGTCCACTGTGGCCAACGATTACCGGGGTGTTCTTCCCGATTCCGCTTTGAGTCTCCGCTCCGCCCACGGCTGGTGGTCTCCCACTTCGGTGAAGCAGCAACTTAGTCCCCGTCTAGGTATTGCCTATCCCATCACAGACAAAGGTGTGATTCATTTCTCATTCGGCCATTTTTTCCAGATGCCTTCTTTCGAAAATTTGTATAAGGACCCGGGCATCAAAATCGCGGAGGAAAGTGGAAAATTCGGTGTGTTCGGCAATCCCGATTTAAATCCCCAAAAAACGGTAATGTATGAACTGGGATTGCAGCAGGAACTGGCTCCGGGCTTCTCTCTCGATATTACCGGGTATTACCGAGACGTGCGGGATTGGGTTTCCACCGGTATTCCCATCGATCTGGGTGGAGGCGCCTCCTACTTTACCTATGTAAACAAGGACTATTCCAACGTTCGGGGACTGACCATAAACCTGGATAAACGCTTCTCTGGTTTCTATGGATTTTCCCTCAATTACACCTTCCAGATTGCGGAGGGATCCAATTCCAATCCCGATGAAGAATTCGGAGCCATCCGGAACAATGCGGAGCCGGTACGGGCTATCCTACCGTTGGACTGGGATCAAACCCATACCGTGAACGGGTCATTTTTCCTGGGAGGTCGGGACTGGACCTTGAGTTTTCTGGGTCAATTCGGCAGCGGGTATCCCTACACACCCACCCAGAACGTGGCGGCCAATCAAGGCATTACTGTCTCAACCGACCTTCCGAAAAACAGCCGCCGAAAACCCATCACCTACAACCTTGACATGAATTTCCAGTACGCTCTGCCTCTGCCCGGTCCGACCAGTCAACTTTTTGTGAAAGTGTTTAACCTCCTGGACCGGCGCAACGAAAATGTGGTGTATTCCGATACGGGCACCGCACGTCGAACCTACAATATTCAGGGAACGGATAGCGAAAACCGACCCAATACAGTGGCCGAATTCTATTCCCGCCCGGATTGGTTCAGCGCGCCCCGGCAAGTTCAAATCGGTATCAAAATCAACTTTTAGGATCTGTTTATGAAATCTGCCCTTTCTATCCTGATCTTTCTTTTGTCCTTCGGTTTGTGGTCTAGCGCCTGGGCACAACATGTTCCGTCGCAGGAACGAGGTGATCCCAACTACCGTCGCCAGACCGACATCGACGGGAATAAAGTTCGGACATCCATCTTCAATTTCGGACTGACAGGACGTACCGGCGCTAATCCCGGTGAAATTCCTTACGAGTGGCCCATTAATTCGGGGAAAAACTATATTGCCCTGACCGGACTATTTGTGGGATCTGAAGTGCTCACGGAAGACGGTACCGTCACACCTTTCGTCACCGTACCTCTGGGACGGACCGATAATTCCGGGAATTCCATGATGTTTGAACCGGTTCCGGAATACCTGAATCCCATCTCCGATAAAATTGCCAAATCGGATGAGCCGGATACCTGGCCTCTGATCTGGCCCGATAAGCTGGAAGATGAATCGGATCCCGGCTGGTCCGGTTCCTGGAACGGCTTTTTTGGAAAAAACCAATTCAACGCTGATCAGGAAATCTATTTCAAAATTTCCGATGATCGAAATTTCCTCCGGGGAAAAACCTATATTCCGGATACTACCGATGTCACCAGACGGGGAATGGGCATTTTATCTGGCATGCGGGTTATGGAATGGTCTCAGGTTCTGGTAGAAGATGTGGTCTTTATCCTCTATGAAATTAAAAATGACGGTACCAAGGATCTGGACAAGGTGTCTTTCAGTCTCTGGCTGGCAGACCTGGTAGGCGGCGACGGTGATTCCGGCGATGACACCCCGGATTTCGATCTACTCTATGACATTGCCTGGAGCATGGACGCGGATGGGATCGGAAATTCTGCCTTTGGTAGCGATCCGGTGGGCGTGGCTGCCACCGCCTATCTGGAAACACCGGGAAATTCAATAGACCGAATCGATAATGACGGCGATGGCGAGACCCTGGGACCGGTGGTCACGGAAGAATGGGCGCAGACGGAAGATCGCACGAACGGCATAGATGATAATTTCAACGGCTTGATTGACGAGAGCGATGCTCATGTGCCATTCGGCAACCAACGGGGCGTGACCTATCGGGACGGCATTGATAATAACGGGAACGGCGAATCCGGTTCACCCGTCATAACGGCTGAAATGATTGCCGCTGCCGCCGGTGATTACACCCCCACCTCCTCCACGCTGACCTATCCCGCCAATTGGCATCGCTGGCCGCCTCACCCGGAAGACGACACCTTCCAAAACGGGAAAATCCATCTCTTGATGGTGGAAGATGATGATTTGGGACGGGCCTTTGCGGACAATATTGACAACGATGAAAGCCAGGAATACCCCTTGGGCACGGGCGCTGACACATCGGCCCCCAGGATCACTCAGGAGATTATTGATCTGGCCGCCGCTGATCCGTATCACCGCTACCGCGTTCCCGGCACGGATATTATTCTGTATGATGTAGGTCCGGAAGACCTGGGCCTGCGGTACGCCGACGGTATTGACAACGACGGTGACGGTGCCATCGACGAAGGCATTGATGAGGGCATCGACGAAATGGTGGATGAATCCCGGGACAACGGTATCGATGATGATTTGGACTGGAATCCCCTAGCGGATGACGTGGGCTACGACGGCGATGTCGCCACCTACGACCAAGGACAGAATGACGGCCGCCCCACATCCGGTACCGGCACCAATTTACCGGGGGAACCGAATATCGATAAAACCGATGTTTCTGAATCGGATCAGATGGGCCTGACACGCGTCAATTACGACGAAGCGGGCGGTATCCCCACTGGTCAGGATGCAGCCCTGTGGCTGTTTTATATGATTCCCGGTGAATTCTGGCAGCCACCTCCCGGTGGTCAGCCCCCGGGTGATTACGATCTGTTCGTCACCTCTGCCTTCTTCCCGATTAAAGCCGGCGATACCAAACGCATTTCCATGGCTGTCTCTCTGGGAGAAGACGTAGAGGATGCCCGGCGTAACAAGGATGTGGCCCAAAAAACTTATGACGAAGATTATCAATTTGCTAAAGCGCCCCTCCCGCCCCACGTCAAAGCCATACCCGGCGATCACAAGGTGACCCTGACCTGGGATGCCCTGGCCGAATCCTCCTTTGATACTTACATGGATGGGATTGGATCGGAAGGTCTGGATTTTGAAGGCTATAAGATCTACAAGGCCACCGATCCGGAATTTTCCGATGCCTACGATATCACCGATGCCCAGGGCAATCTGACTTTTTACACCCCCATCGGCCAATGGGACCTGGTGGATGGCCGGGAAGGCTTTCATGAAGTGGCCATCAACGGAATCCATTACTGGCTGGGAGAGGAAACAGGGCTAACTCATTCTTTTGTAGATGAGGATGTGATCAACGGACAAACGTATTACTATGCCGTGGTCTCTTATGATTTTGGCGGGGACATCACCAATGAAATTCCGCCCACGGAATCCACCCGCCGCCTGTCCATCAACAGTCTTACCGGCGCCATTTCCAAGGGGCCCAATGTGGTGGTTGTGACACCCAACCCACCGCCGGCCGGTTTTGTGGAAGCCAGTATCGACAGTTTCCAGTTAATTCAGGGGACCAC
>CAZHTM010000030.1:7224-12878 GCA_964535735.1 uncultured bacterium
CTGAATGCGGAAACCTCCCATTGGTCCGCCGATTCATTGTGGAATTTCGTCCTTAATGTTTTCAGCCTATCCACCGTCGTGGGGATTCCCCAACCGGCGGACTACCGGATCATTGTGGATAATCTGAGTGAAGGGGCCTTCTTTCTGGTCGCTCCAGATCAGACCGAAGCTCTGGTACAGGACGGATATTTCAGCGGTACGTACAATCGCACGTTATCCGCCTTTGCGGGACATCCCGCTCTGGGAACCTGGACCTTCAAACTGACGGATGTCGGCGGGGATGGTGGTAACACCGTCTCAGGGATCACTCTTACGGTCCAAGATACGGACGGGGCCTACCACTACTACACCGCTCCGGACGGTCCCGCCACCGATAGTTACACCTCCGAAACCCAATGGACGATGGATATCCCCGATGCAGTGGTGATTCAAACCTTGAAAATAGCTTATACCTGGACCACCGTAGACACAGGTCTGACTCGCTCTGTCAGCTACCGTGCTGGGTTTACTCGCTTCCAATCCCGGGATGTGAATTTCCACGTGGAAAAGCGGACCCAACTCACGGGTGTTGATTCAGTGGACTGGGAACGGATTCCGTTCGCTTTTGGTGATTATTCGCCTTTTGAAAGCAGCGAAAAGAACGGACTTCTGGATGCCGACTCCGTGGAAACCGACTGGGTAGTATTTTTGGACAATGAAAAGGACGGCGAACCCTACCCGTCCTGGGTATTCAAAATGGACTATCCTCGCCCTTGGATAACAGATCATATCTATGGACCGGCGCCGGGAGACACGGTTTTCCTTTTCATTAATAAACCGTTCCTTTCAACCGACATTTTTGAATTCACTACTTCGGCACCCCGGGTGGACCAAAATCAGATCGCGGCGCAGATGAAACACATCAAGGTGGTACCCAACCCCTACGTAGCGGCAGTCCCCTGGGAACCGCAAAACCGTTTCACTTCCGGCCGGGGACCCCGATCCATTCATTTCAACCATCTTCCACCCCATTGCACCATTCGGATTTTCACCGTTTCCGGTGAACTGGTTCGGACTATCCGTCACGATTCTGACCAATTTGAGGGCACGGCGGAATGGGATTTGCTGACCAAGGATAATCTGGCCGCCGCTTACGGCGTCTACGTTTTCCATGTAGAAGCGGATGATCCCGCTTCCGGGAAAATCCTGGGTGAACATATCGGCAAATTTGCCGTCATTAAATAGGATGCGCCATGAAAAGCATTAAACCGTTCTTCATTCTGATCCTGGTCCTCCTGACCGGCCTGGGGGCTCAAAATGTTAACAAGACCGGGACCACGGCCGCCGGATTCTTAAAAATTGGTGCCGGCGCCCGAGCCGTAAGTATGGGAGGTGCATTTGTGTCCCTGGCAGATGACGCGTCTGCCATGTACTGGAATCCCAGTGGCATCGTCCAGTTGAAACGCTCTGAGTTGCTGGTCAACCGTACTCGCTGGATTGCGGACATTGCCTTCACTTATCTGGGGTATGTGCAACCCATTCCCGGCGTAGGCACTGTGGGCCTGCAGGTGACGGCCATGACCATGGAAGACATGGAGGTCACCCGATATGGTTTCGAGGAAGGAACCGGGGAAACATTCAAAGCCGGGAGCTATGCCCTTGGATTGACGTACGCCCGGGCACTCACGGACCGTTTCAGTATCGGTGGAACCGTGAAATACATCAACGAATACATTTCCCAAAGTTCCTCTTCAGGACTGGCTATGGATTTGGGCACTCTCTTCCTAACGCCGTTTCGGGACATCCGGTTTGGAGTTAGTATCAGCAATTTTGGTCAAAAACTTCAGATGACCGGTAAGGACTTGTTGGTGAACAAGGATATCGACCCCCTCCACAATGGCAATAACGAAAGCGTGAACGCCTACCTAGCCACCGATCGGTTTGATTTGCCCCTGCTTCTCCGGGTTGGCCTTTCCGGTGAATTGCTGAACCGGGATGCGGTTCGCCTCACCTGGGCCGTGGATGGAATTCATCCCAATGATAATTCCGAATACTTGAATGTCGGGGCGGAACTGTCTCTCATGGATGATCTGGTGGCCATTCGGGGTGGATTGAAGTCCCTTTATCAAAAGGACGGGGAAGAACAATTTACCCTGGGTGGCGGACTGAAAGTTCCCGTGAACCGGTCCATGACCCTGGAAGCGGATTACGCTTTTGAATCCTTTGTGCATTTGAATACCGTACACAAATTGGCGATCCGACTAGTCTTTTAGCCCGAATTTTCCCAAGCGTCATTCGAACGATTTGACCTTGTCATAATTACAAAGCACACCTAAATTTCACCCGAATTTCAAAACGTAACTCAGAAGTGAGTCACTGTTTTGATATCTGATTGCAATCATACTTATCAGGAATTCCCAATAAAAATAAAGAGGTCTAACATGAAAAAAGCGTTAATGGGGCTCCTTGTATTTACCATGGTCTCATTTGCTTGGGGTGTTAACGTGACCTTTACCGTCAATATGTCAACGTATGGCGACGGTGCCACCGATTCCACCAGTACTGTCCACATTCGTGGCGGTATGAATGGATGGTCCGATGCTGACGTACTGACTAATGTAGGCGGTGACTACTGGTCCACTACCTTAAGTTTAACCGCTGGTGAGACGGTGGAGTATAAATTTACCCATACCGATGCGCTGGGCAATCTGACCTGGGAAGGAGATCCCAACCGTTCGCTGACCGTACCGGCCACCGATACGACGGTTCTCCATTTCTGGGGACCCAGTTCCGCACCTTACACGGAAACCGACTCCGTTGATGTTTGGTTCCGGGTTAACATGTCCGGTGTTATAGGTTATGATGGCGGACAGGTTGACGTTCGCGGCGATTTCAATGGTTGGTCCGCTGGGTCCAACCTGACCCAGGAAAGCAATACCGATTTCTGGTCCGGTCAGGTTTCCATGCTCCCCGGTGCCCAGGGATATAAATTTGTCTGGACCGGTTCCGACGGTGCTACCAACTGGGAAAGCATCGACAACCGGACCTTCACGGCCGCCAACGATACTACCCTGGCCTGGGTATACTTCAACAATGAACCACCTACTGGCGCTACCGTGGATACCTTCTCGGTCACCTTCACGGTGAACACCGCCACCCAAGATAATTTAACCGATTCCACAGTCGCTGGATTCTATGTCTCCGGAAGTTTCAACGGTTGGTCTCAGAATGACACTTTGAGTGCCGCTGGGGACTATTGGTCCAAAACCGTGGACATTATCGGGACTACTGATGGTGTCGATATAGAATACAAATTCCGCTATACCAGCCTGGCCGATCAGGAATTCTGGGAAGGCATCAGCAACCGCACCGCCACGATTTCGTCCGATACAGTGCTGCCAGTGGCTTACTGGGATGATCAGGCACCCTTCACTCCCACCGATGATCTGGACATCTGGTTCCGGGTTAACATGGCGGGACAGATTCCCTTCGGTTACAACGGGGAACAGGTGGACGTCCGTGGATCCTTCAATGGATGGAGCGGCGGCGACAACCTGACCCGGGAAGGGGACACAGATTACTGGTCTGGTCTCGTAACCATTCCTGACACAATAGCCGGCGGATTTAGTATCGAATACAAATTTACCTACGCTGGTTCCGGTGGAACCGTGTGGGAAGGAGATATCGGCAACCGCACTGCTACCATTCACCAGGATACCACCCTGGCCTTCCAGTACTTCAACGATCAGCCACCGACCACGGAAGAAATTGTTACCGCCTATGTCTATTTCACCGTGGATATGTCAGCCTATGAAGATCTGGGTATTTTCAGTGTAGTCCGGAATGACACGGTCCAGGTCCGGGGTGGCTTTAACGGCTGGGCCAGCACTGCGCTTCCCGACGGATCCAATTTGAATATGACCCGGATCCCGGGAGAAACCATCTACGAACTGGCTGCTCCCATCACCAATTTCCCCAACACGGAAGACGAATATAAGTACTACATCAAGTGGAGCACGGAATCCCTGGATGCCCTGGGATCACCCTACCCCAATGTAGATTGGAATGCCGACTGGGGATATGAAGTCCCACCCACCTATGGTGCCGGGAACCGTCCCTACACCTTTGAAGGCAATCCCGATGCCATCCAGGAAATTGGTCTGGAATATTACATGGATCTGCCTTTCGATGGAATTATCCCCGAAGGACAGACCATTGATCTGACCTTCAGTGTCGATATGTCCTCTGCCACCCTCTTTGATCCCGCAACCGATACCCTCTGGTTGTACATCAAAGATCCCATCGCCGCCCATCTGACGGGATACTTCCCGGAGAGTCGGCCGTTTGATGATTTGATCATGGTGGATGATGGCACTAACGGTGACGCTGTGGCGGGAGACGGCATTTACAGCCGTACGGTCTCCTATACGGGTAAAGCGCCTTATTCCTGGGTGTATGTCTATCATTTCGCCGGCCCCAGTAATGAACTGGAAGAAGGCGGTGGCTTTGGTTTCGGTCGTTTCCGCTGCCGGTTCATTCAGCCGGAAAGCATTTCCAATGCCGGGCCGGTCTGGCCGTCCAGCTATGTCTTCCCGCAGGATACCTGGACCGACGATCCTCCGCTCACAGTGGAAACACCACCTGATTTGAATACGGTGAGCACAGATCCGGAAGAACTGCCCAAGCAATTTACCCTCGAGCAGAACTATCCGAATCCCTTTAACCCCGAAACAGAAATCAAATTCACCTTACCGGAAGCCGGTCTGGTCCATTTGACGATTTACAACGTCCTGGGCCAGGAAGTCCTCCAGTACAACCGCGATTTCGCCCAACCGGGTGTCTATGGCCTGCGGTGGTCTGGATTGGATCAATCCGGAAAAGCGGTTCCCAGTGGAGTGTATTTCTATGAAGTACGGGTTGGGGACTTTCATGCCATCAAGAAGATGACGTTACTGCGGTAATTTCATCCTCATTGTTTCCGATAAACGGGCTTCTTCGGAAGCCCGTTTTTATTTATATCGGTTTTAATTTCTCCCCGAATTATGGCACCAACCACCACACACTCATCCAACCGCCCCGTTTTTTATGTGGGTCTGGCTCTAATCCCGATTCTGTTGCTCCTTCTCTTGGAGGGGGGACTTCGGCTGGTCTGGACCCCGGAAGAATCGCGGGGATTGTTCATCCCCGATCCTTTCAACGACCAGTACTTGGTGGTCAATCAAGCCGTAGGGCGCCTTTATTTTTCCGGGACGTCCTTCGGCGCCTTCGGGACGCAGGATGCCTTTTTAAAAACCAAGCCGGACAATGGTTTGCGCATTTTTGTCCTGGGAGGCTCCACTACAGCCGGTTATCCCACCCTGTACTCCGGATCCTTCCCGGCCATGCTCCGCGCCCGGTTAACCGCTTTGTACCCGGACCGGACCGTAGAAGTGATCAACCTGGGAATGACCGCTGTGAACACCTACACGGTTCGGGATTTCGCCCGTGAATGCCTCCGATACCAACCAGACGCCCTGATTCTTTACACGGGACACAACGAATTCTATGGCGCCCTGGGTACTGGGTCTTCCCAACAGCCATTTTGGGGTTCGGGCCGTCAGTTAACCCTGGCCTATTTGCAGTTAAAAAAATTGCGCCTGTTTCGATTGTGGTCCGCCGTGCTGACCCAACTTCAG
>CAZHTM010000030.1:12978-26589 GCA_964535735.1 uncultured bacterium
GCTATTTTAGACCAGGTCCGGCTTCTCACTGAAGGAAAGGACCCTTTACGCCGGTCCGCGATCCTGGATTCTCTCCAGCGGCAGTATCCGTCTCTGGCGGGATTGGCTTTCCAGGCGGCTCAGGTGGATACCCAACTGAAACGTTGGGATCAGGCGCGGGAGAAATTCATTCGGGCCAAAGATTTGGATGGTCTCCGCTTCCGGGCGCCTTCGGATTTCAATACCGTGATTCGCACATTGGCCGCGACCTACCCCCATGCCCGCGTGGCCCCCATCGATTCCTTCTTTACCGCCGCGTCCCCCCATCAACTGATCGGTCATACCTTGATCTGGGAACACCTGCATCCCAATCTGGACGGATATTTCTTAATGGGGAAAGGATTTGCCAAGACCGTAACCTCCCTGTTCCCGCCCTCTAAAACAACGGTAAATGACGACAGCCTTTATACCGCAATGGCGGTGAGTGCCTTGGATTCTTCCCTGGCTCGGTATCGTCTGGATATTCTCATGGCTGGCTGGCCTTTTAATCCGGAAGGCCGCTTTAAAACCATTCAGGATCTCCACGCGGATACCTTTGAAGACAGCTTGGCCCTGTCCGTCTTGAAGAGAGATTCCAATTATGAAAAAGCCCATGTGGCAGCCGCCCGGCACTATGTGAAAACCGGCCAGTGGCGGCGGGCCGTTCGGGAATACCGGATTTTGGCGGAAACCTTTCACCAGAATGAAAGCCCCTGGCTAGCTCTGGGCCGGCTGTATATCCAGCATCGGAATTTCGACGCCGCCCTTCCGGTCCTGGAAACCACCCTCCGGCTTACGGACGATCCCTTTTCCGCCAAATGGGCTGGAACAATTTGGCTGGAGCGTGGTGCTGCGTCTCGAGCTTTGCGATACCTGAAACAGGCCCGCCGTCGGTTGCCACGGGATCCCCAATTGCTGTACAATCTAAGCGGCGCCTATTTCCTAACCGGAGACACGGCCAACGCCCTAACCACGATTGAAGCTACTTTGCGACTGGCACCAAAGGATCCCGCCGCTCAGGCCTTTCACCGAAAATTGGTGACCGCCCGTTCCCGGCCATGAGCCGATTCTGGAAAGCCGTTCTATTTCGTCTGGGGCTGGTCCTTTTACCCTTGGCCCTTTTGGGGCTGGGCGAAGGCATGCTTCGGGTCTTCTATCCCGGGCCGAATCTTGATTTTGTAATTCCCGATCCGGAGCGCCCCGGTTATGTACTTCTGAATCCAGAAGTGGGTCGCCGGTATTTCCCCATATCATCCATGACGGGTTTCGGACAGGATCGCTCTTTTCCGCGCCAGAAAGCGCCCGGTACTTTCCGCATCATCACCCTGGGCGGATCGACCACTGCCGGATTCCCCTACTTCTATTCCGGATCGTTTCCCAGTCTTCTGGAAACCCGACTAAAACTTCAGTATCCCGACCAAAACATTGAAATCATTAATGCGGGTCTGACAGCAGTGAATTCCTATACCGTTCGGGACCTGCTCCCCGATTGCCTGGCCCTGGATCCGGATCTGTTGGTGATTTACTGCGGTCACAATGAATTTTACGGTGCATTCGGTAGCGCCTCAACGGTGGGATTACCGGATTGGCTCAAGGGGCAGCGGAGTCTGACCCTGGCTGTCTTGGCATTGCATCGTCTACGGCTATATCAGGTCATTCAGGAACTCGTGTCTCCAGAAAACCGGACGACCGATCCCCGGCCGCTCATGACCCGGATGTACCATCAGTCGCCTATTGATCAAAATTCGACTTTGTTTCGGCGTACTATTACCGCCTTTCAAAAAAATATGGATGATGTTTTGACCCGTAGCGCCGCAGCTTCCGTACCGGTTATTCTGGCCACAGTCACCTCCAATATCGCCGAACAGCCGCCTTTAGAACCGGTGTCACCCCGCCTTCACTCCCATCCCGACTGGACCCGAATTCAAAATGCCTTAGCCCATAAACAATGGCAAGAAGCACTGGACCTTCTATCGCCTCTTCGTGAGGCGATGCCTGGAAATCCCCACCTGGCATATGCCGTCGGTGAAGCACTTTGGCACTCGGGCGACACTACCCGGGCTGTCCGTGCTTTTCTGGAAGCTAGGGATTTAGACGGGATTCGCTTTCGGGCACCGTCGGAAATCAATGCGGTCCTCCGGCAATTCCGTTCCCGGGAAGGGACCTATTTAGCGGATGTAGATTCGTTCTTTTTCGGATTTCCTCCGTCCCGATTGCCGGAACCTTCACCCTTTCTGGAACACGTCCATTTCACCATGGAAGGAAACGCCACCCTTGCCCGGCAGATCGCTTCCCGACTGCCGGATATTCCTTCGGTCCGTTTTAAACTTTCTGTTCCCCAGGCCAAGACAGACATCCCCGATTCCACCGTTATCCACTGGGCAGGATTGACCGCTCTGGATCAGACTGTGGCCCGGATTCAAATTCAAATTCTCACTTCCAATCCCCCTTTCACTTCTGCGCCAGGGTTGACCCTGGCCGATTTCCGTCCCCACTCCAAGGTAGAAGAGGTCGCCTTGAAAATGCTCGCCGGGCAGTCTTCTTATCGTCAAGGGCACTGGGCTCTGGCCGAATACTGGCAATCACAGGGAAAGGCCGAAGCAGCGGTGGCCGAATGCAGGGCCCTGGTCAACCAATATCCCGATGATATCCCGGTGTGGAAGGCGTGGGTGGCAGCCTCCATGAAAACCTCCCGAACCGACCGTACTCTGGCTCTGTTGGCGGAATTATCCCAACGGGCACCGGACGATCCGTTCGTGCAGAAGTGGTATGGTATCTATGCTTTGAATAGCGGGCAAACCGATCGGGCCCGGCTCTGGCTCACTCGGGCGAAGCAATCCCGAGATGATGACCAGATCCGCTACAATCTGGCCGGGACCTATCTACGTCTGGGGCAATGGGAACAGGCCCTGGCAGAATTGGATACCCTTTTAAAACGCAATCCCCGGTATCCCCGGGCTCAGGATCTCCGGACAGCTATCCAATCAGCCCGGCGATCTTCGGAATAATCGTTAGTCGCAACACACGGGATAGGGGAGGTTCTTGGTTATTCGCCACTCCCCAAATGGGGTTGCATATTCCTGAAAATCTGAATGTGAAAATAGAGATTCAGACTCCCCTGGTTCAGAGGATCAATGATAGTCAACTCACGTATGATTACGTGCTGTGGAGGCAATCTGCTCACATGCCTGAATTGTTCCCTTAATCAAGATTCGGAATAACCCCTGATTTATTGTACAATTGAGGATTTCGATATACTACCCCTTGGCAACAATATTTCGGAGTAAGTCGGTGTCACGATGACCATGTTTTGATCTCTTCCTCATGGTGAAAAAAACGACGTTTTCGGACCTACCGCCATTCAGTTCTCCGGGGACGACGACTCGTTTGAGCCTTATAATTCTTATAATTTACAGCGGGTTACTTTAGCCTGGAATTGATAACGTCCCACTGGGGACGATGCCCCGGAATAAATCGTCCGTTTGATTTCCCCACCAGCGCTCCTTTCATGTACATCAATTCGCCCCGGCGCCAGACCTGGTCCGGAAAGATGGCCGGAAAGTCGGCGTAGGCGGTCCAGTCGGTACGCGATAGCCGTTGATCCATCCAATCAGTACTCCGTTTTTTAGGATCCACGATCACCAGATCGGCGTCGCTGCCGGGAGTAATAGCGCCTTTTTGGGGGTACAATCCAAATATTTCGGCCGGATTCCTACTTAGAAGGGATGCTAAACGCGGTAGCGACAATCCACGATCTAAAAATTGAGTCAGGAGAACAGGAAACAGGGTATCCACGCCGCCCATACCGTTGGGAATATCCTGAAACGGCAAACCCGCTGGTTTATCCTTCCGACAAAAGGGACAATGGTCGGTTCCCAGGGCATGAATGGTCCCATCGGTAATACCTTGCCACAAAGCTTCGCTATCGGCCGGTTTGCGCAGAGGTGGACTGGCCACAAACATGGCGCCGTCTTCCCGGTCATAACAGCGATCGTCCAGTAAAAGATATTGGGGACAGGTTTCCACCAGCACGTTTCCTTCCTGGGCGGCGGCTAATCCCCTGGCAGAACTCAGGTGTACCACATAGACAGGACAATTGGTTTGAATACCTATGTTTGCTACCCGCCGAATCGCTTCCGCTTCGGCCGCATCCGGGCGGCTTTGTCCGTGATATCGGGGATGCGTGTATTTTCGGTTCAATAAGGGAATCAAGGCTTTTTGCAGAATGGCATCATCTTCGGCATGGACCATCAACACCCCGCCGGCGCGGGCAATCCGCTCCGCCGCCGTCCGAATTTGATCATAGTCCAACATCATACCCGCTTCCCGGTAGGTCGTGAACACCTTAAAACTGACCGCCCCATCCGCTACCAGATCGGGAATTTCATTGAGCAGGTCTTCGCTGAATCGGGTCAAATTCACATGAAGCGCCACATCCACCAAGGATACTCGCGCCAAATCCCGCCGGGTGTGAAAACTCGCTTTCAGGGATTGGTTTGGCTCCAGGACCGTAAAATCGATTATGGTGGTGACTCCGCCCTGGAGGGCGGCCCGACTGCCGGAATTAAAATCATCCGCCGACCAGATATCTTTGATGGGAATACCCATGTGTGTATGGGGATCGATGATTCCGGGAAACAAAAGTTTTCCGGTGCAATCCACCGTGCGGTCAGCTGGAACATCCAATCCAGGCTCCACAGCACGGATAATTTCCCCTTCAATCAATACATTGACTGAATTCATTCCCTCGGTGGTTACCACGGTCCCGCCGGTGAATAAAACTCTAGACCTCATGAATTTTGGTCCGATCTTTCCCTCGTTTGCGTAAATGCAGAATTACCTCCGCAAGAATACTCACGGCAATTTCCGGAACCGTTTCCGCTTCGATATTCAATCCCACCGGAGAATGGATTCGATCCACCGCCTGTTCGTCGTGTCCCTCTTTGATTAGTTGATCCCGTAAAATGGCCCATTTTCGCTTGCTGCTGATGAGGCCCACATAAGCACAAGGACGCCCTAAGACCCAACGAAGTAATTCCAAATCATGAAAATGACCCGGAGTGGCCACCAGAACCAAGTCTTCCCGATTTAGGATTATTTGTTCCTCGAACGTGCGCTCGTAATTCAACAATATCCGATGGGCTTGGGGAAACCGATCCGGACTTAGCAGGTCCGGTCGATCGTCATAGACCACCGTATCAAGTTCGATAAATTTTGCCAGATCTGCCACGGCCTGGCCCACATGTCCCGCTCCGAAAATATGGAACCGCGGAGGCGTCAATATCCGCTCCACTAGTAAGAATTGATCATCCTCCGGAAAGGACTGGGGTCTCCCGGATTGCAGAACCACCTCTACCTGACGCCTAAATTCCTGATCTTCTTTTCCCGTGGATGTCTCCTCTAGAATAAATCGTTCCACCGTGAGCGGTTCACCGGTATTCAATTTCGTGACCAAAATACCGCCGCCGGTTTTCATCCGCTGATGAAGTTCGCGAAAAACGGTTTGTACGGCAGTGGAAAACGGCTCCAGCAGAATCCGGGTCGTACCTCCGCAGAGACTTCCTTCCTCCAAAGCTTCCCGATTCGTAAGCTCAAATCTCTGAAGGCTCACTTCATCGCTTCCCAGGAGGTCACGGGCTAAAGTAATGACATCGTATTCCATTTTCCCGCCGCCGATCGTCCCTAAAATTTTATCCTGGGTTACCACCATCACGGGGTAATCCTTCCGCGGCACCGATCCTTTCCATTCTACCAAACTACAGAGCACCGCCGGTGTTGTGTCTGGAAGTTGAACCAGTTGTTCACATACATTGACTTCTATCATACCCATCCTCTTTGTTGCGCCACCAAAATAGCTTCCAAACATCCCCTGGCAACTGACCGGGCTTTATCCGACAGCGTGCGGTAGTCCACCTTTCGGCCTCGGGGATCCACATCGGCTATTTTCAATCCCCGAGTTATGGGAACTGCCGGAGAAATCAAGCCCCGGACCAAGCCACCGATGACGGTGCGAACTGCCGTTGATTCACCGATCCAACCCAATACAGCACCGGCATCCACCAGCGTTCCGAAATCCACATCCCATCTCAGGACTCCATCTGCAGGTGCGTAGAGTACCCGTTTCCGGGTTTCACCGCCAATCTTCCCGGGAACATTGGTATTGGGCTGGGCCGTACCGGACCAAATGACGCGTCCCAAATCGTGACCCCGCTGGGTTTCAATCACGGCCGAACAATCCACTCCCGCCTCAAATCCAGGTCCCAACCCAATGACTAACGGAGCCCAGGAACGGAAATCGCCTTGGAAACGTTTGAGCATCCGTGCATCCACCACCACATCCGGATGCAAAGCCTGAACCGCCATCGGGTCATCTACCCCAATGGGCATTTCCTCCGACCAGTCCCATAGATCGGGTTTAAATGAAGAAACACGCCGAGCCGTCACACCTTCCACTGAAGCCACTTCATTCAACAGGGCATCACTAAAGGTCACGGTGCGTCGAATCGCCAGTGGCAGGGCTAATTCCGTGAGCAAAACCTGGAACCCACAATTGTGGAGCGTCAAGGCGGTGGCGCTGGCCAATTCTCCCGCTCCCCGTACCCAAACCTTCATTCCTGCGCCTCCAAATACCGGTCCATGTCCCCAATCACTCCCCGGTCCTTTACAGATATGGGGTGCCAGCGTTCCCGGTGGGCATCCCGGATCGACCGGCCACCCTCATCACCGGAAATGTGACTGAATTCATCCACCAGGTCGGAAGGAAAATAAATCGGCTGGCCCGGTTGATCCTGAAACACAGGAAACACGATTTTATCGATTGCTTTCTGAATGGCGTCTATCCATTGAGCCACCGTCTCCCGGCGAATAAACGGTCGATCCCCATTGCAAAACCCTACACCAGTCCCCGAATTCATTAAGGTGCTCAGTCCTTCTTGAACTGAAGTGGACAAACCTTGGTTGTAATTCCGATTGTAAACGCAGGTGACGGTGCCGGGATGATCCCGTGTAACAATGGTCGTGAGCCGATCCGCATTGTGTCCCGTTACCAAAATCAAAGGGTCCACAAGCCCGACAAAAGCGGCCACGGTTTGGGAAATGACCGACCGATCGCCAAGACGTAATAACAGTTTATTGGGCGGATGACGGGAGGAACATCCCGCCGCTGTGAGTATCATGGGCACGCTGGGCATTATTTCCATTCAATTGTGGAGGGAACGTAAGGCGATTACAGGTTTTCAAACAACTGAAGGAGTGGAATTCGTATAGCGATAATTCCGGACTAAACCGGACGCCACCATTCTTCCCTAACACTGCCCCAGAATACAGGTGCGTCCGATTGCTCCCGAATGCAGTGCGCTAAGCGTTGGCTCGCTGCTCTATTCACGTCTGCTTTATTTACAAAATATCGTATATCTTCAACCGTGCCCACCTTCGACAAATACCCCCGACGGGACGTTACTACCTGGGCAATAAATTCCGGACTCAAGGGTTCGGTCAATCCATAATCCCAGTGTTCACAAAACCGTTCCGGTCGATGGACAATATCCACGAGACGCCGGCCCACCGTGTCGGCGCCCACCACAATCACAACCGTCTTTACAAAGGATGGCACCGGCGGATCATAATCGGTGTGAATCTTTAACGGTAAATTGCGGGAGCCATCGTTTTCCACCAGTGTGATATCTGCCAGGTAACGAACTCGGTCCAGATCCTTGGCCTCTATTCCTTGGTATTTTTCTTCTGTAATACGAGACCCCATCAAAAATACCGGGTTCGTTTTCCACTGGGAGAGAGAATCCAGAACCTCCGGCTCTTTCAGGAATATTGGGTTCAATTCGGGATGCGGTCCCGATTTGGTCAGGGCGGTAAGAAGTACCGTTCCCTGTTCAGCCAATTCTGTTCCCAGACGCTGAATGAGGCTGGTTTTTCCACCGCCGCCTAAAAAGGCAATACAAGTTCCTGGCGGGCGGTTCTCTTCCTTGGGTAAAAGCGGGATAAAATCCATAAGCAAATATACGGGTATCGGACCGTTCCATTCATTTCCCGCCCAAACGATCGCCGGAAGAAGAGGAAGTCGCTTGTTCATTCTCCCCTGGAAATGTCCTAATTTCCACGACTTTTTAGAGTCTGTCGTGAATCCAAAAACACGTTCATTTTCAACCATTGGTCGTTCCTTGATTCGGCCGGACGCTCCGGGAAAGGTTACCGGCGCCACCGAATACACTCCGGACTTGACGGTTCCCCGCATGGTCTATGCCGCTCCAGTTACCTCGCCGATTCCCTTTGGTCGGCTGAAATCGGTGGACCCGACGCCGGCCCGCTCCATTCCCGGATTCATTGAATTCATTGGCGCTAACCATATTCCCGGTAAAAACCAGGTGGGCGTGATCATTCAGGATCAGCCGCTTTTGGCAGATTCTGTGGTCCGGTACGTGGGGGACTCCATCGGACTGGTGATCGCGGAATCCTGGATGGCAGCCCGGGAAGCGGCCCAGGCTATCCGGATTCACATTGATCCTTTACCGGCAGTCTTTACGATTGATGAAGCCCGGGATGCATCCGGACCGTTTATACATGAAACCAATCTGGCTTGCTCCCATCGGGTGGAAAATGGGGATGTGGAGGCTGGGTTTGCTCTCGCGGACCGGGTGATCGACGCCCGCTTTTCCACGCCCTTTCAGGAGCATTTTTATCTGGAACCCCAGGGCTGTATCGCCGTCCCTGCGCGGGAAGGCGGCATAACCATCATCGGATCTATCCAATGCCCATTTTATGTTCAGAAAGCGGTGGCCGGCGCCCTGAACATTCCCTTCAGTCAGGTGTGGGTGAAACAGGCTCCCATTGGTGGCGGATTTGGAGGGAAGGAAGACATTCCCTCGGAAGTATGCGCTCGAGCAGCCGTGGCTGCTCTTCTCTTAAAACGCCCCGTACGCTTGGTGTATTCCCGTGAAGAGGATATACAACTCACCAGTAAACGACATCCGTTTCAAATGCATTACCAGGTGGGCGTGATGAACGACGGAACCCTAGTGGCGGCAAAGGTGCTATTGGAAGAAAACGCCGGTGCCTACGCCACCTTGTCCACCGTGGTCTCCTACCGTTCCTCCATACAGGCCTTGGGACCTTATCGCATTCCTCATGTGGAGGTGGTGTCCAATTCCTATTACACCAACAATCCTCCCACGGGTGCCTTTCGAGGATTCGGTTCTCCCCAGGCCGCTTTCGGACATGAACGGATGATGGATGTTATTGCCCAGGAGCTGGGATTAGACCCTCTGGAATTACGCCTTAAGAATCTCCTGCGAGTCGGAGACACCACCATCACCGGTCAACGGTTAATGGTCAGCGTGGGCGCCGAAGAGACCCTTCAGCGTGCCGCGGAGGCCGCTGGATGGCCGCGAAAAGTTGAGACGGCTTCCGGTTCGCGTTACCGAACGGGCTTGGGCATTGGAACTATTCATTACGGTAATTGCCTGGGCGCCGCTGGGTGGGCGTTGGATGGCGCAGGCGTGAAATTGTCTTTAGCACGGGATGGATCGGTGGCGGTAGCCTTCGGTCTTGTTGAAATGGGACAGGGCGCCTTGACAGTGGTGAAACAAATGACTGCCGAAGCACTGGGAATCGATCCGGAGCGCATCACGGTTTTGCCCACCGACAGCCGCCAGGTACCCGACAGTGGCCCCGCCGTAGCCAGCCGTAATGTGGTCATGACCGGCAACGCCATCCGAGAGGCTGCGGACGCTCTGCTGCCCATTTTAAAATCCACTGCCGCTGAAACCCTGCATTCTTCACCGGAATCCATCGAAATCTCCAGGGATAAGGCGATCGACACTTCCTCGGGAGATTTCCTCACCTTTGACGCTTTGGCCGAAGCCCTGTATTTGAACAACCAGCCCATGGAGAGCTTGGGGTGGTGGCATGTCCCCCGGTTGAATTTCAAACCAGAGACGGGACAGGGAGAAGCTTATTTTACCTACTCGTTTGCCACACAGATCGCCCAGGTTACCGTAGACACCCTCACAGGCCAGGTGGTGGTAGACCACGTCTGGGCGGCCCATGATGTGGGACGGGCCGTGAACCCGGCGGGCATTGAAGGTCAGGTGGAAGGGGGCGTGGCTCAAGGATTGGGGCTGGCTCTTACGGAACAATTTATTTTGAAGGACGGTCAGGTTTTGTCCGATAATCTCACCACGTATTTACTCCCCACCGCCCTGGATGTCCCGGAGATTACGACCTTGATCGTGGAACATCCTGAGCCGGATGGTCCCTGGGGCGCCAAGGGAATCGGTGAACCGGCCATTATTCCCACCGCCGCAGCCATCGCCAACGCCGTGAGCGACGCCCTGGGTGCTCAAGTGCGTGAAATTCCCATTACACCGGACAAAATATTCGAGATATTGAAGAATCTGTAGGTAAGAAACCGGAGGTCAATGTTCTTGAATATTGCACACTGCTTGTGTAATATTCAAGAAACATTCCATGATAAATCGCCGTACATTACAAGCTCACGTTAAAAAAGCGCTCAACAGGAGTGCTATTGTGTCCATCCTGGGTCCGCGTCAATGCGGCAAAACAACGTTGGCCAAAGCCATTGCCCAAAATTGGGATCAGGCCCATTTTTTCGATTTGGAGAATCCACGGGACATCACCCGTTTGCAAAATCCCATGACGGCTCTGGAAGACAGGAGTGGATTGATTATTCTGGATGAAATTCAGTCGCGACCTGAATTATTCCCCATTTTGCGGGTGTTAGCGGACCGAAAAAAGCCGAACACAAATTTTTTAATCCTCGGAAGCGCTTCACCGGACATCCTGAAGAATGTATCGGAAACATTGGCCGGTCGGGTGGAAATCATCAACATGACCGGATTTAATCTGGAAGAAATTCACGATACTATCGAAAAACTGTGGATTCGGGGCGGGTTTCCGAGATCCTATCTGGCAGATTCAATTGAGGACAGCATTGCCTGGCGGGAAAATTTTGTGCAAACTTTCCTGGAACGGGACTTGGCGAAATTCGGCGTTAATGTCGCCCCAACCGTCATGCGGCGATTCTGGTTCATGCTTGCCCATTATCACGGTCAGATTTGGAATGCCTCGGATATTTCCCGATCACTCGGCTTGTCGTATATGACGGCGACCCGGTACGTGGACATTCTGACGCAGGCCTTCATGATCCGCCAATTGCAACCGTGGTATGTTAATATTTCCAAACGGCAGGTCAAATCGCCTAAGATATTCATCCGGGATAGCGGTATTTACCATTTCCTTCTGGGCGTCAACACGAAAAACGAACTTGATATCCATCCCAAACTAGGAGCATCGTGGGAAGGTTTTGTTATCGAACAAATTATCGATATCTGCAAAGGCAGAAATTGTTATTTCTGGCGCACCCAATCCGGAGCAGAACTGGATTTATTGTTCATTCACGGCAGGGAAAATATCGGGTTCGAAATCAAATATTCCGAAACCGTTTCAACAACCAAATCCATGCGGATCGCCATGAAAGATTTATCCCTAACCCATTTATTCATTGTCTATCCAGGGAAAGAAACGTTCCCGGTGGATACCCGGATATCAGCGATTTCCCTACGACACATCATGGAAATACTCCGGAAAATCACCGATCACCATTCTTCCCTGAGAGAAGAAATTTAAATGGCAGACCCGAATTCCACGCTACTTCTGAATAATTGCCGGATCATCCATCCCTTTGCCCATCCCGGTCTGATCGATAAAGGTTATATCGTCATTCAGGGCACGACGATACGGGCAATCGGACCCGGTAAACCACCAAAAGGGTTTCCCGATCAAATCGATATGGAGGGAAAAACAATCCTCCCCGGAATGATTAATGCCCATACCCATCTCTATTCTGCTCTGGCACTGGGTATGCCACCTCCAGCGAGTCCACCCCGGAACTTCACGGAAATTCTGGAACGGATCTGGTGGCCACTGGATCAGGCTCTGGATCGGGAAAGCAACCGGGCCTCCTTCGCTGTCGGACTTCTGGATCACCTGAAACATGGCGTCACTACGGTGATAGACCACCATTCCAGTCCAAATGATACCCGCGGCGTTCTTACAGAATTGGCGCAGTTGGCAGACCAACTGGGAATGACCTTATCCGCCGCTTTTGAAATCACCGATCGCAACGGTCCGGAACGATTTCAAGCAGGATTGGAGGAAAACCTCCGGTTTTATCAGGAAGCGCATAACGCATCGGCGGTTCGCCCCCTGATAGGATTACACGCCTCGTTTACCCTGTCCGATACTTCCTTAGAAGCCATCGCCGAGGCCGTGAAACGTTTGCCGGGAGGTGGCATTCACATCCATGTATCGGAAGACCGGGCTGACGAAGACGATGCCCGGGACCGAGGGTACCGTTCTGTTGTGGATCGCCTGCATCATTTCGGACTACTGAACCGAAACAGTCTGGTGATTCACGGCGTCCATCTGAATAGCGAAGACCTTCCCATACTAAAAACCACCGACGCCATGCTGGTGCACAACCCCACATCCAACGCCAATAACCGTGTGGGACTCACGCCCGGCGAAATCGTGGAATCTTTAAACAGCGGTTTGGGTACCGATGGGATGCAAGCCAACCTGTTGCGCGAAGCACGGGAAGGGAGCCTGATTCGAAGTAGTCATCTCGCTGGTGGCGCCCCCAATGTCAATCTTTTAAGGGTGTTATTTTTAAACAACCCACGAATCGCCACACATTTATTTGGGAAAAAGATCGGCCGGTTGGAGCCGGGTTACCAGGCTGACCTGGCCATTTATGATTATCACCCACGAACCGCCATCACGGAAGAGAACTGGCCCGCCCACCTTTTATACGGGTTGGACCTGCCAAGCGATGTTATGGCTCAAGGGGTCTTTCGCATCCGCGACAAACAATGGGTGGACATTCCGGCCGAAACATGGTTGGAATCCGGGCGTAGGCAAAGCCAACGCTTGTGGGGAGCAATCAAAGAGACCTACGAGGAAGAATGAGCCACAGAGCACAGAGAACACAGAAAAAAATGATCTCTCACTGGCAAAAAGAAAATGTAATGCAACGAAATACTCGATGAATGCTCTAGCAAAAGATCCGTTAACCGGAAAAATAATTGGCGCAGCGATTGAAGTCCACAGACTTCTGGGACCCGGATTGTTGGAATCTGTTTACGAGGAAGCCCTAATTCATGAATTGGGTTTGCGTGGAATTTCCTGCCAACGTCAGGTGGAGGTGGATGTGATGTATAAAAATAAAATCATCAAGGGGCAACGCCTGGATTTATTGGTAGAAAACAAAATCGTTGTTGAATTGAAGGCCGTTCGAAAACTACCTGAAATAGCCACTGCGCAAACTTTGTCCTACTTAAAATCTACAGGATTAAAAAGAGCATTACTGATAAATTTCGGAGTTCGACGATTAGTGGACGGAATAAAACGGATTTCACTGTAGGAGAATCAGCATAGAGGGTATAAAGAAAATGAAGATCAGCAGGTTGAATTACTTATCAGGACATCAGCATTCCCGGTGTGATCGGAGATCGGCACAATCCACTCTTCATGAACCGCAACCCTCGGTGTACTCTGTGTCCT
>CAZHTM010000031.1:0-25353 GCA_964535735.1 uncultured bacterium
TATCTAAAATATTTCTTAAAACCCTTATTTTTGACTTGCTTTCATGGCAAGTAGGCAAAGCTCACCTGCCGCTATGGAGCGCAGCGGAATAGCGGTCAGGTGAAGCGCTTTGTTAAATGCTCTTTTATAATTTCTTTTTCTCTATATATGTTTCTATCAAAAACATTCCAAAGGTGACCATACTATTGACAAGCAGCCTCACATGCCTGCATGAAAGTTTGTATTTTTTTATCCCATGGCCGTGTGCAGAACTAAATCCAGACCGTAATGCACCAATACCAAGGATTACATTTTGGATGCCGCCAAGTATTCTTTTTATTTCACCCTCTGAATGGTTCTTTGGGCTGAAGTTGACAATAGCGACAGCGTCAGCCAGGACTGTGGCCATTGTTTGTTTTTTGGGGAGATTTTTCCCCTCAAGCTCAATAATGGCTTTGCAAATACTTTCCAATGTTGACGATGAACTTGCAATAGCCTGTTCAGGATCATTTTCGATGTTTTTTATAGCCCGATTGAAATCCTCCAATACGGAGTTTAAGTCGTGTGACCTAATTAACTCTTGCATTGATTCAACTGAAATGATGCCAGAATTTTCAGAAATGATATTGAGCTCAGTCGCTATGCTAACAATTACTGATGAGTTAACGTTTTTTAACAAATTTTGAACGTAAGTTCTTTTGCTCTGTACGATATCAACGTCTTCAGTTGGAATCCCAAAACCAGATAGAAAAACATTGATGTCAGTAGTGACCATAGAACTTTGAAGTTCATATGCAATTTTATTAATAAGGTCATGCCGCTCAGAGTGACTTACAGATTTCAACTCATGCGTTTCTAACTCTTCTGTTAAGAACTCAATAATAAAATTAATTCTTGCGCCGATATTTTGGATGTTGGAGAGGGAGCTCTGGATTTGTTTAAAAATATGGCTTTTAGAATTCTTATTTAAATTCCATTCCAGCCTTTCAAGGATTGAACTCAATTGAGAGTCGATAATATCTTGGTAATATTTATCTTCAAAATACCAATTAAGATTAAGGTCAATCGATTCAAGTTCATTAATATATTTTTGGATAGATAATCTCATTTATGAAAATCTATGTATGGGGTTTTGGCATTTAACTAGTTATTATCTCGCAGATGTGCCACATAACGCTCAAAACGCGGGTGTTATACTGTATTTTTAAAATTCTGTACATAGACTACACTCCGTAAGAATTCTGTAAGAATATTAATCACATTGTTTGAACAAAATCCAATGATTAATAAAGATGCAGCAATGTTATTAAACGGGCCAGGGATGGTCGTATGATCGAACATGCTTGGGATAATCAAGAGGGGACAAGGGAAGAGTGAAAAGTTGAAAGTGAAAAGTTGAAAGTGTCCCATATTTTTTCCGTCATACTGAGGGAGCGAAGCGAACGAAGTATCTCAAGTGTTTTTCTCCCGTATAGCATTATACTATGATAAATGGCCCGATTCAGCATGATCTTGGCGTGATGCGTAACGAGTAATGAGTAATGCAAGACCCGATTCAGCGTTATCTCCTGATAATACGGGTTCATTATGAAAGGACACAGGAAGCTGGATTTAGAGACCAGGAGAACTCCAACACTCCAAGTTAAATAATTACGTTTTACTCATTCCGTGTGAAAATTTCAACCAAATAAACTCCGCCGGAGTAATAAGGATGCTTCATTTTAAAAACAAGGGGAGGCCCCCGAAGCCAGGAGGTTGATTCATTAAACATCAAAAAACCGTAAAGAAGGCTTCACTATTAATGAAGCAGATCGAAAGAGCCACACTACTTGTAAACTAACTTTTCTTGAAGCATTTAACACCCAGATACAGGTTCACATCGATTGAAGGGGAATTCTCCATTGATCTCCCCGAAAAACAGGAGTACTTTTCCTTTATGACACAAATAATTAAACAAGCGAAACTGCTTCCATGGATCGGGACATGGTTGCTGCCGTTTATTTTAATGGCCCAGGAACCCTATACTCAAATTCGTCTTACCGGACTGGAGCCTTCCGACTATCGGGAACTATGGGAACTGGGTCTGGCCGTGGAGGACGGTTGGATGGATCGGGAAGGAGCCTTCCATATTCCGGTTTCCAGCGCAGAATTGGACCGCTTACAATCAGCCGAATGGATCTATATCGTGGAAATCCCGGACCTGACAGCCTATTTCCAGGCCCGCAGTGTACCGGCGGTGGAACGGGAATTCCCTCTGGGAAGCATGCTGGGGAATTATACGTTGGAAGAGGCTCTGGCGAGGATGGACACCCTGGCCGCGCTCTATCCGAATTTGGTGAGTCCCCGGGACAGCATCGGCGCCACCATAGAAAACCGGGCCATTTGGGCCTTTAAAATTTCTGATAATCCCACGGTGGATGAAGCGGAACCGGAAGTGTTGTTTACGGGATTGACCCATGCCCGGGAACCGTTGGGCATGATGAACCTATTTTATTTTGCCCAGCAGCTATGTGAAAACTATGGAACCGATCCGGAAATGACCTTTCTGGTCAATCATCGGGAAATGTGGTTTATCCCCATCATCAATGTGGATGGGTATGTTTACAATCAGACGCAGCATCCCGAAGGCGGCGGCATGCATCGGAAGAACCGACGTGACACCGGTTGCGGAACCGGAACCGGGCGAGGCGTCGATTTGAACCGGAATTTTGATTACGATTGGGGCGGACCGGGAGCGTCATCCTATCCCTGCGATAATACCTTTCGGGGAGACTCGGCCTTTTCGGAACCGGAAACTCAGGTAGTCCGTGATTTCATTTTAAATCATGATCTGTCCTGCGTGCTGCACTACCATTCCTACAGCAATGTGCTGATTTTTCCTTTTGGAGACGGCTCTTATCCACCCGAACCGGATGAAACCACGTTTCGGGACATCGGGGCGGCCATGACCGTGGTGAATGACTATCCGGTGGGCACCGGAAATGAACTTCTCAATTATGGCGTCAGCGGGGATGCCGCTGACTGGACCTACGGTTCGGCAGGACTCATTTCCTATATCCCGGAGGTGGGAAGTTACCAGGACAATTTCTGGCCGTCGGAAAACCGGGTGCTGCCTCTCTGTGAAGATCAATTGGTAGCCAACCAGGTTTTCGCCCGTGTCGCCGGACCGGATCTTTGGATCAGACCCTTCAACGCGCTGCAGGCTGCGGTGGTGTCTGATTCCATGGCGTGGATTCAGGTGGAGAATCGTGGATTGCGGCCGGCCGATGCCGTGAGCCTAACCTATCAACCCCTCAATTCTCTACTGGAAAACGCCACGGGAACCTTAATCATTTCTAACGTCCCCGCCAGAGCGATCGATACGTTAGCCATTCCAATCCAATTATCCAGTAACGCCATGCCAGGGTTGGAAACCGGTTTAATCGTGACGATCAGTGGAAACGATTTTTATGCCGTGACCGATACGGTCCGCTGGATATTGGGAAGACCGCAAATCGTCTTTACCGATGATTTTGAATCGGGCCTGGGGAACTGGGACCTTAGTGGCGGAACCTGGGGGTTAACCGATGATGCCTATTCAGGGCAATTCGCCTTGACCGATTCACCCACGGGACCTTATGGCCCCAACACCATGAATATCATCCAATTGGCAGAACCCGTGAATCTTCAGGGTTTGGCCCGACCAATCCTTCAACTCACCGCTCACTGGGATATCGAACCCAATTGGGATTTCGTGCAAATTCAGGCCTCGGTAAATGGGCAAAACATCGTATCCCTTGGCGGAACGTATACCTCCCCGGGAAGCGGACAGGGAGGGCAACCGGCTGGGGAGTCCGGATATCATGGGCATCAAAATGCGTGGGTGACGGACGTTCTTGATTTAAGCCCTGTAGCCAATTATTCGGATGTATATATTCGCTTTATTTTTACGTCAGATTCCTATGTCCAGGGGGACGGGTTTGTGGTGGATGATATTACCATTCAGGGGTATCCCTTGTATCAGGCTGGGGACACCAATATGGATTTGAAATGGGATGTATTCGATGCTCTCACGCTCTCTGACTGGTTGGAGATCAGCCCCTTTGTGAATTCACTTCAGCACCTGCTCATGGACGTCAACCAGGACAGCCTTTTGAATGATCAGGACCTGGATCAACTTTTAGAACGCATTATGGGATTCACACCATGAAACGATTGGCCGTACTTATTACGTTGAATTTTTTCCTTTTTGGCGCTGATTCGGCACGATTCCAAACTCCTACAACCGGATCTGGGAGCCAGATCCATGCCTGGATCTTTTTCACCGATAAACCGGAGGCTTCTTCTCCGCTTGTGTCCTTGAGCGCGCGGACGGTTGCCCGTCGTCATCGCCTGGGCCAATCGGTAGCTGGTTGGTGGGATCGCTGGCCTTCTACAACCTATGTTGAGGCCGTCAAGAATCTGGGACTTACGGTTCGCCATCGCAGCCGTTGGTTGAATGCCATTTCTGTGGAAGGGACCGAGGCGCAACTGGATTTGGTGGAAGCCTTGCCCTTCGTTTCCCGGATTCAGCCCGTGTTGATAAGCCGCCAATCCCTACCGGACGTCCAACCCGTGCCGCCCCGTTTGTCTCGTAGCATGGATTCTCCATCCCTGGACTATGGGTATGCCACCGAGCAGATTCAGCAAATCCAAATCAACCGTCTTCATGACCTGGGGTTTAACGGCGCGGGAGTTCGTGTGCTGGTGATGGATACGGGCTTTAACCTAACCCACCCGGCGTTTGATTCGCTGAATGTGATCGCTCAATGGGATGTGATCAACGATGATTCCGTATGCGCGAATGAAACCACCGCTGAAAACGATGCCGGGCAACACAATCATGGTACCATGGTGCTCTCAGCGCTGGCAGGCTATAAACCGGGAGAATTAATCGGCCCGGCCTACGGAGCTGAATTTCTACTGGCCAAAACAGAGATTGTGGATCAGGAAATTGAATTGGAAGAAGATAATTATGTGGCCGGTCTGGAATGGGGAGAAGCCCGGGGCGCCGATGTGGTGAGCACCTCCCTGGGATATCTGGACTGGTATACCTATTGTGATATGGATGGAAACACAGCCGTCACCACCGTGGCTATTGATCATGCGGTAACCCTGGGCTTGGTCTGTGTAACGGCCATGGGCAATGAGGGTAGCCTTTCCCCGCCGGCCCAACCTTGCCAGGATCCGCTGACCTATTACATGATTGCACCCGCCGATGCCGATTCGGTCATTTCCGTGGGAGCAGTGGACTTCAAAGGTCAACCGGCCTATTTTACGTCCCACGGTCCCACCTATGATGGGAGAATCAAACCCGAAGTTTGCGCCCGGGGACTACAGACCGTGGCCGTGAATCCCAATTCGGACAGTTACGTCTATGCCAATGGCACCTCCCTGGCAACGCCGCTTATCGGAGGAGCCACCGCCGTCCTGGTGGGCGCCCATCCGGAGTGGACTCCCATGGAAATCCGGGAAGCGCTGATGAATACGGCGTCTCAGTCCAATCAACCGGACAATACGGTGGGGTACGGGACTGCCAACTATTGGGACGCGTATGAGTATGCTTTTGTCGGTGTGGCTGAAGAGCAGAATGTATTGCCTGAATTTTTTGCCACAATTTCCACCTGGCCCAATCCGTTTAACGGTGAATTCGTCGTTTCTCTAAGGATCGAAAAACCGGTTATGGGATCGCTGTCCATTGTCAATATACAAGGTCGGATTCTGGAGACACTCGATTCAGGTTCATTTCCCTCCGGAACCTTGACCTACAATGTCAAAGCCAACTGGGGCTCTTCCGGGGTCTATTTTCTGATGCTGAAGACGGGAAATCAGGTGCAGACACATAAATTGGTTTATCTTAAATGAATTGTGCGAAAATGCTTGCGTGGGTGTAAAAAATCACTCAAATTATTTCTTGCCTGGACGGCAATAAAACCATGCGTTTTTCCAATACAACTTTTACCCTTGTTTTGCTCCTCTGGGGATCCCTTTCTCTGGGCGAACAAGTCCCCATTATCCGGGATGTGGGGGTGCCGTTGCAAGTTACGCCAGGCGAAACGTCGCTGATGTTATCCTGGGAGATACCGGATTCTTTGAAACCCCGGACTATTCATCTGTATCGGTCCAAATCTCCTGATCATGGCTTTGAGGAATTCGCGGTCCTTCCATCGGACCAAACAAGATTTAATGACCGTGAGGTGGAAGCGGATTCACGTTATTTTTATCGAATTGAATTGGATATGGGTGACGGATTGGTGTACACCAGTTCCGGAGTAGCGCCGCCCTTTGGTCGACGCCTGGTTCCCCAAACGACGTCCCATCCCGATTCTGTCAGTGCATCCAGTTTTGAGTATCTCCTGAGTTGGACTCTTCATACCTCGGTGCAAGCAATGTATCCCAATGTAGACATAAAGCTGGTTGATGATTTGGATCGTATTTTACGAGAACAGTGGTCCGGGTCTCATCCCTGGCTGGCCCTGGTGCGTCCCGATCGGCTTGAACAGATTCATACTCTGTTTTCAGATTGGGGCAGTGATTCCGGAATTATTGTCCTTCGGGAACGTTTGAGACAGGTTGAGCCGGTTGTCCGCAACGAACTTTTGTTGTTGCCAGAAGAATGGAATGCACGGGTGGAAGCCCATTTCCAGCACCTGGAACAACGCATGGAAACTTTAAATGCGGCCTGGTCGTCTGATATGGAGACTCTGGAGGCTTTACCGGGAGCCATTCCCTACCAAATTTTGTCCGAAGCCGATTCAGGCTTCGTCTTAACGTTTACGATCCTCCATCCTGCGCGGCTTCAGGAAAAGCCCTTGTGGTTGGCCTCAGGGGGCGATACACTAAACCTGAAATTACCCGATTCATTGCAGCCGGGAATGGATGTTCAACTGAACATTCCTTATGAATGGTCCCTGGCATCATTCGGACAGGGACCAGACCATCTCCGATGGCTGACGTTTGATCCGAGTCTTCCTATCGTAAATCTTTACCTGTCAGGTGATGTGGATTTCGAATCGGATAAGGCGCTCACGGGACTTTGGATGGCTCCAGAGACTCAGCCCGTGTATATCAATGAGTGGAGGCTGGACCGCGATACGGGCAAACTCCAGGTTGAACTCTGGAATCCCAATGTCGTCACCGAGCATTGGGGCGTTTATCTGAATGATCAACTGATCTGGGATGTGGACTTTGGTTTTATCCCTGAAAATTCATTTTTGGATTCCACGGTAGCCGTTCTGGAAAATACTGAAAAACCGGTCTGGCTTACTTTGGCGGTCCTGAACGAAGATGAGTGGAACCCCACCAGTTCCATTTCACTTTCGCAACCCGCTTTGGCAGGGTTGTCCCGCCAACCGGATGGTGGTTCCTGGACGGAGAGTTCTCCCACGCTGGGGCGGACGAATCAGACGGATATCTTTGCGTCCGAAACTTTGAATATCCCGGAAGTGTTTGCGCTTTATCAGAATTACCCCAATCCATTTAATAGCCAGACGACCATCACCTTTGATTTATTGCACCCCGCAAAGGTGAGCCTGTATGTGATGGATGCTCGAGGTCGTGTGGTGGATACCTTTGCTGAGGAAACACCCATGGAACGGGGAACATACACCTATTCCTGGAGTGGATTGAATCATTCCAGCGGCATCTATTTCTTTACGATTTCAGCTCAGGTGGATAATTATTTACCCGTTGTGTTCAGCCGAAAAATGATTTACCTTAAATAATCCATGAAGACCCGGTTATTGGAATCAAATGGAAAGGAATAGACTGTGAATCAACTTGATGATGAACTTCAGCGCATGGAAGAATTGGAACAAGTAGAAGAACAGATTTTCCAGGAAGCAATCTCTCTGGATGATCCCATCTCTTCTTTAGAAGTATCCCATCCAGTTACCGTTCCATTAGGAACCACCATACGAACTGTCGTAGATAAAATGCATGAAAAATCGGCAGGGTGTGTTCTGGTAGTAAAAAAAGACAAACTGGTGGGGATTCTGACTGAGCGGGATTTTTTATTGAAAATCACTGGCAATGGGTATGATTTTGACAAAGTTAAGGTTGATGACTATATGACCACTGATCCGGAGTATCTCCATATGACCGATCCCGTGGCCTATGCCTTAAATAAAATGTATGTGGGCGGATTTAGAAATGTCCCCATTGTGGATGAAGCCCGACGCCCGGTCGGTTTAGTCGGTATTAAGGATATTGTTCGGATGATCGCCAATTATTTCGCCCAGGAAATCCTTAATTTACCCTCCGAACCGAGACATCAGGTTATCACTCGCCCTGAAGGAGGGTAGTCGGTCCGTTGACACATATTTATTTACTGTAATCAATGCGATTTAAAATGCCATCCAGTTCAGGCCGCAGGATCGCCCGGGGCCTGGGATTGTGGATCTTGTTTATATTGGTAGGATGCGCCACTCATCCCACGCCCGAACTCATGCGTATGCAAAAAGGGGACACCCAATACGGCTGGTCCCTGGCGGTGGAAAATATTCTTCCCTATGGCTGGTATCGCCTGGCGGTTACCGATAAAACCAGTCTTGGATTTCGAGTGGGAATCCCGGTTTATGGCACCGGCATAGACATATCACATGTCCTGTATTCACGAGAAAAAAAATGGGATGTACTAGACATTGCCTGGAGTTTAAACCCCAATAAAAATATGGATGTCACCTATTATAAATTTTACGCACGCGATTTTAAGGGACGACCGGGATCAATTTGGTGGGCTTTCCGGGGTATGTATATCCCGTCAGGTATCAGCGGAAACACCAGCACCCGGATTGGCCTTCTCCTGGGGTCTTTCCCCGGAGGTCGCCTGGGCTATGAAATTGGGTATTTCCATGATTTCAGCTCTATACCCCTGATTCAGTTGTTCAATCCCAAGTGGCGGTGGGATGACCCCGAGAATATTGCCCGCTACGGGGACACGCCCCATATCGATCCCGCCTCCGGGTTGCCGTCTGAATTTTCCCGCCTCACAGGCATTTCCTTCCAATTGTTTTTCAAATTGGGACCCCGGCCGGAAACGGGGAACTAATCCCTGAATCCTTCAGACCTCACCTTTTCGTTTAATCGATGAATTCACCGCTTAAGATTCCTGCTCCGGAGACGCTTCTGGCGGAAGCCGCCACCTCAGAACAGGCGCTGATGACCTTCATCAAGGCGTTGATCAACCGCGCGGCCGAGAAGCGCTGCGCCGATCCCGGGGACCATCCCCTGATTATGGTCAATGCCCTTAAAAATTTGTTAAGTGATCGCCGAACCGATCCACCGCTTGCGTTGCTCACATGGGCGTTGGAACGGGTAAATTCATTCGAAACGAGTTCACTGGATCCCACTCGTTTAGAGACGATTAGAAAACAGGGATCTTCCGGTGTGCTCTTTATTTCCGATGTGGAGGATGCGCTGTTTTCCGGAGATTCGGATGCGATGGTCACCGCGGTGGGACAGTGGTTTTTAGCGACAGCGGCTCCCGAATCGCTTCTGGAAGTGTTCACTCAGACGTTGGTCCCCGGCGGACCGGGATGGCCCGCGTTGCTCTATGCCGCCCAACGTACGGCGGCCTTCGGTCAATCCGGTGAAATTCTTTGGAAGATACTCCTGGCAATTATTGATACGGTTCCTGACGAGGGGATAACCTCGGAGCGTCCTGCGATGCCTTCGGATTCCCCCGAAACATTGTTGGAACCGATTCTCCGTACGGGGCGAGGAGATTTGGTCATCAGATTGGCGGCCGTGTGGCGTCTATGGGACCTGGAAACACCCCGGCAAGCTCGCATTCGCCAGGCTCTGGCGCAGGAAATCACGGCGCTTCAGGCCGATGCGGAGGAAAACGTTTTGATTGGTGACCTTAACAAGAAATCAACGGTATCCAGTCAATCCATAGATTATCTTGACCTGATACTGACCGAGCTTGACCAATCATCGATGTCCCCTGATGCCATCGATCGCACTATCCGGACGTTGGATGCCCTTCGTTTTTTGATCCCTCAGATAAATGAGAATAAATTGTCCCTTATTGAAACGGTGTTGAAACACGTAAAGGAACAGTCATGAAAATCGGGAATTATACGCTTTATAGTATCGTTACCAGTGAATTTGGCTTGGATGGCGGCGCCATGTTCGGGATTATACCGAAAATTCTTTGGGAAAAGAAAGCGCCGGCTGATGGTCAAAACCGTATCCGGATGGTCACCCGCTCACTTCTGCTGCGTGGCGAAGGCCGGAACATTTTAGTGGATACCGGCAACGGGGATAAATGGCAGAAAAAATTTAAATCCATCTATAATATTGATACGGACACGGTGAATCTTTCATCGTCCTTGAAAAACGTTGGGTTGACGGAGGACGACATTACGGATGTGGTCTGTACACATCTTCATTTTGATCATGTGGGGGGCAACACCCGATTAGAAGGTGACCGTGTTGTGCCCACATTTCCCAATGCCACCTATTGGATTAGCCAGGAAAATTGGGATTTGGCTAATTCACCATCGCAAAAGGATAAAGGCAGTTTTATGGAAGCGGATTGGGCGGTCCTGGCAGAGAATTCCATGATCCAGTTGGTATCCGGGAAAGAACCGTTTCTTCCCGGGATTGATATTCAGCTTTCCTACGGCCATACCACCGGCCAGATGCATCCCATCATTCGGGACGCGAATCGAACCCTGATCTATACCGGTGACCTGATTCCCATGGCGGCTCATATTCCGCTCCCGTGGGTGATGGCCTATGATATTCATCCGTTACTTACCGTCCAGGAGAAAGAGCGTCTGTTGCCCACCATGTTGGAGGAAGAGTGGGTACTCTTTTTCGAACATGATCCCCAGGTGGAAGCCGGTACGGTGCGCTTTGACGGGAAACATTATCAATTAGCGGAAGCATTGCGGTTGGCGGATTTTGACCACTGAGCAAGAAACGTTGCTAAAGACCGGGTTTGATCATTATCGGGATGGTCAATATTTCGATGCCCATGAGTGCTGGGAAGAATTGTGGGACGACCGCGGTCTCCAGCATCGGGCCCCGGTACATGGATTGATACAGGTTGCCGTGAGTTTGGTCCATGTGGAGAATGGCAATTTGACCGGTGCCAGGAACCTGGCACGGAAAGCGCTGGATAAATTACACCAGTTCGGATCGGTACCCTGGCTTCATCCCCAGGCACTATCGGCGGTGGAACGTTATCGGGCTCATCTGGAGGAGCTGGATTCTCTGGCGGATTTTGATCGGGATTTCATACCTCAATTGGAGCCATGAAACTGGATCGGAAACAACGGGCCACCTTGGTGGCGAAGCGTCTGAAGGAAGCCTATCCCGAATCCCGCTGTTCCTTGAATTATACAACCCCCCATGAACTCTTGGTGGCGACTATCCTTTCCGCCCAGTGCACCGATGAACGAGTGAATCGGGTCACGCCCATGTTATTCAAAAAATATCCAACGGTGGAAGCTTTCGCCAGTGCCGATGTAGACGAATTATCCCAGGATATCCGCTCCTGCGGATATCACAATCAAAAGGCCCGGAGTATCCAGGGCGCCAGCTTGCGAATTGTAGAGGAGTACCAGGGCCAGGTACCCGACTCCCTGGAAAATTTGGTTTCTTTACCCGGCGTGGGACGCAAAACGGCCAATTGTGTTCTGGGTGAATGTTTTGAAACTCCGGCGATGGTCATCGATACCCACATGGTGCGAATTATGAACCTCTTGGGTCTGACCTCGTCCAAGGACCCGAAAAAAATTGAACTGGAATTGATGGACCTCTTTGACCGGGAAGAATGGGTCAGTCTTACCCATCGGGTGATTGATCACGGCCGGGCCGTGTGTATCGCCCGGCGACCGCGATGCGGGGAATGTGTTCTCCGGGATCTCTGCCCGTCGGCGCAGTGATCATCGGTTGTGAATAATCCAGGTTAGAAATCGTCGCCCATGGATTCATCACTTCCGTTGCCGGGAGATCGCTTTTGGCGGTAATTATGGAAATTATAGGTCAAAGTGGCCACCACGACCGGTGCATCCCGGTTCATTAAGTTATAGGAATAGAAATTGGTTCCCTGGGAAGTGAATTCTCGCTGGGACGTTTGAAAAATATCATTGATTTGCAACGTGAGGGACAATTTCTTATCCAGGAACTTCTGACGGAATGCCAGACTGGTAACCGAATTCCCGGACTGTTTCCCTTGAGAAGTAACCGTAGGACTGTTATATCGACCGCTGAGCTGGATCTGGGTGTCCGGTCCCAATGTGAAGGTATTATTTACTCTTAGTGACCAATTGGAACTGGAGGATGCTGGCAGGTTGAACCCTTCATCCGGCGTGAGACTATACGCGTAAATATTACTCGTCAAATTCAAGTTCCACCATTTCCAGTGCCGCAGGGAAAGCATGGATTCGACGCCCACCGCTTCAGAAATTCCGGCATTTTCGTACTGGTGCAAGATAACGTCGGTGGTGTTCTGATAAATTGATCGGAATTCTTCGATGACATTGAAGCGTTTCCGATAATATCCCTCCACCGACAGCACAGATTTCCCGAACATCATTTGAACACTGGTTTCGTAGGAATTAATGTATTCCGGTAGCAATCCAGCATTTCCCTGGCGGATGTTATGGTCATCGATCCAGGTCTCAAAGGGCTCCAGATACCAGCCGCGGGGACGATTAATGCGGCGGGAATAACTTGCCATGAGTTGGAGTCTATCCGATACTTTCCATGAGGAATGAACCGAAGGGAATAAATCCCAGCGATCAATGGTATATGTTTGTCCGACATCGGTTATTGAAATTTCGCGACCGGTATATTCGCCCCGAAATCCAATTTGAATACCCATGCGATCCGTTTCATGAGCAAGCATACTGTATAACGACTGAATATTTCTGAGATAGGACACATTATGGGAATAGGCATCCAAATTCGTAAACGTTCCCATCAGGGTATCATAATTGGCAAAAGTAGTGACATCCTGCGACGAACCCAAACGGAGCTGATATCCGCCTTCAAACCGTAATGTTTTAGACAGGGGCCGCAGATAATTCAATTGAACGCGGCTGCGATGGTTGGGGCCTTTTTCAGTCGTTTTCTGTCCGGAAAAAACGACCCCATTCAGATCAAGTGATTTGTTGATTGCCAGTTCGTCGCCATCGAATTGGCGATAATTGTACTGCAAAGATAATTCATGTCCATCCTGTGCAAAACGGTGGAGGTAGTCACCGGTGGCCGATAAGAAGAGCCCGCTCCGGTTCCAAGTACTGCTATTGGTGTAGTCCACAACGGCAGGGTCAGTGGTTGAACTAATGGCGAAATTCTGTTCCGCCCCCCGACTCATTTCATAAAGACCGGTGCGGAACGACAGCGTGAAATTGTCCTGCTCCGTCATCGGCCAGTCCCATTCGCCTTTTACGCTGGAAAACTGGCGTTGAAAATTGGATGTCCCGGAAGAAATAATGGAGGTTACATCATTTCCCAAAGTGGTTCTGTTTTCGGTCTTTATAGTCCCCGGATTTGTTCGGCGATTCAGATTGGCTCCGAGGGAGAAATGGCCCCAAGCGCTCCGGTATCCCAATAGAAAATCTCCGCCGTACTGATCATACGATCCGCCATTGGAATTGAATAAACCGCTAATGCTTTCCAGCCGGTTTCGTCGAGTGACGATATTAATAATACCTGTAACACCGTCCGGGTCGTATTTCGCCGATGGGTTGGTGATAATTTCAATATTCTCGATTTCAGTGGCCGGGATTTGCTGGAGCGCTTCACTGGCTTCCAGCGCGGTGGGACGGTTATCAATGAGCACCGTAAAACTGGAACTGCCGCGTAATTGCACATTCCCGTTGAAATCTACTGATATGGAAGGCACATTTTCCAAAACATCCATTGCGCTGCCGGAAAGGGAGGTCATTTCCTGGCGGACGTTCAATACTTTTTTGTCCAATTTATATTCCACTTCCGGTCGTTCAGCGGTGACATTCACATCCTGTCCTTGAAGCACCGCAGGCTTTAAATAAATGGGTGCAAGTGTGATATTGGGATTACGTGGCCCTATCCACAGTGTATCGATCCATTGGGCCTCGAAGCCAATAAATTTCACTTCCAGAATAAATCGTCCGGGACGTGTGACCTCCAGTGTAAATCGACCTTGGTTGTCGGTTATCGTTCCCGTGACCAGACTGCTGTCCCGTTTCGAAAACAGGGTGATATTAGCGTATTCAATGGGTTCCTGGGATTTGTCGTCAAAAACAGTTCCCTTGAGATGTCCTTCGAAATTCATCATACCTGACGGTGGACCGCCAGGTCTTTGACCGAAACCGGAGGAAAGCATGGAGAGGAAAATCAAAATTGTTAATAAAGTCGGCAAATTCCGCATAGAACCGTTCCGTTTTGAGTTGTGAAAAATATCCGTTCGAATCGTTGAGAAAATCGTAGAATTCCACTAGATGATCGAAAAATAGAAAGGGCGAAATTACGGAAAGAAAAATTCAAAATTGCTTTCTTTATGCTTACCAGTGTTAGCTTCTATGTCTAGCCGACATGTGTGATACCCAATAATGTACTCTGTGGGTTTTGATAAAGAAAAAGCCCTGGCAGAGATTGCCGGAAGGGCGTACCATTTGTTTAATAAGCAAACAGGGGATGGCTGATTCGATCTTTTATTAAAACGGTGATGGATAATCGTATGCAAAAATTCAAACGGAATGACAGATAAATGCCCCGTTAGGGGCAGAATATCTACAGCCCCTTAAAGCAAACTATAACCAAGTCCCGTAGGGACGGAATAATAAATCCTTTTCAACGAATCCATCCCTGGTTTACATCCCAATTGGATGGAGATACGACTGCTGTTGATATTACGTCCCGATGGGACGGGTTTTTTATCATTATTGACTAAACACATTTCGTCCCTGACGGGATTGAATTCATTCATAGAAAAACCAGAAGCTGAATTCCTAACGCTCAATTTGAAATTGTTACGGGATCTTCCCAAAAAGATTCTCTGATGATTTCATGCGAATAATATCCGCTATTGGTATCGGCCAATGGAATCCAGGGAAGTTTCATGAATTTACCATGTAGAACCATGCGGCTAGGAAACCACACACTTTCAACGCTATCGCCGTCGCTACTCTAGGGTAAATACTTGCCTATTTCTTCTACAATTTTCTGTCCATGCAGGTTTTTGGCTAAGATTTTTCCGTGGGGATCGATGAATATAGTGGTGGGAAAACTGTCCACTTTGTATAAATGAGCCGGTGCGATTTCAGAGGTGTCCTGAAAGGCCTGAAATAAATGGACCCAGGGCATATCGTGATCTTGGACAAACGTTTTCACCTTTTGGATATCCTGGTCCACCGCGATACTCACAATTTCAAATCCGGCCTCATGATATTGTTTATACGCTTTCCTTAGATTAGGAATTTTAGCGATGCAAGGATTGCACCAGGTTCCCCAAAAATCCAATAACACGTAATGACCCCTTAAAGATGATAAATCAAAATTCTTGTTCTGAAGGTCTGTCCAGAGAATATTGGGTGCGACATAGGAAATCTCCAACCCATGAGGAATCAGAGATTCACCTAATTTTTCAATTATCAGTGTGTTGCCAAACGGAGAGATGGACGCGAATTTTATATCAGTTTCCCCAATATGGATTCGATCTCCAATCTTATAGATCGTTGAATTGGAGTTTAAAACTGGAATGGCCTCGTCAGGGGTGAAGCTCAACAAAATTTTAGTATTCGCCCGATTGTATACCGAAGTCAGGTTGTCATTTATCAGGGCTAGATGATAGGTTGAGCCCTGCACCTCCAAAAGTCCCGTTCGATATCCCGAGATTGACGCCGCAAGATAGTCATAGTCAGCAAGGGAACCTCCAAACTGTAAACGACCTTTATAAGGATTTATACGAATGTCTATGGTTATATCTTTGACATGGGTCCCGTCATAATATTCAACATGTGCTTCGATGGTTTTAAGCGTATCTATCGCGGCGACTTCCTCTTCCACGGAATTGAACCTTCGATAAAACTGGGGACGTTCTTCGGATAAATCTTCATCATTATCCGTATCCACATATATAACTATGGTATGGTCATCCTTCTCAGTGATCCCCATAAGGACACCTTCATCAACAAATGTTTCTGTAAAACCGGTTGTATCAATGCCATTTTTTTGTATGTACGATAAAAACCAATCCTTTTGAAAACGACCTGCTTTGTATCCCTGAAACAAATATTGATCGTAATTTGTGTGGAAATTCCGAAGACTGATGTTCCCATAGTATTCAGGGCAGGATATCCCTGACGTGTCCTCATGAAGAAGGACTAAATCAATAAGAATACTCTGTCCCGGTTGAAAGGGGCCATAACCGTCGTTTTGAGTCAATGGTATGGTTTGAAATTTCTGATCTGTACAGCCCAGCATAAGGAGTACTGCAAAAGAAGAAAGGATCGTGATTATTTTGAACATATAAATTCCCTCTGCTTATATGAGCAGATGATAGACCAAGCTGCCGGCGCGAAATATTCCGCTACCGGACTTTCCTGTTTACACCTATGGTTAAACTTTCAAATACCGAATTAACCTGTCCCTTGTAGTGAAACATAGAGGGACACTACTCGCTTTACTCGTCCCGTCCAACGATGGCTACCTAACCGATAATTTCTTCCATTCCTTTTTTAATAGAGAAAATAGGTGAACATCATTGAATCTTCCCTTCGTATAGAATTTTTCCCGCAGTAATCCTTCATGCACAAATCCACATTTCTCTAACACTCTTGCGGATGCTTTATTCCCTGTAAAGCAATTTGCTTCTATTCGGTTAACTCCGATGTCCTCAAAACAAAAACGAATTACTTTTCCTAACGCTTCCGTCATAATTCCTTTGTTCCAATATTGTCGTGATAAGGCGTAACCAACTTCAATATATTTGTGGACACCATTAAGATTAAAAATGCCAATTGTACCGATGAGTTTATCCGAATCTTTTTCTATAATACCCCAATCACTGGGTTCATTGTTTTCATATTTTTTAACGATAGAATCCAGGAATTCTAAACTATCATCTAAGGATTTATGATAATCCCAACCAACGTATTTATCAATCTGTGGATCTGAAGCATAATCAAAGATTGCATTCTTATCGTTTATGGAAAGTTTGCGCAGATATAGACGATCAGTTTCTAAGGTGGGATTGTATTTCATAAGTAATCTTTTAGCAAATTTATGTTCATGGTTGTACCCGGTCATTTAATCCAAAATGGAAGGAGCAATAACTGAAAATTATTTTCCTTCACTGTCTCAATGATTTATCATAGTTTAGGGATGCATTTCCGGTTTGTCAAATATTATCCCTTTGTAGATGTACACGGTGATTGAGCTCAGTTGAAATCACCTTAAGATTCATCTCGGCAGACGTTATAAACGAGAGTAGGACAGGATTCCCGGCGGGGAGGTTTTGATAATCATTTGTGGTATGCACCTGGACACCTAAATTCCAGGACAAATACTACTTGTAGGATACAACCAATGGGCAACCCTCAACTCACAAAAGTGTTTCACTTCTGCGCCGCGCATCAGTACGGCCATGAAGAGTGGAGCGCCGAAAAAAACCAGGAAGTATTTGGACCCGACGCCCGGGTTCATGGGCATAATTACACCCTGGAAATCACCGTTACGGGAGACATCGATCCGGACACTGGTTATCTGGTAGATCTGGAGAAATTGAAGGCGGTGGTTGACTCACGGGTGATACACGTTTTGGATCATAGCCAGATTGAACGGGATATTCCCTGGTTCAAGGGGAAACAGCCTTCATCGGAACATATGGTTCAATTCATTTGGGAGCAGCTTGAATCGGAGTTGAAACCGGTTCGGTTGGTCCGGGTGCGACTTCAGGAAACGCCCACGATTTATACCGATTATTTCGGATAGACGATGGACCGAAAGCAACGGATTTACCTTAATCTATCGGCGATTTTTATCGCGTCCCTGGTGGCCTCCAATCTTATCTTTCAGAAATTTTTCGCTTGGTCCCTGTTCGGCGGCTATACGTTTGAAATTTCCGTTGGGATTTTACCCTATCCCGTCACTTTTTTAGTCACGGACCTGATTTCTGAAATGTACGGTCGGAAGAAGGCCGACCAAGTAGTAGTGGCGGGACTGGTGGCCTCCGTGTTTATCATGGGAGTTATTCTGGTAGCGGATGCCGTTCCCGCGACTTCCTGGTCGCCCGTATCTTCTGGGGAGTTCCATAAAGTTTTCGGGCTATTTGGTCCCGCGGTGTTTGCGTCCATGATCGCGTATCTCACGGCCCAATTTATTGATATTCGCATTTTTCATTTCTGGAAACGTCTCACTAAAGGAAAGCATCTTTGGCTGAGAAATAACGGATCCACGATTATATCTCAATTTGTGGATACCACCACCGTATTGGTGTTGCTATGTCTGACCGGCGTTATTGAATGGTCCCGGTTTCCGGGACTTTTGGAAAATGGATTTTTGTTCAAAGTTATGGTGGCGCTAGGTGACACGCCTTTTTTCTACTTGGGCGTATGGCTGTTTAAAAAACATGTTCACGAAGACCCGGACGAAGCCGACTGGGGTTACCATTCATTTAAGGAAGAAGCATTATGAATCAGACCAATCAAAATGATATTAAGCAGCTTACCCGCATCCTTCTGGAGCGAATTGGTGAAGACCCGGATCGGGAAGGGCTGCGTCGGACGCCGGAGCGGGTCGCCCGTGCCTGGGAATTCTTTTCAAGGGGATACCGCACGTCACTTGAAGAGGTGGTGAACGAAGCGATCTTTGAAGAAGATTGCAGCGAAATGGTGATCGTCCGGGATATTGAATTTTTCAGCATGTGCGAACACCATTTATTGCCATTTTTCGGGAAAGCCCATGTGGGTTATCTTCCGGCGGGGAAGGTGATCGGTCTCTCCAAAATTCCCCGGATTATTGATATGTATTCCCGGCGGCTTCAGGTTCAGGAGCGGCTCACACATCAAATCGCCAGCACGTTGGAAAACATATTACAACCCACGGGAGTGGCAGTAGTCATGGAAGGGCGTCATATGTGCATGCAGATGCGGGGTGTTGAGAAACAGAATAGTTACGCTACCACATCCGCCATGCTGGGCGAATTCCACGATCAGTTTGAAACCCGGAATGAATTCCTGAATATTATCGGGTTGCGGAATATTTAAGAAAAACCAATTACGTATCAACGTTTACCAGGAAAGAATGAATGTCAGCAACGTCTTATGATTTAGCGGTGATTGGGGGTGGCCCCGGAGGTTATGTGGCGGCCATCCGGGCCTCACAGTTAAGACTATCCACGGCGGTTATCGAAGCGGAGCGCTTAGGGGGAATCTGTCTGAACTGGGGCTGTATCCCCACGAAAGCTCTGCTGGAAAGCGCCCACACCCTCCATCGAATTCGGGAGGGCAAGCGCCTGGGACTCCGGGTCAAGGACGTGGACGTGGATTTTCCCCAGGTGATTCGCCACAGTCGGCAGGCTGCTAAACGTTTGTCCAAGGGCGTGGAATATCTGATGAAAAAAAATAAAATTGATGTCATTCCAGGCCATGGAAAACTGACCGCTAAAGGGATAATTCAAGTAGCCGGTGAGTCCAGGGAACAAACGATCCACGCTAAAAAAATTATTATCGCCACTGGCGCCCGGCCGAAGGTTTTCCCTGGGATGAAACCGGATGGACACCGGATATGGACGGCCCGAGAGGCCATGACGCCCGCTACGCTTCCTAAATCACTGGTGATCATCGGAGCCGGCGCCATCGGTGTGGAATTTGCAGACTTTTATGCCGAAATGGGTACTCAGGTAACCTTAGTAGAAATGCTGGATCGTATTCTCCCGATTGAAGATGAAGATATCTCCAAAGCGTTAAAAAGCGCCTTCACCAAACGGGGCGTCCAGATCCACACCGGAACCGCAGTAACGGGAATTGAATCCCTGAAGACCAAAGTGAAGGTTTCTATTGAAAAATCCGGGACGCAACAAACCTTATCCGCGGATGCTGCTCTGGTAGCAGTAGGCGTAACCGGGAATGTGGAGCAGGTTGGTCTGGAAACCGTGGGTGTGGTCGTAGACAAAGGATTTATTCCGGTGGACGATAACTGTCGAACCAACGTGGATGGAATTTACGCCATTGGTGATGTCACCGGTCCGCCCTGGCTGGCTCATGTGGCCTCCGCCCAGGGACACGTGGCGGCCGAACACGCTGCCGGATTGACTCCGCATCCCATACATCCGGATCAGATTCCCGGTTGCACATATTGCCGGCCGCAGGTGGCGTCCGTGGGGCTCACGGAAGCCGAAGCGCAACGCCGGGGACTGGATGTAAAAGTGGGACGATTTGATTTCCGGGCCAATGGAAAGGCCATGGCCACCGGCGAAACGGAAGGATTTGTGAAACTGGTCTTTGATAGTGCTTACGGAGAACTGGTGGGAGCGCACATTCTGGGGGAAAACGCTACCGAACTCATTGCAGAATTGAATATAGCACAAACTCTGGAGTCTACCTGGGATGAATTGTCCAATACCATTCATGCTCATCCTACGTTATCAGAAGCGATCATGGAAGCCGCTCTGGACGCTCAGAGTAAAGCGATTCACCATTAACGTGGGAGCGTATAGGTGAACCATCCGTCGCTAACACTGAACGATCGTGAATTTCATGTACGAGATTTGGGCCATCAGTCCTATCAGGAAATATGGGACCTTCAGAAGAGCCTCCAGAAGAAGGTTATTGCGGGGGAGCAGGAAGATATTCTCCTCCTGGTTGAGCATGAGCCGGTCTATACGTTGGGGAAGAATGCGGATCATAATCATATTTTGCAGAACCATCCACCGGATGTAAAAACATTTTCCATCGAACGCGGGGGCGATGTGACCTTTCATGGTCCCGGACAATTGGTAGCTTATCCCATCTTTAATTTGAAGCATTATCGCACCAGCGTCAGTTGGTACATGCGAACGCTGGAGGAAGTGATTATCCACACTGTGGCGGCCTTCGGGATTGAGGCAGGACGCAAGCCGGGTCTCACGGGAGTCTGGGTCGGGGATGAAAAAATAGCCGCTTTAGGCGTGCGGTTATCCCATTGGGTGACCATGCACGGGCTGGCGTTGAATGTGGATCCGGACCTGTCGTACTACGACGGTATTATTCCCTGCGGGATTCTCGAGTACGGCGTAACGTCTATGGCCCAGGTATTAGGAAACGTCCCATCCATGGAAGACGTGAAACAACAATTGGTTACTGAATTCAAACGACTTTTTATTGCCAGGAAAATTGAGGAGTGAGCATGGCGCGATTGCATGGATTTACGAAAAAGGAGTTAGAGAAAATATTTCGTACGATGGTAACGGCCCGAACGTTGGATGAAAAAATGCTAACCCTGTTAAAACAGGGGAAAAGTTTTTTCCATATTGGCAGCTCGGGACATGAAGCAGCGCAATTGGCCGCGGCTCAGGTTCTCCATCCCGGATCGGATTGGGCTTATCCCTATTACCGTGATGCTGCCCTGTGTTTGGGGTTAGGGATGACGCCTCGGGAGCAGTTGCTCAGTTTTCTGGCTCGGAAAGATGATCCCAATTCCGGAGGTCGCCAGATGCCTCAGCATTACGGCCACCAGGCATTGAGGATTGTCACTCAGTCCAGTCCCACTGGAACCCAATTTCTCCAGGCGGTGGGCTGCGCCATGGGATGTCGCCGGGATGGAACCAAGGAAGTGGTCTATGTGTCCAGTGGAGAAGGGACCACCAGTCAAGGCGATTTTCACGAAGCGCTGAACTGGGCCAGCCGGGACAAACTCCCGGTGATTTTTCATGTGGAAGACAACCAATACGCTATTTCCGTTCACATTTCGCAACAAACATCTGGTGAATCGGTGTATTCCATGGTGTCAGGATATGAAAACCTGGCGCGGTACGATGTGGACGGGACCGATTTCTTTGAGACCCATCTGGCGTTTCAGGAAGCGGTGAACCGTGCACGCCGGGGCAAAGGTCCGGCCCTGATCGTATCCCATGTGGTCCGGCTCTTGCCGCATTCATCGTCTGATGATCAACGGAAATATCGGTCACCGGAAGAGTTGGAGGCCGATTTATCCCGAGATCCGATTCAACGTTTTGCCCAAATCTGTATTGATAACGGTCAATTTACCCAAAAGGCCTTGGATGCCATTCGGGACGGGATCAAAGCGGAAGTGGACCAGGATGCGGACTGGGCGGATGCGCAGGCTCATCCAGATCCTGCTACAGTGAGTGACTTCCTGTTCTCCAACCATCAACCGGAAGGCAAAACGTCGTTCACGCCTATCGCGGAGAAAATTGTTTTGGTGGATGCCATAAACCACGCCCTAAAAGAAGAATTGGAGCAGAATCCCAAAATGGTGGTTTACGGCGAAGATGTGGCCGATCCCAAAGGCGGCGTCTTTACTGCCACGAAAGGATTATCCACAGAATTCGGACCGGATCGAGTGTTTAATTCGCCTCTGGCGGAGTCCTCCATTGTGGGAACGGCCATTGGACTGGCGGTCCGGGGATTCAAACCGGTGGTGGAAATTCAGTTTGGCGATTACATTTGGACCGCCATGATGCAAATCCGGAATGAGGTAGCCACTATTCGCTATCGATCCAACAATACCTTTGCCTGTCCGTTGGTGATTCGTGTTCCGGTGGGTGGATACATTCATGGCGCCTTGTACCATAGCCAGTCCATCGATAGCACCTTTTTTCATATTCCTGGGATTTATATTGCCTATCCATCCAATGCCGCGGATGCGAAAGGGCTCCTGAAGATGGCCTGTCGTATGGAAGACCCGGTCCTTTTTCTGGAGCATAAAGGCCTGTACCGACAGGGATATGCCGCCACTCCAGAGCCCGACGCGGAATATTGCCTTCCCTTTGGACAGGCCAGTGTTGTGGAACCTGGCGACAGCCTCACCGTGGTGACCTGGGGAGCCATGGTTCAAAAAACCCGGGAAGCGGTTTCAGCGGCGAATATTGAACCGGGAGTTGTTGAAATCCTGGATCTACGGACCCTGAATCCCCTGGACATGGATGCAGTGATGGCTTCGGTGCGAAAAACCGGTAAGGTTTTGGTGGTTCATGAAGATAATATTACGGGGGGTATTGGGGCGGAAATCGGCGCTCAGATTGCGGATGCCTGTTTTGAATACCTGGATGGTCCTGTAAAGCGGGTGGGAGCCAGGGATCTACCCATACCGTTCAATTGGTATCTGGAAGAGGAAGTGCTTCCTCAAACCAAGGACATCCAGGCGGCCTTAACCGATTTATTGGGGTATTAACGATGATTGTAGATATTGTGATGCCAAAAATGGGAGAGTCAATTACGGAAGGGACCATTCTGGAATGGCGCAAGTCAGTCGGCGATGCGATTAAGAAAGATGAAATTCTCCTGGAGATCGGTACTGACAAGGTGGATTCAGAAATTCCTTCGCCCCATTCCGGCATAATCACCGAGATTTTGGCTGCAGTCAATGAGGTGGTTGAGGTGGGTATTCCCATTGCCCGGTTGGAAACGGAAGCGGATAGCGCCGTGCCTTCAGAAACAGTGTCGGCTCCCGAAGGGCAGAAGGAGGCTGTTCCGGAACCGGCAATCTCAAAACCAACACCGACCCCAAAACCACTTAAAAAAGCCGTTTCCACTGGCAAACGATTTTATACGCCTGTGGTGCTGAAAATCGCCGCTGAGCAGGGACTGGATATGACGACTCTGGACACTATCGCTGGAACTGGCCGCAATGGTCGGGTGACCAAGAAAGATATCCTGGCTTTTCTACAGAAAACACCGTCTAAGCCAACCCCAGAGACCAAACCGACGCCTCCGCCACCGACTCCCGCAATGTCCGACCGGGTGGTGGAGATGGATCATATACGGAAACGAATCGCGGAACACATGCGCGCCAGCGTGGACACGTCGGCGCACGTTTATGTCACCACGGAAGTGGATATGACGCCCATCGTCAATTATATCCGGGAAGAGGGACCGGGATTCAAAGCCCGTGAAGGATTTTCCCTGACGGTCACCCCGTTTATTTTGAAAGCGGTAATTGCCGCTCTCCAGGAATTCCCTGAAATGAATGCCAGTCTGGTGGACCAGAACATCCATTATCACCGGTCGATTAATCTGGGAATGGCAGTGGCCGTGGACAAGGGCTTGATGGTGCCGGTCATTCCTCGGGCGGAGGAATTGAATTTTCTGGGTCTTTGCCGTCGGGTCACTGATTTGGCCGTTCGAACCCGGGCCAAACAAATCAGTCCCGATGAACTGCAGGGGTCCACATTTTCGGTCACCAATTTTGGTGTGTTTAATGTCCAGATGGGAACACCCATCATCAACCAGCCTAACGTGGGCATTTTGGGTGTGGGCGCCATCACCAAGCGCCCGGTAGTGATTGAGACGGAGGGAGCGGATCTGATTGGTATTCGCTCCATGATGATCCTTTCGCTGGGGTTTGATCACCGCCTGATTGACGGCGCGGGCGGTAGCCGTTTTCTGGATACGGTTCGCCAGTACTTGGAAACCTTAGATTTAACCCATCTTCTGTAATGGCTGTCGATCACGTTTTGAAATGGTATGCCCGGACGATTCGTTCGCCCTATCTCCATTATGGATATTGGGAAGATCCTGAACGTGTAGATCCGGAGTCAATTGGATTGGAAGATATCGCTATAGCTCAGGAACGTTACATCACTCGGTTGGCGGAAACAATTCCAGACGACGTGCGATCGATTCTGGATGTGGGGTGCGGGATTGGAGGAAATGCGGCTTTTTTAATTCAGCGAGGATTTGATGTGGAGGTCTTGTCTCCGGATCGGTATCAGGAGGAGGTTATCGGAAAAAAATTCCAGGGAAACCTCACGTTCCATCGGACCAAGTTTGAGAATTTTTACCCTACCCGTCAGTATGATTTGGTGCTGGAGAGTGAAAGCGCCGCTTACATCAAACCACGGTCTGGGTTTGACGCCGCCGGTCGCTGTCTGGAATCCGGTAGATATCTTCTGGTGTCAGATTACTTTATTGTGGAAGATGACCAATCAGGAAGTCCCCTTTTAAAAGGCGCGCATCGGTTGGAACCATACCTGGAGGCGGCCCAGGAGCGAGGTTTTACTTTGATTAAAGAATGGGATATTACCGCACACATCCTTCCGACACTTTGGGCCGCGGAAGTGTTTGTCAATCGGTTTGTCTGGCCCACAACCGACTATCTCCTTCATTCCGTCGAGCGGAAACATCCTAAATTATTGGCAAGCTTAAAGCTGTTGTTTCAAGGGTTGTTGAATCGTAAACAAAAGCAACTTCAGTT
>CAZHTM010000032.1:0-24959 GCA_964535735.1 uncultured bacterium
CATTGGTGTAACCAATCATCGAAGCCGTGACTGTATAGGTCCCATTCGGCACGTTGGTGATTTTATAGGAACCGTCGGCGTCCGCTGCGGCCCCCATAGTGGTTCCTTCAATGAAGACATTGGCACCTGCCAGAGCCGCTCCGGTTTCGGCATCGGTCACCGTACCGGAAATCGATCCCTGGGCGAATACTAGCGCCGGAAGGGCCAGTACTACCAGGTAGGATACGAATCGTTTCATGTAACGCTCCTTGGATTTTGTTCGTAGGAAATGGACAGGGATGCGGGAGATGCAAACATCCCGATAATAGGACAAGATTTTGAATGCGTATTCAATGTGTAGAACGAGTGATGATCCACGTGAAAAGACTGAGGAAATTCGGGAAACCTTGGCAATCCCACAAGGACATTTTTATTAGAAATTGATTAGAATGATCTTCGATAAAGATCTTTTCAAATAACCCTCTTTCTGCTCGATGAATTTCAGACAATACTTTCATCAATAACATACCGGATAATTAAAATCTAGACTATATCATACTACTCTGTGAATGATCTTCCAGAATCCAATTTATGAATGCACTTAGGAGAATTTTCATGGGGAGAATTTACCTGAGTAGAAACGGGATAGGCTTCCAACAATACCTTGTTTTTATGAAGCTGATCCAATGCCAGACGAGGTGGAAGGCGGTGGGTGTCCAGCCAATCGCTTAAAAGGTCTCGGGAAAGAATTACGGGCATGCGGTGATGAATATAAGCAAGTTCTGGTAGGGGATCGGTGGTGATAATGGTATACGTATTCCAGACGGTTCCATCGGGGGCTTGCCAAGTATCCCACAATCCCGCCATGGGAAGCAAGAGCCCTTGTGGTGACCGAACGTAATATGGCTGACGTTGGGTTCCCATGCGCCGCCATTCATAATACCCATCCGCAATAACTACACACCGCTTCGTCGTGACAAGCGACCGAAAGGAGGGTTTTTCCAGCAGAGTCTCTAATCGGGCGTTGATCATGCGAACGCCCATTTTTGGGTCTCGCGCCCAGGAGGGGATTAATCCCCAGCGCATGGGGCGAACGATGCGTCGGTCCGTTTGAATTAACACGGGTGAAATTTGGGTTGGAGCAATATTGAAAGATGGGACGTAGGCTTCTGGATGTTCCCATTCCTCCACGGCCAGTTCCTCGATAATGGATTGCATATCTCGAGTTAATGTTTTCCGTCCGCACATAAGTTAATTTACCTGCATTACAGGGATTTTAGAAGAGATCAGATTTCCCTAAATTCAAACCTGGTAGATACACTATCTGGTTCAACCCATGAATACCTCCTATCCGCGACCTAACCAATGGACGCCAACACCGTCTTCCACCTTTGATATTCCTGTCCACGAAATTCGCCGGGGCTATCGATCCGACGTTTATTTCTGGCGAAGTAAGGTTGTTCTGGAAAAATCGGGAATGTCCGTACCGGTACTCATGCAGATTTTTCAAAAACAGGAGGCCATTCTCTGTGGTGTGGATGAAGCTTTGGCGGTGATCAAGCTCTGTTCCGGATATTACCGCGATCTAGATCAGGCCTACACCTTATTTGATGACTATATCCGTTTAAAACAGCATATTCGCACTGTGTATCATTCCGATCGAGAGGAATGGATCCGGGCCCGGAGGAAACGAGTAGATCTGGAGCAGCGGTTAGATGACCTCTGGGTGAAAACAGCCCAAGATTTGGAAGTGAATTCCCTGATTGATGGTGATCCTGTGCGTCCATATGAAACTGTTATGACTATTGAAGGTCCCCTCGCTTATTTTGCCCATTTAGAAACCATTTATTTAGGAGTATTGGCCCGGAGAACGCGCATTGCCACCAATGTCCATCGAGTAGTGGAAGCGGCCCATCAGAAGCCAGTGCTCTTTTTCCCGGCGCGCTTTGATCATTGGACCGTACAAGGCGGGGACGGCTATGCGGCCCGGATCGGCGGTGCCGCCCTGGTGTCCACCGATGCCCAGGGCGCTTGGTGGGGAGCGGAAGGCGCTGGGACAACACCTCATGCATTGATAGCCGCCTGTGAAGGAGATACGGTAAAAGCCGCTCGTTTATTTCATGAGCATTATCCCGATGCCAACCTCATTGCGTTGGTGGATTTTCATAATGATAGCGTCCGGACATCCCTTGAAGTGGCGCGAGCTCTGGGTGATACATTATGGGGTGTGCGCTTGGATACCTCCCAATACCTGATTGATAAGTCCGTCACTAGCGATATGAGTCCCTATCCGCCGACTGGTGTGACGCCACAATTGGTGTTCAAAGTTCGGGAGGCCCTGGACAAGGAGGGCTTTCAGTCGGTGAAAATCGTAGTATCTGGAGGTTTCAACCGGGAACGGATCGCCGCCTTTGAACGGGATCAAGTGCCCGTGGATGCCTATGGTGTTGGATCAGCGTTTTTAAAAGGGCAATTTGATTTCACTGCCGATGTGGTTCGGGTCAATGGAAAGCCCATGGCTAAGGTAGGGCGACAATATAATCCCAACTCACGGCTCATTCCGGTACAGTTAGGTTGAATTTTTGAAGCCGAAACAGAATCCCGCCCTTTTGGTTTTGGAAGATGGGCGATGGTTTTCTGGATATTCGATTGGAAAGCCAGGAGAAACCCTGGGTGAATTGTGCTTCAACACTGGTATGACCGGATACCAGGAACTCCTTACCGATCCTTCCTATGCCGGACAGATTGTAACGTTGACTGCACCTCATGTTGGGAATTACGGCATCACGGATGAGGACCGGGAATCACCACAAATTCAGGTGGCAGGGCTGGTAATTCGCGATGTGTCGCACCATCCATCCAATTGGCGGTCACAGCAATCCCTAACCGACTATCTCAAAGCGGCTGGCGTGGTGGGAATATGCGGAGTGGATACCCGGGCGTTGACCCGGCACCTACGGACTCGGGGAGCCATGAACGGTATCATTTCTTCTCACGATATGGAATGGAACCACCTGGCAAAAAAAGCCCGACGCTGGCCCGGAATGGAGGGGAGGGATTTGGCACGTGGGGTAACCTGCATGACACCCTGGGATTGGGAAAAGCCCTCACGTCCGAAAGTATCGGTGGTGGTTCTGGATTTTGGTATTAAATGGAGCACCCTACGACAATTGGCGGCCCGGGGGTGTCAACTCCGAGTAGTTCCGGCCACCACTCCCGCGGACGATATTTTGGCCCTAAAGCCAGATGGTGTACTGCTCAGTAACGGTCCCGGTGATCCGGCTTCCATGACCTACGGTATCCGAACGGCCAGAAAGCTCCTGGGGCGGGTTCCTATCCTGGGCATTTGCTTGGGGCATCAATTGTTAAACCTGGCGTCGGGTGGCCGAACGTTTAAACTGAAATTCGGCCACCGGGGTATCAACCATCCTGTAAAAAACAGGATCACCAATCGGGTGGAAATTACCAGTCAGAATCACGGATTTGCTGTGGAAAGGGATTCACTGCCACCGACAGTGAACCTGACCCACGTCAATTTGAACGATGACACTGTAGAAGGCACTCGCTGGAAAGAGGTGCCGGCCTTTTCAGTGCAATACCATCCGGAAGGGGGACCGGGTCCTTCCGATTCCCGTTATATTTTTGATCAATTTATGTCCTTGATGAAAGGAACGGAGTAAGCCATGCCACGGCGGACCGACATTCAATCGATTTTGGTACTGGGGGCGGGACCCATTGTGATCGGTCAGGCCTGTGAGTTCGACTATTCCGGCACACAGGCTCTTCAAGCCTTGAAGGAAGAAGACTACCGGGTTATCCTGGTGAATTCTAATCCCGCTACCATCATGACTGATCCCGAATTAGCGGATCGGACCTACCTGGAGCCCTTGACGCTAGACTATTTGGAAGCTATTATCGATCGGGAACGACCGGACGCTCTGCTACCGACAGTGGGGGGGCAGGTGGCCCTGAATCTAGCCCTGGAATTGGATAAACAGGGAATTCTGGAAAAGTATGGAGTCCAATTAATCGGCGCTCCCATGGCAGCTATTCGGCAGGGCGAGGACCGGGAAACCTTTAAACGCGTTATGGGCGAAGCGGGAATTCCCGTAGCTCGGGGGGGACTGGTCTCATCCTGGAAAGAGGCCCAGACTCTTCTGCAAGAGGTGCCATTGCCGGTTATTCTGCGACCGTCGTTTACCTTGGGTGGCAGTGGCGGCAGTGTTGTATACAACCTGGAGGAATACCGGCCAGCGGTGGAACGGGCCCTGGCGGAAAGTCCAGTTCACCAGGTGTTGATCGAGGAATCGCTTTTGGGTTGGAAAGAATTTGAACTTGAAGTCATTCGGGACCGAGCCGACAATGCGGTGGTCGTGTGTTCCATCGAAAATGTAGATCCCATGGGGGTGCATACGGGCGATTCCATTACCGTGGCACCCGCCATGACCCTTTCGGATCGGGAATATCAGCAGTTACGGGATTGGGCCCTGACCTGCCTGCGAGTTGTGGGAGTGGATACGGGTGGTTCCAACGTGCAATTTGCCGTCCATCCCAAGACCGGGCGGGTAATAATTGTGGAGATGAATCCCCGAGTCAGTCGCAGTTCAGCCCTGGCCAGCAAAGCCACGGGCTATCCCATTGCCAAAATCGCCACCAAGCTGGCGGTGGGTTATTTGCTGGATGAATTGCCCAATGAAATCACGGGGAAAACCCTGGCCGCGTTTGAGCCCACCCTGGATTATGTGGCGGTGAAAGTACCTCGTTTCGATTTCGAAAAATTTCCGTCCGCCTCCGGTGTTCTGGGGGTACAAATGCAATCGGTGGGCGAAGTCATGGCGTTGGGGCGCACATTCCCTGAAGCGCTCCAAAAGGCCTTCCGATCATTGGAAGTGGGTCTAGATGGACTGGAACCTAAGCTGCCGGCGGAAGGAGATCCGGATACGCCACGGGCTCGACCACTGGATATGTCCAAGCTTCGGTTTCCCACAGCCTTTCGGCTCCTGAAGCTGGTGCAGGCCTTTCGGAATTCCGCCACCATGGAAGAGATTCATACCCTGACGGGAATCGATCCCTGGTTTCTGCGACAGATTGCCGATTTGGCAGTACCCGAATCACCCGCTTTTACGGAGGACTCCATGAGATGGTACAAACAAGCGGGGTTTTCCGATCGCTACTTAGCGCGAGCCTTGAATATGTCTGAAGGAGAAATCCGGCACTGGCGCCAGACCCGCGGTATCACTCCAACTTATAAAATGGTGGATACCTGTGCCGCGGAATTCGAGGCCCGCACCCCATACTGCTATTCCACCTATGAAACCGAGAATGAGATCACGCCCCTGCGGGGAAAGAAAGTCATGATTTTAGGGGGTGGGCCCAATCGGATCGGTCAGGGAATTGAATTTGACTATTGTTGTGTTCAGGCTGTGTTCGGGCTGAAGGAATTAGGGTACCAAACCATTATGGTTAACTGCAATCCTGAAACAGTGTCCACTGATTTCGATCTGGTGGACCGTCTATATTTTGAGCCGATTACGCTGGAAGACGTACTGAATATTGTCGATTTGGAGCGTCCTGATGGCGTTCTGATCCAATTCGGCGGTCAGACTCCTCTGAAAATCGCCAGAGATCTAGAAGCAGCAGGGGTTCCCATTGTAGGGACGACTCCGGATCAAATTGACCGAGCGGAAAATCGGCGCCGGTTTGGCGAGGTAGTAAATCGTCTAGGGATTCAGGTCCCGCGGTTTGGCACGGGAACCACCAAAGCAGAAGTGATTGCCCAGGCTCAACGGATTGGCTATCCAGTTTTGGTGCGACCCAGTTACGTTCTGGGAGGACGGGCTATGGAAATCGTGTATTCCACCGATCAACTAGTGGATTATATTAGTCGTTCTGCTGATGTGACCGTGGGGCATCCCATTCTGGTGGACCAATTTCTGGAAGACGCCTTTGAATTTGATGTGGACGCCCTCTGTGATGGGACCGAAGTAAAGATCGCCGGTATTTTGCAACATATTGAGGAAGCAGGCATCCATTCAGGCGACTCGGCCTGTGTATTGCCTCCTTATCAGATCACTCGGGAGGCGCTGGCGATCATCCAGCGTCAAACCCGGGATTTGGCGCTGGAGTTAGAGGTAAAAGGATTAATCAATATTCAATTTGCCTACAAACAGGGGCAGGTATACGTTCTGGAAGTAAATCCCCGTGCCAGCCGCACAGTGCCGTTTATCAGCAAAGCCCGTGGAATACCTATTGCAAAAATGGCTGCTCAGATTGCCTTGGGACGGAGACTCAGGGACATGGATTTACCGGATCTTACGGGCCAGCCGTATGTGGCGGTTAAAGAAGCGGTATTACCGTTTAATAAATTCCCTCGTGAGAAAGTGTTTCTCGGACCAGAAATGAAGTCTACCGGTGAAGTTATGGGCATAGCACAGTCTCTGGGGGCGGCATTTCAAAAAGCCCTGATCAGTGCTGGGGTACGCCTACCCCGGGAAGGACGCGTCTTCATTTCGGTCAATGACCACGATAAATTAAACAGTATTTCCATGGCCCGGGATTTTCTGGAATTGGGTTTTTCTCTGGCGGCTACCTCTGGGACCGCCGCTGTCCTGAAACAAAATGGTATTCCTGTGGAAACAGTCTTAAAGGTCGGCGAAGGCCGGCCCCATGTGGTAGACCGAATTAAAAACCGGGAATTGGATTTGGTGGTGAATACGCCTATGGGGAGCAGGTCCCGGGCGGATGAAGAGGCTATCGGTCAGGCGGCGATTCGGTATGGCGTTCCAGTTTTTACCACTCTTTCGGCAGCTCATGCCACCATCCGGGCTTTGCGATCTTCCACCACCCTGAACGTAAGAGCGTTGCAGGATTATTTTCCCCAACCTGATTTGTAACTAGAAAAAACTTATACAGGGTTTTGAATTGGGTACTGTCATTATAAATCAGTTGGTGATCCAGTTTAATTATAAGGAATGTTCTCTTGCGTAGGCCCAGGAGAAATCGGGGCCTTGCTGTTTTGGTAACTTTACACATAACAAGCTAAGTTCCATAATAGAAAAGATTATGTGGTTATAATACTGAATACTAGGGCCGAGTAAATTACTGTTTTAAGAGCAGAATGCTCTTTTTTAATTAAGCGTCCGAATACGGGGAAGCCCAACGCTTCTAACTGTCAAAAGAAAAATGATATTTCGTTGACAGATGTTTTTCTCGTTACCAATTCCATTTAATCGCAATATTAACTATCCGACCTTCCAAGGGAGCATAAAGGGGTGCGTAGGTTGGGGGTGACGTAGACAAATCCACAAGAGGTTCAAACTGGCTCTGTTTTATATCAAGTAAATTTTCAATGTTCCCGGTGATTGAAAAATGAGCGAACAATTTTTCAACCATCAGTCCAAACGTCCAGAAATCCGGGGTTTCTTTTCCGCTATTCAACCGTTGTTTGCCGGTATAGAAAGCTTCCATTCCTATCCGCCAACTTCCTTCCTCCTCATAAGTGACCGTCATGTTCAATTTATGTCGGGGAGTCAATTCAAAATCCGGCTGTCCTGGATCATATTGTTTCCGGACGCGATTGTAGGAATAGTCCAGCAAAATGTCAAACTCATCCAACATAAATTTAACATTGGTATCAAAGCCTTTAGTTATAAGCGGATTCGTAGCATTGATGTAAAGGATAACACCGGCACTGAGTGAGTCCGAATTGGTGATCAAAGGATTTTGAATCTGCGTTACAAAAAACGCCTGATTGATCGAGAATAACATTTCTTCCCGGACAAGCTTATAGGAAATATCCCAACTGATGCCGGAGGAAATTTCCGTGCGTTGGGCTTTAGTTAAAGGACGAATATTCCGGAAGGCCTGGTATTCGGATTCATCGGAAAAAACGGTTGGAATTTTATATCCAGTACCCAGACTCAGTCGTGATTTCAAAGAGGTGTTCAGGGTAAACATAGCCGATAAGCGCGGAAGAATAAAGATCCCGTATTGATTATGGTGATCCAATCGCAACCCGGTTTGAAGGACCAATCGGGGCTGTACATTCCAATCGTCCTGACCAAAGATTCCCACCGTGGAATATTGATAATTCCAGGGAAGGCTTCCTCTGGAGTTGGTAACCTCTCCCGTAAATTGATCAGTCAAGTAATTCAGGCCGAAAACAAAATGATGGTCGGGGGTAGGTAACAGCCAAGACAACTCGGTAAAACCGGATAACTGATTACCAGAGAACGAATTCGGATCAAGGATAATATTCCGCCAGAAAAGATTCATGCTGTTTTTAAAGGTCAATTTTCCAGTATTGGGAAGTTGCCGCTCAAATTTCAATTGAGTGGTAATGCGCCTGGAATGGTTGGTTTCCAGGTAAGTGTGCGTAGAGTCTGCCCCCTTTCGGACAGCAATCAGATCGCCACCCGCACGGTCATCGCTGGTACCGGTCATGCCAAGTTCAAGATGGGTGACAGCGCCCAAATCATAGAACAATTTTGGACCAAAAGTAATGGTTTTGGAACGAGGCTCTTCGGTGAAGCCGTCGTGGTCACCATCGTAGGCTTGTTGAGAACTACTGCTGACTAAAACGGTAAGTCCTATTTGGTTGAACCTAGTTGAAAAAAAGGTACTTAAATCACGACCCTGTTGCGATGTTTGATTGAAAATGGCCGACAAGTGAGTTTGGTCTTGGGGTTTTCGGGATACCAGGTTGATGATTCCTGCGATGGCATCACCCCCATAAAGGGAGGAAACGGAATTTTTTATAACTTCCACCTGCAATAAATCCAGGGGCGGGATTTGAAGCAGGGACAGTCCCGATGAAAAACCGCCATATAGGGGGTAACCGTCTTTGAGGAGTTGAGTATATTTCCCTGGCAGGCCTTGAATTCGGAAACTGACATTTCCGGAAGTGGTGGAAGTCTGTTGAACAAGGATCCCTGACGTTTCGCCCAATAGCTTCGAAATATTCCCCGGCCGAATAGCAATTTCTTCATTTACTTCTTCCGAACCTAGGACCTCCACATGTATAGGAATATCATCCACGATGCCATTCGTACGGGTAGTGGTAACATATATTTCCTTCGAGGAGAGACTGACGGGTGTAAGGGCTATTGTCTGGATAGTAATAGGGCGTGACAATGGAAATGTTTTCACTAATCTTCTAGCTGTGTAGCCGATGTAAGAAATCTGGATTTCAAAAATACCATCTGGAATATTTGAAAGGAACGCAACTCCAGTTGAATCCGTAATAGCGCCCGTTTGCAGGGAATCCAGATAAATATTGGCCCCCGGCAATGGTTCTTGGGTACGGGAATCGATTACAAGGACTTTGAATTGGTTTTGACCCAGGTTGACTCCAATACAGAAAAAGAAAAGGACGAGGAAAAGAAAATTGCTGTTTTTTAAAGAAGGGCTAGACTTGTCAATCAGGGATTTCATAGGAAATTATTACTATTAATTAGAGAATAAATCTACCGCTTTGTAACTATGAATAGCTAACCTTGTTCTCCTTAGAATGAGTTGAGGTGGCGGAACCATTGCTCAGATTCCAGGAGAAAAATCAGTTTTTAAGCTTCATTAGAAATATGGAACCACAGTCTCGGCTCCTGAAAAATTGAAAATATTTCACCGTAATTTTATTCTTGATAAAGAAGGGGTTATCTATGAAATCAGCATTAATCTTTATCGACATTCAAAATGACTTTCTCCCCGGAGGTGCCCTGGCGGTGCCGGAAGGGGACCAGATTATTCCGGTGGTCAATAAACTTCTACCCCGGTTTGACAGTGTACTGGCCACTCAGGATTGGCACCCCGCTCACCATGGGAGTTTTGCCTCGCAACATCCTGGAAAAAAGCCGGGAGACGTTATCGATTTCAACGGTGTGGAACAGGTCTTGTGGCCGGATCATTGCGTCCAGAATACATCAGGAGCAGAATTGGCCTCAGAGTTGAACACCGCTGCTATTGAGCGCGTTTTCAGAAAAGGGACCGATCCTGCAGTGGACAGTTACAGCGCCTTTTTTGACAATGCCCGCCGCCATGCCACGGGACTGGGCGACTATTTGAAGAAACGTGGACTCTCCACGGTTTATCTTGCCGGTCTGGCCACTGATTACTGTGTAAAGTTTTCGGCCCTGGATGCTCGAGACCTGGGATTAGAAACCTGGCTTATCACTGACGCCTGCCGGGGTATTGATGTGCAGCCGGGGGATGTGAACCGGGCGTTGGAAGCGATGCGTTCCGCGGGAGTGCACTTAACGTCCAGTATGGACATCCTCGGATAAATCGACCTTCTCCATTCGCAACCCCTCCAACGTTTCGGGCGTAGTCTCTGTCCAGCCCAATTTCCGAAGCATGGCAGGCAAGCTTCCCAGCTTTTCAATAGTGAGGGTGTACACTCCGAATGATTCCTCCACCGTTCCTCGGACAATGAACAGGGACTCCCAGAGGAGAAGATCGCCGTACTGGCGGTAGGCCTCGGGAAACAGGACACATTCATAAATATCGGTATCATCTTCCAGAGTGAGGAATTCCATGGGTTCCCGTTGTCGCGTGGCGGTGGTTTTACGGGTGATGTAGACCCCTGCCAACGTGATGGATTTGCCGGAATAGTTGGGAATGTCTACTGCTTTTTTAGTGTAGCGTTTTAAAAAGTCGGCATAGGGTTCCAGGGGATGGGTGGATACGGGGAAGCCGAAACTCTCGATTTCCAACTGTCGCCGTTCCGCGGGCGTAAGCGGCGACTGCACCGGAGCCATAACCAGCGGGTCCGAAGGAAACTCCTGTCGGGAATGACGCGCCAGATAATGATGGGCAACGCGGTAAGAAATTTCCTTATGGGTACAGCCAGGTTCAAGAGCGGCAAAACAGCCGGCATTGGTAAGAGCCATGGCGTCGGAAAGATCCAGATCCACGCGCCGAAGGAAGTCCGCTAAATTCTTGAACAATCCCGATTTTCGGGCATGAAGCACGGCACGCAAGGCCTCTTCCCGAAGAGCACGGATACTCATAAATCCCATGCGGATCTGATCTTTTTTTCCGGTATAATGTTGCTCACTGCAATTGATATCCGGCGGCAGAATCCGGATTCCCATGCGCCGGGCCTCACTGAGATAGGCGTAGGTGGAATAAAACCCACCCTGATTGGAAATGACCGCCGCCAGAAATTCCGCCGGATAGTGGGCTTTCAGGTAGGCGCAGGTGAAGGATAGCATAGCATAGGACGCGGAGTGCGGTTTGCAGAACGAATAACCCACAAAGGAAGCGATCATGTCCCAGGTAGACTCAATCAAGTCCTGAGAATACCCACGCCGCCTGGCATTTCGAGTGTATTTGGTTTTCCACTTGGGAATCAATCCCTGAAGAGAATCCCGTCCCAGGGTCTTGCGCAGGGCATCCGCTTCGGCATAACTGAATCCAGCCAGTACCCGGGCGGTGAGGGAGACCTGTTCTTCATACACCATGATGCCATAACTCTCCCGGAGGAAGTCAAGGTCCGGATGAGGTAGCGTCCAAGGTTCTCCGTGAATTCGTTTCAGTAGGATAGTGGTGAAGCGATTGGCGGCGGGACGAATGAGGGATGAATAAATTACAACGTGTTCGAAGTCCACTACTCCGGCCTTGGCCAGAAGCTGGCGGGTAGCGGGACTTTCAATATAAAACACGCCCATGGTTTTCCCCGCTTTCATGAGAGCTTCCGTTTTGGGGTCGCCTACGGGCTGAATTTTATGATAGTCCAGATATTGGCTTATGGCGGCGACGTTTCCATAATTCATATTGAGTTGCCGAATGGTGTCCCGAGCTACTGCCAGGCTGCGGTTCCCCAGAATATCAATCTTCAGTAGTCCCGAATCCTCTACCTGATCTTTTTCCCATTCCACAATTTGAACCCCTTTAGGAGCCTTAAGAACGGGGACGATGTTGCGAATGTTATCAGGAACGATAACCACGCCACCGGGATGCACGGAGGAATTACGAAACGCGCCAATGACATTTTCGCTGAGCGCCAATACATTTAGCAGAGTGTCGTCCAAATGTGTTTTGGCAAACCGTGGGTCAGTTTTGACCCAATTCAATAATCCCTTCCGGGTGCGTTGATACCCGATACGCTTGGTGATACTTTTGATTTCTTCGTTGGAAAGGCCAAACACCTTGGATACTTCCCGGACGGCAGACCGGGGCCGGAGGAACACTTGGTTGGAAACCATGGCGGTCCGGCGCTCACCATATTTTTTAAAAATGTACTCCAAGATGTCATCCCGTTCATCCCAGGGAAAGTCCACATCAATATCGGGCATATTTTCCCGTTCGGGGTGAATAAAACGTTCAAATTGGAGGTGGTAATGCAAGGGATCCACTTGAGTGATAAACAAACAGTAACTGACGATGGAGGCCGCCGCTGAACCGCGACCGATGGTGGCCCGGGTCTGATCAACAATATCTTTCACAATTAAAAAGTAGGGGGCGAATCCCTTTTCCGTGATGAGCTTCATTTCGTAACGTATCCGCCGGTCCACCTCCGGTGTGATGTGGCCGTAGCGCTTTCGGGCTCCGTCATAGACGATCCGTCGCAGTTTCGTGTTGGCGCGGAGGGTTTCTTTCGGGGATAATCCGGGAAAAATTGTATGAACAAAGGACCAGTCGGTCTTGCACCGTTTCGCCAGAGCATAACTGTTGGAAATGGCTTCCCGACTATTGGGGAATTTATGGATCATGTCCGTTTCGGAGCGAAACCAGTGGTCTGCGGACTTCACCTCATTCGGGTCCAGGCCCTGGAGGGTTGTATTGCCATCAATGGCTCGGAGAACACGGTGTACAAGGTGATCCTCCGGCGATAAAAAATACACATCGCCGGTGGCAACCAAAGGCAGGTGAAAGGCATCGGCCAGGCGATGGGCACGGGTTTCCTCCAGGCCAGGCCGGAGTTCTATAAAGAGATGAGTGTTGGGCACCAGATGACGAAGCGTCTCCAATACTGTTTCCTGATGAGCCAGAACAAAGAGTCCAGCGGTGCGTCCATCCAAAAGGCGGGAAACAGGGATGTTTTCCTCTTCATGGACTGCTGAAAGGATGTGGCAAAGATGGACATAGCCCGTCTGATTTTCCACCAGAAGAATCAGATCCGCATCCGCTGTGAGCACATTGGCGCCAGCGATGGGTTTAATTCCTGCGGCATGGGCATGTTGGATAAAGCGAATAAAGCCCCAGAGTCCATTGGTTTCGGTAAGGGCCAGATAGTGCATATGGTGCTTTCGGGTGGCGGTAAGCAACGCTTGTTGTGAGGCGGTCCCCCGCATGGGGGAATAAATGGAATGGGTGTTCAGATGGACAAACATGGAATTATGGGAGATGTTTCATGGATGATGGAGGATGGAGGATGGAGGATGGTTGATTGGTTATTGGGAACTAGTAAGTTTGGTTTTCGAAAGTTTTGCGCTGCCTTCACTATCAGAATTGACCAGAGGTTTGTATCTATCCTGCTCTCCCTCCAGATAAGGGAGAATCCAAAGAGGGAGCGACAAAATCCGGCGTTCTCATTTTCAACTTCCAGATCGGAGGGATGTCCAAAGCGCCCCACCTCAACCCTCCCCGGTCGGGGAGGACGTTTTGCTTGGTACCCAGAAATAATAGCCTTTGACATTTTTCGTTATGGAAAACCCGATGTGGGGTACGGTGGAAAAAAGACCTTCTCCTCCCAGCGCGGGAGAAGAAAAGAGGAGGTGACAAGAGGCACCGAGCTCATCCACGAATTTCAGTGTGGAGAGATGGCTGAAGTCCGGGATACACAGAACCCCACCTCCATCTTCCCCAGGAAAGCATGATTTCCAACGAAGCGCATCAGCTTTGTGCAATGAGCTGGGGAAGTTCGGACGATGGAACGTTTCGGAGGTTCAACGCGGCGGCGGACATTAAGCTGGACAGTCCAAAACGATCGCGAACCCGGTCCAAGGAATGAGAGAGCCGGAGGGTTTTCGGATCCGGCGGTTGAAATAAATCCAATTGATGGGCGTAGGCACGGAAATCCCAGGCATCCAAAAGAATCGTTCGGATCCGATTTCGGCGATTATTGGCCCGCTCGAAAAGGTGTTCGCAGACTCGCAGAACCGTGGCATCATCATTGGCGCAAACCGATCCGGTGTGGGTTCGCCGGAAGCCGTCGGTGTAATGAATTTCCAAACGGAGTCGCCGGGCGATTTGTCGTCGCTGACGAAGCGTGTATGCCAGTTGTTCTCCCAGAGAACGGACCGTCACCAGGAGATCGTCCACATCGTTGGTGTCGCAGGGTAACACAATTTGTTCCACCAGATGATCCTGGTAATGGGGCGGTTGCACAGCAGCCGTGTCTTGTCCGTGAGACTCCCGGGCTAACCGGCGACTGTGTTGACCGAACAGGACCCGGGCTTGAGCCGGTTCATCGGTAAGCACCTGGATGTGTTGTATCTGATCCAGAAAAAGAAATCGAATAATTTTTTTTACCTGGGGTTCATGTACGGATGGTAGCACCGGCGTTTCCAACGGCGCCAGGAATCGAACTTCCTCTCCCGGAAACACCTGGAACACGGTTTCGGGGACAACGGTGGTGGAAATACGGCTCACCAGTTTGTTTGTGCTGATACCCACCGTCCCCGCCAAATTGGTTTTGTCTTCCACGGTACGGGTGATCAACGTTCCCGCTTGTTTGATACTGGGATAGAGATAATCCATTCCGGACATATCCAGGTAAAACTGACCAAATCCGGAGGTCTCCACTAACGGGGTGAAGGTGGAGAGGTTTTGATAGACATAGCGATTTATCCGGGAATAGAGGGTGTGGTTATGCGGCAACAGAAGTACGCTGTGAGTCATCTTTCGAGCCAGGGATACCCGCATTCCCCGATACAGTCCTTCTTCCCGGGCTTCACGCGATAGGGTGATGATGGTACCATCGGGATGATGCGAGGAAATGATGGCTATTGGTCGGGTGCGGAGGGACGCATCCAGCATTCGTTCGGTCTGGAGTTCAAAATCCCGGAGACGCAGGTGAAAGATGGAACGAGGCATGAACGGAAATCAGTACTCCCGGAATGAATACAGGACAACGCCGTTAATTTCGAACTGGTCCTGATTGCTCACATAGATTACGGGATAGTTGGGATTCCGGGGGTGCAATTCCACGTGATCGGAGCGGGGCACGAAGCGTTTCAGAGTGGCTTCGCCATTGACCAGCGCCACGACCGCCTGTCCCGGCTGGGCCGTGTGAGTCTTCCGGACGATGATATAATCACCGTCTTCAATATTGTCGTCGATCATAGAGTCGCCCTTGACCCGCAGCACGAAATTGTCGGGGTGCATGAAAGGCAGGGGCACGTCGATGGACTCCGGATTTTCCAGCGCTTCGATGGGCGCGCCGGCGGCGATCAGACCCAGCAAAGGTAAACGAGCGGTGGCGGTGAATCCCGCCGGGGCGTGCTCTGTGGTGAGGGTCAGGGCTCGTTTACCATTGGGTCCTTTGGCGCGGTCCAGATACCCCGCTTCGGTTAGCGTGTTTACATACCAGTTCACCGTTCCCAGGGAGGAGTAATTCAATTCCTCCATGATTTCGGTGTAAGACGGGGGCTGGCCGTTCTTCAGGGAATAGCGATGGATGAAATCCAGAAATTGGCGTTGTTTGGGCGAGAGGGGCTTTTGCATGGCGTTACTCGTAAGTTACTCGTAAGAATATTACACACATTTTTACTCCCCGGCAACTATTTTTAAAAAATGAAAATAGATGATGTTTTTACCTCGCACACTTCACTCAGAATTTTTCCTCATTCTAGAATAACTCCATGATAGAACCGGGAAGAAACCCCTAAATTCTCTTCCTGATTTTGGAATCAATTCATAACAATCTAAATTGTCACATCCATGAAACACCGTGATTACACCACCGATGCTTTTTTACCCCGTCATTTAGGACCCAGCTCCGCCGAGATCGCTCAGATGCTAAAAGAACTGGGGTTTGATACTCTGGATGACTTCATTGCCACAGCCGTCCCAGAGGTGATCCGAACCCGGACACCATTGAACGGTCCAGAACCCCTGGGAGAAGCGGCGCTTTTGGAGACCCTCCGATCCATCGCGATTCAGAATTCCCCCAAGAAATCTCTGATTGGATGTGGGTATTATGGGACCCACACTCCCACCGTGATTTTGCGGAATATTCTGGAGAACCCCGGATGGTACACCCAGTACACGCCGTATCAGGCGGAAATTTCCCAGGGTCGTCTGGAGGCGCTGTTGAATTTCCAAACTATGGTGGCAGATCTAACAGGTTTGCCCATTGCCAATGCCTCGCTGTTGGATGAGGCAACGGCTGCCGCTGAGGCCATGACCATGCTGCATCGCAGCGCAAAAGGAAGCCGGTTTTTGGTGGATTCCCGGGCTCACCCTCAAACCATTGCCGTCCTGAAAACCCGGGCTATGCCGCAGGGCTTGTCCGTTGAGGTGGACAATCCGGAACAGTTTTCTTTCACCGGAGATGAATTCGGAATTCTACTCCAATATCCAGCTACCGATGGAGAAATCCGGGATTTCCGAGGCCTTATTGAAACAGCGCATGCGCACGGTGTAAAGGTTGTGATGGCCACGGATTTATTGGCTCTTACCGTGATTGAATCTCCTGAGACATTGGGCGCGGATGTGGCGGTGGGATCGTCCCAGCGGTTTGGTATTCCCATGGGATATGGGGGACCCCATGCAGCGTTTATGTCGGTTACGGAAGCTTTCAAGCGCAAAATTCCAGGGCGAATTATCGGCGTTTCCGTAGATCGCCATGGGAACCGGGCGTATCGCATGGCTCTCCAGGCTCGCGAGCAGCATATCCGTCGGGATAAAGCCACGTCCAATATTTGTACCGCCCAGGTGCTTTTGGCCATCATGGCGGGGATGTATGCCGTGTGGCACGGTCCCGAAGGACTAAAGGCCATTGCCCGGAAGGTTTGGTCAATGACGCGACACCTTGCGGACCGTTTGGAAAGAGCCGGTTTTACGCTGGATCATCGGGATGTCTTCGATACGTTGCGTCTCCGGAAAGACGGACTGGATATATCGGCGTTAAAAACCCGGTCCGAAGCCGCTGGTTTCAATTTTCGATACTACGATGACGAGTCCGTGGGCCTGTCTCTGGATGAAACAGTCACAGAAGCCGATCTTGTCGAAATTATCGCCTGTTTTACGGGAGAACGTTCTGTCCAGGAAACCGTGAACATTCAAGACTATGACGGTGTGCTACGTCGTAATGATGAATTCTTAACCCATCCGGTGTTTCATTCCTGTCATTCCGAAACCCAAATGCTACGGTATCTTCACAAGCTGGAACAGCGGGACCTGTCCCTGAATACCAGCATGATTTCCCTGGGGTCCTGCACCATGAAATTAAACGGGACCACCGAAATGATACCTGTGACCTGGCCGGAATTTGCCACTCTGCATCCCTTTGTGCCAGCGGACCAGGCGAAGGGCTACCAGCGGATTTTCCAGGATTTAAAACGCTGGCTCGCTGATATCACCGGTCTCCCGGGCGTGTCTCTGCAACCCAATTCCGGTGCCCAAGGTGAATACACGGGACTGATGGTCATTCGGGAATATCATCGCCGCCGTCATCAGGATCACCGCACGGTTTGCCTAATTCCTGCCTCTGCTCATGGGACCAATCCTGCCAGTGCGGTCATGGCCGGGTTTAAGGTTGTGGTGGTGGCCTGCGACGATCAGGGCAATATTGATGTGGACGACTTGAAAGCCAAGGCGGAAACGCATTCCGATTCATTGGGCGCTTTGATGGTGACCTATCCGTCCACGCATGGTGTGTTTGAAGAAGCTATCCGCATGATCTGTGACACCATCCATCACCACGGCGGGTTAGTATACATGGATGGAGCTAATCTGAATGCCATGGTGGGGCTTTCTCGCCCTGGTGAAATCGGCGCAGATGTGATTCATGTGAATCTGCACAAAACGTTTGCTATCCCTCACGGCGGGGGCGGTCCAGGTATGGGTCCTATATGTTGTTCAGAGGAATTGACCCCTTACCTGCCCGGTCATCCCCTGGTGGCGGTGGGCGGGACTGACGCCATCACCGCCGTCTCGGCAGCCCCGTGGGGCAGCGCCAATATTTTACTCATTTCCTGGGCGTATATGCATCTCCTTGGTGGTAACGGAATGACGGAAGCCAGTAAAATCGCCATCCTGAATGCCAATTATATGGCCCACCGATTGTCAGCGCATTTTCCCGTTCTGTATCGCGGAACGAACGGATATGTGGCGCATGAATTCATCCTGGACCTGCGGCCTTTGAAGAAAACTACCGGAATTGGTGAAGAAGATGTGGCCAAACGACTCATGGATTATGGATTTCATGCGCCCACCATGTCATTTCCGGTGCACGGCACCTTGATGATTGAACCCACCGAAAGTGAAGATCTGGCGGAACTGGACCGATTGGTGACCGCTTTGGTATCCATAAAGAACGAAATGGAAGCGGTAGCTTCTGGTGAATTTGATCCTCAGGACAACCCCCTGACCATGGCGCCTCATACTGCCAGAGAAGTGGCCTCCGATACCTGGGAACACCCTTATTCCAGGGAAATAGCAGCCTATCCCGCTCCCTGGACCCATGAGGCAAAGTTCTGGCCCACGGTGGGGCGGATAGATAATGCCTATGGCGATCGGAATTTGATGTGTACCTGTCCCTCTCCAGATGAGTATATCTAAAATAAAAAACCGGGACAGGATTTTTGAAGATCGACGCCTGCGTCGGGAACGGAAAACCGTGGAAACGATGGTACGGATGTACTGCCGGGATCATCATGGTACGGAGGACCTCTGTCCGGATTGTGAATCCTTGTTTACCTATACCCAACAACGCTTGGACTACTGTCCGTTTCAATCGGGAAAAACCACCTGTGCCCTTTGTCCCGTGCATTGCTACAAACCGGCGATGAAGACCAAAATTCAGGACGTTATGCGGTATTCCGGTCCACGGATGGCCATCCGCCATCCTATCATGGCACTTTGGCATTGGTTCGACAGTTTCCGAAAACAACCGTTAGTGAATGATTCCCAAAAACAACCGCGTGAGATGAGAGCGATCAAGATTCGGAAATAACGGCAATGGAATCATTGGATAGTCATGGCATTAAAGGGACACTCGCAGTGCGGACTATAATCTTGACTTGTGGGAAAGACTTCGAATCCCCTTTAAAAGGAATATCATACTGGTTGACTGGAACTTTTAGAGTTTCATTCGTAAAATAAATTTATGATTCGCAAAATCATATCGGTCTTTTCGATCCTCCTCTTCATTGGTTTGTCGATTGTACCCTTTATTCACAATGATGAAGAATGTGATTTACAGTGTTGCAATGTGTCTCTTGAAGAAGAGTGTTCCAGGGATGCCACCGGATGTCCCATGTCGTTATCGGAAGGAAACACGATTCTGATTTTTCCCCTGGTTTCAGCTCCGTTAACCAAATATAATCCCGTTGACCACACCCCAATTATTCCCTATTCCGGCATCGAGAAGGCTCCGATTGCGTTAACCTTTGAATTATTGCATACCGATGAGACAGAAATACAGCCTCCCATCGATCATCTGACCCCACTTCGTATTTAGACTACTTGAACTCCAGTTCATAGCGAATGTCGGTTTATCGACGTTCGTTCCTTTCGGGTAATTACCCCCTGTGGTAGTACCCAGTTTCCCAGTACACGATTATTGATAATGAAGGAGTTTCAAGTGATTTTCTTAGCAACTAATCTTCAGGTTTTTGGCTTCATTCTTGCCGGATATGGTGCCTGGACAGCTTTCATGTCCGGTAAATGGAAAAAGGAAAATATGTTGGCAAGTGTGGAGCGGAGTGTTTTTGCCCTATTTATTATCGCGTCCATCCTGATTGGTTTTCTACTTTATGCTTTTGTTACCCATGATTTTTCAATTGCGTATGTGGCATCGTATTCCAATCGCACCCTGCCACTGTTTTATACGATTTCAGCATTGTGGGCAGGACAATCCGGTTCACTATTACTATGGACTTGGTTATTAACCGTTTTTGCGTCGCTGGTTGTATGGCAGAATAAAACCAGAAATCGTGATTTAATGCCGTTTGTTTTAGGCGTCTTATTGACAACGATATTCTTTTTCTTTGGTTTATTGGTTTATGCCACCAATCCGTTTGAACTATTGTCCAGGCCGGTGGCTGATGGGAATGGTTTAAATCCAATGCTGCAGAATCCCGGGATGGTTATTCATCCTCCCACGCTGTTCCTCGGTTACGTGGGGTTTACCATACCCTTTGCTTTTGCTATTGCGGCATTAATGCGAAAACGGGTTGACGCGCAATGGATTCACACGATTCGCCGCTGGACGGTTTTTTCCTGGCTGTTTCTGACGCTGGGAAATCTATTCGGCGCTAAATGGGCTTACGTGGAACTTGGTTGGGGAGGTTACTGGGCCTGGGATCCGGTGGAAAATGCCTCATTGATGCCCTGGCTCACATCCACTGCTTTCCTCCATTCAGTTATGATCCAGGAACGCCGAGGGATGCTGAAAGTGTGGAATATCGTCCTCATTATTCTGACGTTTGTTCTTACCATTTTCGGAACGTTTATCACCCGCAGCGGCATCATCAGTTCGGTACATTCTTTCGGCGTGTCTAACCTTGGGCCCCTGTTTCTGGTGTTTCTTGGTGTTACGCTGATATTTTCTATCGGATTACTTATCCGGCGTCTTCCGCTCCTGAAGAGCGAATACGAACTGGATGCTTTCCTATCCCGGGAGTCCAGCTTTTTCTTCAATAATCTTATTCTGGTGAGCATTGCCTTCGCGGTGTTCTGGGGAACGCTTTTCCCCATCATTTCTGAAGCGGTTCGAGGAGTGAAAATCACGGTGGGACCACCGTTTTTCAACCAGGTGAATATCCCAATGGGACTGATTTTATTAGCATTGACGGGAATTTGTCCCCTTATTGGATGGAGAAAAACCACCCCTCGCGCCCTGCGGCGTAACTTCCTAGTACCGTTGTTATTGAGCGTCCTCGTTGGAATAATACTGTTCATAGCCGGGATTCGCACGCTCTATCCATTGTTGTCGTTTACCTTGTCTTTCTTTGTGCTGATGACCATCATGGTGGAGTTTAATCGTGGGGCGAAAGCCCGCGCACGAAAAACGCATACAAGCTATCTCCCGGCACTGTGGAATTTGACAATGCGCAACAAGCGAAGATATGGGGGCTACATCGTTCATTTGGGTGTCGTCATGATTTTTGTGGGGATTACCGGATCCAGCGCTTTTCAACAGGAAAAGGAAGCGGTCTTAACCCCTGGGGAATCGCTCCAGATCGGAGATTATAAAATTCTTTATCGTGGTTTGGAGGATCAGTCCACCGACCATGCCGCAATCGTCGCGGCGGCGATGCAAGTCGAAAAAGCAGGTATTCCCCTGGGAGTGATGTATCCTTCAAAACAATTGTTTAAGAATCATGAACCAGTATCGGAAGTGGCGATTCGACAGACCTTAAAGGAGGATCTATATCTGATTTTTTCTAGCTGGGACGCTGAGGAAAGGGCAAGTTTGAAAGTACTGGTGAATCCTCTAGTGGCCTGGATCTGGATCGGCGGAATGGTAATGATCGTCGGCACGTTGATCGCCCTGGGGCCCAGTAAAATCAAGACCCAGCGGATACTCAGGGAACGTGAAATGGTTCTACGGCCGGTAAAAGAAAAGGAGGCAGTGTAAAATGTCTATTCAGGTAAAAAAACTAAGCGTTGCCTTTTTACTCATGATGGTTCCCCTCTTGGCACAAGTCCCGGCTGACCTGAATGAAATCAAAAGAAGTTTGATTTGCAGTTGTGATTGCAACATGACGGTGGCGGCTTGCGAAGGCGCCATGTCATGCGGAACCGCTAAAAAGCTGAATTCGGAAGCCATAGCATACATTGAACAAGGAATGAGCAAGGATGAGATCCTGGATACTTTTGTTCGCCGCTATGGCGAACAAATATTGGCGGCGCCAACCAAAAAGGGATTTAATCTGGTGGCTTGGATTCTACCCTTTGCGGTACTTGGTACGATTGGGATCGGAATCGTGATCCTTATTCGTAAGTGGGTGGAAAAACCCAGTGCAACCCAAGAAGTATTCCAAGAAAAGGTAGGTAGTGATATTGATAGAAAATATGAGCAACGATTGGATGAAGTACTACGGGAGATGGAATAAGATCTTCAAAGTGTCACCCAAAAACAAAGGTTTATAAAAGAGGATAATACAATGGATTTATTCATTTTCATCACCCTGGTCATATTGATCACGGTTTATGTCGGATGGCCCTATCGATCCAATATCAAAGAGTCTGGGCTTAAGAACATGAATGGTTTAGCAGACAGAGGAGTATTGAAAGAATTGCGGGAGTCACGGGATGCCCTTCTGAATGCCATTAAAGACATTGAATTCGACTACGAGATAGGCAAGTTATCCGAAGAAGACTTCAATGAAATGAAGTCAAAATATCGTTGGAAAACCATTGAATTAATGAAATCGATAGATCGACTTGAGGGTGAAGATGGGCACAATAACGATAATCATCCTTCTCAATCGATCGGTGAAGTTTGTCCGGTCTGTGCCACGGCGAAGGATGCGTATGATCGGTTTTGTCGAAATTGCGGTAACCAATTTCAAACACCTTCTGAAGAATTGTAAAAAGGGGGGAGTAATCATGAAACAACTACAGAAAATCTTATTTGCTTTGTTGACGATCTCCATCGCCCTGGCGAATCAAGGAGGTGAGGAAAACGGCCGGGTTTTCGGCACCGTGTTGAACGGCAGCCGGGATAATATGCCGGTACCGGAACAAGAAGTGATGCTGCAAAAATATGTGCAAGGACAAAAAGTGGAGTCCTTTCAAATGCACTCGGTGACGAATGCTGCCGGTCAGTATTCTTTTGACGGATTGGGAACCGGAGAGAACATCACTTATTATCCAACCACCGTATTTTACGATATTGAGTATGGTGGTCGGATTGTCCAATTGACCGCCGATGCTCTTCAGCAGGAAAGCGAAGTCGTTGTTTTCGAGACTACCGGACTCGATACGGCCATCACGGTATCGATGCATCACGTGATTATTGAACCGGGAATGGGCAATCTGAACGTCCGGGAAGTTCTGTATTTCACGAATCATAGCACCTATTCATTCGTGGGGACTGATCGGTTATCGGGAGATAAGAAGAAAGTACTGGAGCTCGAAACACATCCAGCCGCCACCGAGGTAGAGCTTGGTGGTGATTTGATGAGTTGTTGCGCTATCCGGCAGGAAAATAAAATTTTTGACACCATGGAGTTCCAACCCGGGACGCGAAGTGTTGTTTTATCGTATATCGTTCCCTATCAGGGCGATCGGATTACCTGGGAAAAGTCAATTTATTACCCTACGGATAATTTTGATGTTTTTCTGGTGGATGGTATGCTGAATGGGTTTTCCGTTCGCGGGGCTCCCGGAAACAGAAATCCGATATCGGTGGACGTGGGGAAACCGGAACCCTTCCAAATTCATGACAGGTCTTTTAACCGTTATCAGGTAAAGAATTTGACAGCGGGTGATACTGTCGAACTTGCGATTGTGGATTTACCGAAAGAACCAACACAGTACAAATTGTGGGCACCGGTGATTTTGATTCTAATCATTTTTGTAGTATATATCGTTAATTACAAAGGAGGGTCTTACCATTATCAAAATTGAATTGCTGAATAGCTAGATTGCATAGTTAGCGGGTGGGTAAAGAATTGCCCAGGTAGCAAACAACCCCACCGTTGGTTTGCATGGATATTGAATCCAGAATGCGAAAAACACAGGTGTATGAATCCCAATAGATACTAAGGAAAAAGATTCAACAGGAACTGAATCTCGAACCTGCAGATTGGGCGGCCTGACTTGAATGGGAAACCATTTATTTCGATTAAGGATGGGAACATCATCCGACTGAATGAACTTGTGGACGAATGGCGCGTAAATAACCTTGTAGCAGTTTACAGGAGAAAAGAGGTAGGTTAGAACCATGGGAAGACTTAACCGAATATGGATTATATGCTAAAGTTCTTTTTAGTTCCGGTTTGTCTTGGACCGGCTCATCGTGGTATTATATATAAAATTCATCTTTAATGTTAATAAGAAACTCCTGAGCTGATTATTCGATGAATAGGAAAAGGAGTTCAACTAGCATGATGAACCGTTTGATAAAATTCTTCAGGAAAAGAGCAGTAATTCTCATGCTACTCCTACCCTTGATCGGATCTCTAATTATACTCAGCTCATTTTATATATTTATTCATCAGACTAAAGACGATGTTTTGTTTACCGATGTTGCCGGTAGACAAAGGATGCTATCTGAACAAATTGGCCATTACGCCCATATGGTGTTTGATATGAGGCAGGATGAAGCCCGAGAATCTCTTAATGAAGCGGTGGCTACATTTAACCAATCATTGACAGTTATGGATCGGGGTGGTGAGATCATGGGTCGCAGGTTATCATCAGCACCACCCAAGATACAGGATGAAATCGATGCTGTAAAACAGTTGTGGATGGATCTCAAGCCGGCTCTATTACTTGTAGCTGATCAATCAACAATCACTCCACAAACGGAAAATGCCAAAGCGTTTATCCTGGGGAATATTCCTCGTCTCAGAGATCTATCTAACGAGGTTGTGTCTAGTTTTGAATTCCTAAGCCTCAATCGCAAAGAAATGATTTTAAGGATTCTCATTTCTATTCTAAGCTTCAATTTTATTCTGCTCTTTACGGGCATTTTAGTAATGAAAAGTTATTTGGCTGAGCGTAAACGGGCTCAGGAGGTTATTCAGAAAAGTGAGGAAAGACTAAGGGAAGCACAAAAAGTAGCTCAAATGGGATGTTGGGAATTAGATTTAACAACAAATGCACTTATTTGGTCGGATGAGGTTTACCGCATATTCAATATT
>CAZHTM010000033.1:0-24829 GCA_964535735.1 uncultured bacterium
AGGAAGCCAGGCTGAGGGTGTAGTCACCGTTCGCCGGATCGGTAAAGACCGGGTCTACCGTCAGTCCCGTTTGGGAATCGAATCCCGGCATCAGGTCGCCGTTTTCCACCAGGGAATTCAAAATTTCCACATCGCCGTATAATCCGTTGATGGGTGAACCATCGGCATCCAGGGAATTGTTCCAGATAATGGAATTGTAAATAAAGGCATTTTTCGTGTGAATCGCGGCGTTGCTGAAATTGGACGCGTTATCGGTGATGGTAACATGCTCCATCAGCAGTTCCACATTATCCCCTTCGATCCAAATCGCCGCACCCTGTCCTCCGCCGGAGGAACGGGTGGAGTTCCCGGCGAACAGTGTATTTTTGATCGTCAGCCATTGCAACGCCTGATCCCAGTAATTAATCCGCAGGGCGCCACCGAATTCATCGGCGTTGTTCCCCTCGAACCGGCAACGATCCAGGGTGATTTCCGGGCTGCCGTCGCTATACAGGGCGCCGCCTCCTTCCCCGGCTGTATTCAACGTGGCATTGTTCCCGAATACGCAATTCCGGAACACGGGAGTGCTCTGATAGACACTCGTGTTTTCACTGCGGTTTTCTACGTACACCGCGCCGCCTTTTTCATGGGAGGTATTCCCGGTAAAGGTGCAGTTATCAAAGACGGGGGAAGAACCGGAAATGTACACGGCACCGCCTTCACTGCCAATGGCGATCGTATTATTCACAAAGCGGCAATTTCGGATCAGGGGATTGGCTTCCAAATACCGGTTTTGACCCCAGTCCCAAAACCCAACAAAACGCATGGCGCCGCCGAAATCGGGGTTGTTCAACTCATCGTAACCGCCCCCGTTTTGAATGGTGAATCCGATCACCTGGGTGGAGGTGTCCATTTCGTTGTCAAAGGTAAAGAACCGATACTTGGGATTGCTTCCAAAGGACAAATCAATCACCGTGGTGTCGGGACCGTCCTGGCTCATGAGGACAAAAGGAAAGTCGGGAGCGTGGAGGTTCCGATTCCCGCCGGAATTGTAAGTCCCGGGAAGGACCAGGATGGTATCGCCGGGATTGATGGGTGCGTTATCAAAGACATCTTGAATTTCACCGAAGGGATTTGCCGGGGAACCGTCATGGGCGCTGCCTACTGTGGAAGAAGCGTCATCCACATACCACACCGGTCCCTTGTACGCCGGGGTGCCGCTCACTTCATTGGAAAAATCCGATTCATAGCCGTCCAGGTCTACAGCGGTGACCCGGAAATAATAAGTGGTACCATTAATTAAATGGCGCACCGTATGGGTTGTCACGCCAGAGACACTGTCCGTAAGGCTGGCCGCCGGTGAAAACGTGTCTGAATATATCCGGTATTTGACCACATCATTGTCCTCGGGCGCGGTCCAGGACAGGGTCACCGTGGAATCATTTTCATCCACAACCATCAGGTTTTCCGGCGCATTGGGATAGGGCGACACGGTTAAACTGTTTTCGATAGCGCCCAGGTCAGGTCCGTAAGTACCGTTTCCAGGATCGTAGGAAGTTGTAGGTCGTGAATTTCCATAATAATCCGTGGCGGGCGCCGTCAGGGTTCCGTAGGACGCTCCACCTTTACCAATAGCTTTACTGGATATGTCCAGGGAATAGTTGCCGTTCCCCACAAAACCGGGAGATGCATCCAGTAAATAATCGCCCGCGATACCGGCATCGTTGGCGTCGGTAATTAGAGCATATCCCACATCCAGACTACCGGAACCGAATGAATTAAACTCAGTGGCCATATTTTCTCGGGCCGGGTCATTCAATCCCGCAACATCGTTTTCCGCGATTATCGTATTGAAAATGGTAAAATGCATGGTGCTGTTGCGAGCCACGCCGGCGCCGCCCCAGCCGCCGTTTGTGGTCGTGGTCACCTGGTTCCCCGCAATCGTCACATTGATCAAGTCCATTGTGGGCCCGTAGGTGGGACCGCTTCCCGGATAATTACCCCAGCCACTGGGATTAATTTCCGCATAAATCCCCCCGCCGCCGGCGCTGGGATGCTGATTATTGGGATCGTAAATAGAATACACCTCGTTCCCCACCACCAGGCAATTGGTTAATTGCGTATAAGGATGCTCTGAATATAGACCACCCCCCAGGGCTTCCATTCCTTTTACCGTATTGTAACTGATGGAACAATTGTTGAATTGAATCGGTGTCGGCGTGTCATTGTAGTAATCGTCGATATAAACCGCGCCGCCGGCGCTCTGACTCCAAGAGAAATTTGTGGGTCCGTTTGTGGCATCCACGGTATTGGAATCTATGCGAGTATTTTCAAAGACCGGCGCCATGCCGAAACCGATATATACGGCGCCGCCCTTGAAATCAATACCTTCATTGGAAACTGTGGTGGGCAGGGAATTGGAATTCCCGGCAATGACACTGTTCAGGAATTGCGGTGCGTATATATTCGGATCGTTACTGTCATAACTACCCTCAAGAACTATCGGCGCTCTAAGCTCTCCCCAAATATTAATGTTGGACACGGGATTCATGGAAAGACCGCGGAATTCACAGCCATCGAAAACCGGCGCTGCTTCCCGGATATAAATTGCCGGATTAATAATTCCACCCGATGTTTTACTCGTGCTGGTAAACCGGCAGTTCACAAATTTGGGGCTCCAGGGCAAAGAACTGTTGCTCCAGTAATCCGGTCCATGAATATCCACCAGATATTCCTCGTCATCTCCATTAGTAAACGTGAAACCTATAATCTGAGTAGAAGTAGTATAGCCATTGTAAAATCCATTTTGTGCGTTAAGACTCAAAGCTATCCGATTACCGCTGGAACCACCGCCATTGATTATGGTGGTGGCTGGTCCGTCCACTGACTCCAGGACAATTTGCTTGCCCTTCAGATCGATAATCGGCGCCGTGCCGATTCCGGTATACGTCCCGGGTTTTACCAGGATACGGACCCCGTCACTAACGGCGTCAATGGCGGCTTGGATACTGCCATAGGGCTTGGACGCTGACCCATCCGGAGTATATCCGGCATTCAGAGAATCAATATCCACGTAAACATCCGTACCGGAATACTGCGGTGTGGCTGTGACTTCATTGGAAAAACCGCTTTCATAATTATCATTGTCAATCGCGGTAATCCGGAAGTAATAAGTAATATTATTGTTCAAACCGGTTACATCATAGGTTGTGGTGGACGCATTGGTGGTTTCCGCCTGTTTGACGGTTGGGTTGGCTGAGGTGCCGTAATAAATCCCGTATTTGGCAATATCCGTTTCGCTGTTGGCCGTCCAGGTTAACGTGACCTGTCCGTCACCCGCTGTCGCTGCCAGGTTTTGTGGTTTGGAAGGATAGGGCGTGGTGGCCAGAGCGCTTTCATAAGCTCCTACATCCGGGTTGCTGCCCGTTGGATTGGGACGGACATTACCCACCAGATCGTAGGTGGGGACCAAATCCTGTCCCGGATATGTAGTACCGGAACCTATACCGGCGCCGATCAGGAGACTGGCCGGATCCAGGGTGAAGTCACCGCTGGACGCATCGTTAAACCGCGGATTGACGGACATATTAAAATCTCCGGTCGTGGCGGTTTGCAGGTCCGAATAATGGACTTGAATGGTGGGATTGTTATTATTGGCCATATCCGTGGAGCCGTCCTCGGCTGAATTACCCCAGATAATGGAATTCAGGATATTGATAGTGGTACTGTTATTCCCGACCCAAAGAGCGCCACCCTGACCATTCCACAAGTTTTGCTGCTGGGAAACCGAATTGTACACAATATCCGTGTTGATAATATACAGCAGTGTTTGATCCTGAATGTACAGCCCCCCGCCATAGGAAACACTAGCGGCATTGGCCTGGTTCAAGGTGTTGCCTGCAATCAGGGAATTAATCAACCGCACTTCGGTTTGGTAACCATAAATGGCAATACCGCCTCCATAAATATAAACTTCTTCGCCACTGATCACCGAACCGGAATTTCCCCGAATGATGGAACTATTTATCGTAAGCAGTGAGTTGCTGTTCCCTTCATACCGCAATCCCATGCCATGGTAATCATAGTAAAATCCGCCGGGATTGTTGGGATTGCTATTCCCTTTTATGACCACATTTTTTAAGGTCAGGCTGTCGGGGTCAGAAGTAACAATGGAGATCCCGGCGCCGTAAATCGCTTTGTTTCCGGGACCGATGACACAATTCTCAATCGTTAAATCACCGGCATTCTGAAAGAACATTCCCCCGCCTTCGCCAATGCGTGGGTCGTTGGTAAACGGCGCGTAACCATTGATGATATGCAACCCTACGATTTTCGTCGTATCGGAATAATTGTGATACACATCATAAAAGCCCCGCCGGGGACTGGAGGCGCTGCCCTGGACATCGATCGTGACCGAATCGGGACCGCCGACACCCATCACCACCAGTTCAGTGCCATTCAAAGTCAGGTTATAATTTCCGTATCCAGTGTACGTTCCCGGTTTGATTTTTACGGTGTCCCCGTCATCGGCTATATCGATGGCGTGTTGAATAGTCAGGAAAGGATCGGTCTCACTTCCGTCACCGGTGTTACTCCCGGACGTGGCTACCCACCAGACCGGCCCAAAATAGTTGGGTGTTGCCATAACCGTGTTGGTAGTATCACTCACGGTGTTGTCGAGAGCCCTGGTGCGGGCACGAAAATAATAGGTAACCCCATTGGCCAGCCCGGTAATGATTTTGGACGTGGCGGTTGCACTCGAGGTGCTGTCTACCAGGATCAAATTCTGGCGGGTGGTGCCCTGGTAAATCAGGGTTCGGGCAACGCCATTTCCGGTTGCAGCCGTCCAACTGAGGGTAACTTGCCGGGAGCCGGGTAAAGCCGTGAAATTGGTGGGCGCCGCCACCTGAGGGGTGGCTTTCACAGGAGAGGATTTTGAACTTTCCTCTCCATCTGTGTTTTTGGCCGAAACCGCATACCAATAGATGGTTTCATTCTGTACGGTTCCATCACTGAAAGTGGTGGAACCAACATCAACAGAATCGATCAGAGTCAAAGTGTCAGATTGAGTTCCTCGGTAGATATATACTTTGGCCACATCGTTAGAAATGCTTGCGGTCCAACTCAGGTTAACCTGACCGTAAAGTCCCGTGGCCACCAGGTTGGTGGGCGGTAACACCGCTGGTTCGGTATAAACCAGGCGCAGCCAAGGAACTTTATCATCGCCGGTTTGAGACAAGTTTCCATCGAAGGGGTAATTGCCGGCCTGGGAATCGCTCCAGCCGCGAATGGCCCGTCCGGGACCGGCCTGATGCAAATATACTCCGCCGCCATCCGTATATGAACCGTTATCATGACTGAATTCCAATACCAGGTGATCATTCCCATTCCAGGCAATAGGTTCAATGGGAAAGCGTACCCAGGTACCCATAGGGAAATCTTCCGGATTATGATAAGTCGGGCCGTAACCAACGGTAGTCGTGACAAACGAACTGAGTGACGAACTCCCCGTCCAGGCAGTAGCAATGCGAAAGTCGTTTAGCGCCTGTCCCGGTGACTGAGACGGAAAAATCTCCACCGCTACGATATTAGCGCCAGGATTCAATCCCGCGTTAATAAGGTCCTGAGCCTGATAGAGGGCCTGATATCGGGTATCATGGTAAAAGGTATTTAATGGATAACCCTGATCGGTGCCGCCGGTGGAGGTTGTGTTGACTCCCGCCAAGAGTTCCGCCACAAGTTTATCGGTGGGGGTTACACTGACTGTGTCAGAATTCCCCATAAGAATTGCCATTGATTCATACCAGAGCGTATAATAATACGTAGTATCATTGGTCACATTGAAGTCAATATAGGTTGTATCGGCTGTAGTGGGATTGTTGATACTGTCAATTTTGGAAAGATTCCAGATACTAGTGCCCCGAAGGATAATATATTTATTCAAAAAGGTGTCTACCACAGGGTTCCAACTCAACTCTACGGAACCATCCCCCGGAGTAGCGGTAAGCCAGGTTACGGGTTCTCCCCCTATCTGGGCATTCAACCCGGTCATGGATAATGATAATAGAACCATTCCCGTGAACAGCCTACCAAGGATTGATTTAATACTCTTATGTCCCTGTGACATAAACGACTCCCTCAGGTTAATTTTTTATTTGTCTGTGAGCCAGGCACAGATGCAAAATATTTGAAAAACATTTCTATCATTGTTATTACTATCTTTTGGTGTGCCTGGCTAACAGACTGATGCAATACCAACATCTGCTAATATCCTCCATGCGATGTGCCTGGCTTGGAGGCTGAAGCCAAAACAAAGTCTTGATATTCTTCACCGTTTTTAAAATAGGTCCAAACAAATTGCCTATCGACTAAATTGCCATTCCTCTTTCCAATCCACTCCAAATAATTTGAATAGGGCCATTCTGACAAATCCTTCACCAAAGGAATTTCACCCTTCATTGGATTTTGATGAATATACCGGCAGGTTTGAAGCAGTTGTTCTTCCGATTCGATGGATTTGCTTTTGAATCGCCCGCTGAATAGCGTTCCAGAATGGTTATGACGCCGGTTAAAGGCTTTCGTATAGCTGTTAAAGATCACCTGCATGGTTATAGACACCGAAACATCACCATTCTGGCGAATCAGGAAATGATAATGGTTGGGCATAAGACAATAAGCGATCATGGATTGTTCATCCCTCAAAAAATATTTCTTGATTCGCGCCACAAGAAAGAGATAATCGTCTTCATTACGAAATATGGGGAATCGGTGTGCTCCACGGTTGTAAATGTGGTAAAATCCTCCACGTAAAAAGTTTGTTTTCCGACGGCCCATCCTGGCTGCATGTGAAATTCCTAATTCGGCAATGACGGTGGATCAGGTAATGGTTCCGGCGCCTTATTCCCCAAGTAATAATAGGCTCCGCCAGCCACCGCTGCGGTGCCGATTACCGCCCACAGTTTCCAACCGCCACCGCTTTTTCGTACCGCGGGTCGACCCGCTGCTATTGCCGTGGCTTCAGTTTGGGATTTCTGTTTTTCCAACAGCACCTTGGGCGGTTTTAAATCCACAATTTCCCAGGCTAATATTTCAATTTCGGTGATCAGTCCGTCAATTTCACCTTTGTAGGTTTTACTCACCGTTTTTACTGTTGCGCCGGTTTCCACCGAAAACATTTTGGCGTCAATGGTATAACTGTTCCCAATCTTTCCAAAAGAACCGGAGATCATATTTTCCACTCCTAACAACGCTCCCACCTCGGCGGCACATTCTGCGCTGGTACACCCTGATTGCTGAAATCCTTGTTCTTCCAGGATTTCATTCATTTGGTTTCGTTCCACAAGGATAACCGCATCCGTGTTAGCCAGCTCACTTGAGAGCCGATCGGTCAGGGTCTGGGCTTCCTGCTGGGAAATACCTCGGCCTTCAAAATCCAGCACCGCCACAGTAAATTTCCCACCCAGGTCTTCCTGGGCTTGGAGATAGACGGTAAACGCTAATAAAACGACCAGGACTGTCCATCCGTTCAAAAGCTGATATTTTATATTCTGTCGCATAAGCGGACTCACTTTGTTCGGGTTAAATTACTCTTCTTCCAACAATCGGGAAATGACCTCGGTCAATTCGCCCTCAAAATCTTCTCCGTCGTGAAAACCGTGTTTGGTCAACTGAATGGTTTGGTATTTATCAATGATAAACAAACGAGGTAAGGTACTAACACCATATTTTTCCTTGGTTACACCCCGATTATCATTCAAAATGGGAATGGTGATTCCTTTGGCTTCCAAAAATGGTTTGGCTTTAGGTGCATCTTCAAATCCCTTGGTAGTCCGGGTCGCTTCCGTAATGTCTATCAGGAAAAATTTTACGTCCTTCCCCTGAAAGGATTCATACACGTTCTGGAGATGGGGCAACTCCTTCATACATGGTTTACACCACGTGGCAAAAAAACTCATTACCACCACATGGCGTACCGGTTGACTTTGAGGTTTCCGGAGTCTCTTCCCTTTTTCCACCGTCCAGTTCCGTAGAAATTCAAATTTACCCGGAGCTGACATAATCGCCCAGGAAGGGGCCAGGTCTCCGGCTTTCAGCGTAATCTCCTCCGAAGAACCATTTTCCGTCGGAATAGATACCGAAGTATCCTGTGACCAAACTATGGAGATCGTGATTATCCACCCGAATACAATAGTGAACCAGCGTCGTGAGGCGTGCATAGATTTAATTCCCTTTTACTTAAATTGGCCGTATTAAAATTTTAATCCAATACGATCATTACTCGACAGTCACGGAGTACATTTTGGCGTTGATCCAAGCGTAACAGAGTTTGTCCATCAGTGTTGGACACCACCACATCAGCTTTGGTTTTTCCACTGGCCGCCATTGCTTTTACCACCAAAGGATTAGATCCTACCCGGGGATCTTTTTGAGCATTTTCGAGCGATTTCGTATAACCCGTAACACCGTTCAATACTGCGTATTCTCGGGAATAGTTACCAGGACCGAAAACCACATCTCCATCCTCATCTAAAATTCGGGGTGCCATGGCGGGACGAACCCCCAATCCTCGACTGTCCAATACAATACCGGTGTACGGACCGGCAGTACTTGTCTCGGTTGTGGCTGGAGATGCGGGAATTTCCGTAGCCGCCACACCGGTAGGTGTCGTCACGGGTAAAGCCGGGATCACCACTTCAGAGATACCGCTCATTTTAACTTCGTACGTTACTTCCACCGAAGTATCGCTTAAATATTTGGGATCCCCTACTTGATACGCGCCGCGGATCACCCCTTCCACACGGGTGCGGATGACGTCGTCCAACATGGCCCCACTCATGGTGGTTTCACTGGTCAGAGTTATGCCATTAACGATTTCAATCAAATTGCGAAGGGCGTCCTGTTTCGCAATGCGAAGGGCTGCGCGCCGGGCCTGCCCGGCATTAATCATATTTTGAGGGATAAATCCAATGCCCGTGGCCTGGATGGTGCGGTCGGCATAATTAATGGACCCTTTTTCCAGGCGTTCGCCTACGAATTCACCTTGGGCAAAGATGAACGACAGCAGGCTAAGCATAATACATACCTTCTTCATGGACACCTCCTACGGTACAATTTCAGTTGTAATTCTATTACCCGATAATCCCGTGACTTTGATCGCCATGCCATCGGGGCTGGTTTGTGCCAGACCCATGGCCAAGTCTTGGGCTTTTCCTTCAAATTCTACTTCATATTCCGCCACCCCGTCATTGAGGCTTTTGGCATAGGCATTACGAATGCCGGGGACCGTTTGCGCCTTTAAAAAAGATTCAAACATCATATAGGAACCGAAATCTGCATTTTTCAACACAATGTACACTTTAATAAAGTTAGCCTGCTGTGTACTCCACTTTTCAATCAACTGGCGAATAATTTCCTCACCTAATTTTTCAGCCGCTTCCTGCGCTGCATTGGTCCCCGCCACAGAAGCGGAGATGTGCGGTTTCTTGCCGTGGGCGGACGGAACCACTGCCAGAATTTCTCCCGTGTCGGTCCGAACAATTTTTGCATTTACATCTGCCTGTCCGGAATACATGTTATAAAATTTTCCTCCGGATGAAATTTTCGCGGTGCCGATAACGATTACCTCTGCACCTAACTGACTTGCAATGCGGGCTGCCGCGGCTACATTTCCTTCCAACGCCTGACCATAATTAGGATCTCCTTTCAGCGCGGAAACCAATTGGCGATCAACAACATCGAATCCTTTTTCATAAAACATACTGAGCAATTTGGTTTCCACAAAATTAGTGCTGGTATTATCAATGAGATTCGTTTCGCGTACTAAAAAAACGATCCGGGGACGATTCATGCTATTTAATAGAGTCTGAAGAGCCATTTCATCTTTTAATACTTCATCCAGAATTTCAGTAACTTCCGCATCGATGGTAATTTCCCAGTTTCCGTCCGGCGCTTTGGTTTCGCTCACAATTTGAAATTTCTTAACAAACCCCTGGGCTTTAGAATAAATATTATCTCTGAGCGAGGTAGCAGTAACTTCCGTTTCGCTGGATATATAAGCTCCCAATCCATTCTCCACCGCATCCCGTTTGGCTTGTTCGATCGCTGCATCCTTAGTTAATCCATAACCCGTTCCTCTCACGGTGGTGGATTGCCCCCACAGGAATAAAGGAAGCACAATTATGACCAAAAACAGATAAAATGCTTGTTGTTTCATAGTAGTCACACGTCCTCGCTAATGAGCATAGAATAAGTCTATTTAAATTATCATGAACCTATGGTTAAATCAATGGTTATCCGTTATACCCATCTTCAATTGTGACCAAAATCAAATGGTCTCCAATGCTTTTTATTTATACTTTTGAGCAATATATTAACCTTTGAAATCACTTAGGGATGGGGTTGCTATGAAAAATTCGCGAATTGGATATATACTATTTACCTTTCTGCTAACGGTCTTCATAACCAATTGTAGTCAAAAGCCTAAAAGTGCCGTTGACACTCCGGAATACCATTTCAAGGCCGGGATGAGGGCCTTTGAAAATGGCAATTATGACCAAGCGTTAAAATCCTTTCAACGGTCGGTGGATTTGAGCAAAAAATTTGCCTTGGGTTATGCTGGGTTGGGATTAACCTACGCGGCTTTGGACAATGTTCGTGATGCCAAAATCAACATCGGAATGGCGGAACAAAAAGCCAACGGAGATCCGGATGCCCTAGCGCTTGCCGGTCGCTGTTGGATAGAACTGCGTGGTACGGAAGCACGCTGGTTCCAACGGGCAAACCATGATTTTAACCGAGCCCTTAAAAAAGACCCGAACCACGAAGCATCCCTATACTATAAAGGGGTAGCACTTCTGTATTCCTACGAATTTGCCCAGGCAGAGGATTATTTCCGGAAAGTGGTGAATATGAAAGGTGATTATTCCGGCAAAGCTGATGAAAAGTGGCAAATGTCTCAAAAGATTGTTCGGGCCATGCCTGGAACCGAAGTGGGGAAAAAAGTTGCTCTTCAGGATAAAATCACTCGCGCCGATCTCTCCGTATTGTTTATGGAAGAATTGAAAGTGGCGGAACTGTTTGATCGAAAAGCAGCGACCACTCCAGGCTTCATGACACCTACACAAATGGAGGCAATGCAGCAATCCATTTCGCCTGTGGATGTTGCCGGTCATTGGGCAGAAGTGTGGATCAATGATGCATTGGAATACGGCGTAATGGATGTCTTTCCCGACGGACTGTTTTATCCCAATGAAACCGTTACCCGTGCTGGGTATGCCATGGCTGTTCAGCGACTTTTGGTGGCCGCCACCGGCGACAATAGCTTGGAAACGCGGTACATTGGGGAATCCCCGTCCCGGTTCAGTGATGTTCAATCCACGGTTCCCGCCTATAACGCTATGGCGCTTTGCTCAGAACGGGGCATCATGCAAGCGGACGTTATCACGGGACGTTTTAACCCCACGGGATTGGTTTCCGGTGCCGACGCGTTGCTTATTATTCGGACGTTGCAAAATTCCCTACGCATGACGTTCTGATACATTCGTTAACGGATTTTATTTTGAGGGTGACTGGCATTTTACCAGTCACCCTTTTTTTCTTAATTTGACCTATGCGGCATATGGACCACCTAACCCTTACCGATCGATGGATAGTAATTTATCTGAGTCTGGTCTCCTTACAGGTGCTGATTGGATGGTCCTCACTATCCGCACCGCGTTTACATATTGCTGTTAATCTTATTCTTATTTTAGGCATTTGGGTCTTGTCCGCCTATCATGCCACCCATGTTTCTTCCACCTTTTGGCGTATCATTCACCAATTTTATCCGATCCCTTTGTTAATCTGGTGGTATCCTCAGTCTACCGTTCTTCGGCATGTCTTTATCCCTGTGGATATGGATCCCTGGCTCCTGAAAGCTGAATTATTTCTCTTCGGAAAAGAATGGTATCTTATTTTGCCGCAGGTTTTACCTCTATGGATTACTGAGTTCTTTCACAGTGTGTATTTTTTTTATTACCTGGGACTACTACTCTTTCCAGCTCTGGCCTTTAAGCGCCAATCCAAATTGGTCACAGAATATGTCTTTGTGTTAATGGGCGTGATGCTGTCGCTTCAAATCGTCATCATGGTTTTCCCCTCCTCAGGTCCGGTTTTCCACCGGGAAGAAGTCTTCCCACAGCGACTGGTTTTCGTTTCCCTAATGGATTGGGTATATCGTACCTTTGACCGAGGCGGAGGGGCTTTCCCCAGCATCCATTCAGCGGCCGCCGTAGTCATGGCGGCCTATGGTCAGCGTTTCTTCCCAAGGAAATCATGGTTCTTTTATGCCTTGCTTGCCGCCATCCTGATTGCCACTGTTGCTTGCTCATATCACTATGTACTGGATACAGTCGTTGGTGCTATTTTGGGGTTTATCATGATCCGACCATTGCGTTCATTTTACCAACATCATCGGAGTCATCATGCGGACTAGGTTGATTCTACTCCTCGCAGGTTCTCTCCTCACCGGCTGTGTGGAACATGTACTGAAGGTGGGAGTGTTGCCGGATGGGTCCACACATCTGATCCTTACCTCCCGTGGCGATTCCCGCGATCTCTTCGATGATGATATGCCCCATCCAACCGGGTGGCTACGGGACACAACATGGACAGTGGACAAAGAAGACACTATTTGGGTTCTCACGTCTCAACTCTTTAGCGCCGACACCCAATTTCAGATCGGACCTAAAAATCGACCGGTCATCGACATTATACGTCGACTAACGCATGACCGTTTGTCTACTGAATTCGTCCTATCTATCCGGTTTCCTGGACGGGAAGTGTATTCCCGCTATCCACAGGTGGGACCGGTATTGCTTGACGAAGCGCCGTCGGATTCCATCCAATGGCAACGGGATGTGCTTCGGTATCTATATTCCCAAGCTGTTCTATCGGTGGACGTGGGAGAATCGGCTCGTAAACAGGGCCTCACTCCCGAGCGGTTGATCCATCATATTAATCTTTTTCTCATGAATGAATACGACCCGGTCCCCAGCCAACTTCCTGACCATAACCAATTGTTACCGGCCATCCTGCAACCCTTCAAGCGAGATCTCCCTCCAGGGTACGCTGATTCTTTAGTGTCAGCGCTTCAACCACATCTCCTGGAATTAAACCAGTTGCATAACCTGAAAGATGATTCCTTTATCATCAAAGTATGCCTGCCCGGTAAACTTGTATTCACCAATGCTGACAGCTTAGTGCGGGATACCCTAATCTGGCATGTGAAACTGGAAAATTTTCTCCAGGACGATTATCAATTGGTGGCCGAATCCATGGTGGTTTCAGGTCGATCGATTCAGCGTTGGATTCTGCTTACCACTGGGATTTTATTAATAAGCCTTATACTTATTTTTTTGGTCCTTGGGCTTTACCGCTATTTGCGCCGAAGACGTTAACCTTCTAATTGGATTCCATTCTAAATTTCACCATGACCAATCGAAAGAATTCCCACGAAATCATTGCCCGATTGAAAACAGCCTTCATTGGCCTGGATACATCCTATCCCCTGGCGGACGGTCGCACCACCCGTCGAATTTATCTGGACTCCACTGCCTCCACGCTCATGTTCCGCCCGGCCCACGATGCTGTTGAAGCCTATTATCACCATTATGCGAATACACATAGTCTTCTTCATTTTTCCGCTAAAATTTCCACTGAGTTGTATCACTGGGCCCATGAAAGAATTTTAAGTTTTCTCCATGCCGACCCCAATGAATACGCCTGCTTTTTTACCGGATCAGGAGCCACAGCGGGAATGAACCGGATGGCTCGGGTTTTCCGGGACTATCGTCCCGATCGAGATACGGTGTTGGTGTCCCTGATGGAACATCATTCCAACGATTTGCCCCATCGGAAACACGCCGGTCGGGTCATCCATACGCCCCTGGAAGATCATAACGGTCAACCAGGCTGCATTCAAATGGAAGCATTGGAAACCATTCTTCGAGAAAATCAGGACCGGATCAATTATGTGGCGGTTACGGGTGTCAGTAACGTCACCGGAATTATTAATCCTATTTATCGGGTTGCTGAATTGGCCCACCGATATGGTGCGCTTGTATTAGTGGATGGCGCTCAAATGGTGGCTCACCTGCCTGTATTTGTAAGCAACCCGGAACATCCGGAACAAAACCTGGATGCCTTTGTTTTTTCCGGTCACAAAACATATGTCCCTGGTTCACCGGGGGTGGTGGTCTGCCGGAAAGATATCCTTCGCGCCATTGAACCGGAAGAAGTGGGCGGCGGCATGGTGGATCGTGTGTTCGTTGATCGGTATTTAATTACGAACAAATTCCCTGACCGGGAAGAAGCGGGGACGCCTAACATTCCCGGATCAATAGGCTTGGCCACCGCATTGGATATTCTGGACCGGGTAGGTATGGACGCTCTTTACCAGGAAGAATCGGAGTTGATCTCCTACGCCCTCGATCGAATCAGTACCGTACCATCCGTGATGGTTTACGGAGAAACAAATACCTCCATTTGCCCCCGGGCCGCATCCATATCCCTCAACATCTATGGACTAGACCACGGATTTACCGCCGCCATCCTGAATGATTATCACAACATCGCTGTCCGGAACGAATGTTTTTGCGCCCACCCCTATGTGGAAGAAATGATTAAAGATGATATTCCTCCCGAACTCCATAAGGAAGAAAATATTCTCAGCCTGCGGGCCAAATTAAAATCCGGTATGGTTCGAGCTTCGTTTGGATTGTACAATACTGAAGAGGACGTAGATGCCCTTGTGGCAGCTTTAAAGGATATTTCCGACAACCGAGAAAAATATCGCCCACTTTATGCGGTGGATGAAGATGGCAACTATATTCATCGATCGTTTCATCCACCCTTGGGACAAATATTTTCCATCCATAAGCTCGTCGATGCAGCGCTTGAATAAGTTCAGTTTGGTCCTAAGTCTGCCCCTCCTTTTGGGGCTGCTCACGGCCCAGGAGGAAGATGCCTGGTCACCGGTAAATCCAGGTCCGTTTTTAAAAACCATAAAAATGATTCACCATCCTCCGGATATCCTGTTTCAGGGGCGTCCCTATGATTTGGAACTCTACGTGGATTTCCCTGCTGATTCGATCGAGGCTGTATCGATTTTCATCAAAACTGACAGCATGTACACTTACCTGGAAATCCCATTAAAAAGCACTGAAGATCATTATTCCTACCGGTTTAAACCCCGTCGATTTAAAGGAAATATTATCGACTATTTTTTTACAGTCCGTTTGACCAATTTCAAAATCTTCGCCACCCCTATGGATAATCTGGGACAGATTAAACCGGTGCGCCGAACGCTCATCGATCCCACAAAATATTGGGAGTGGCGGAAAACCCAGTATGGAACGCATGGATCCTGAAAAGCGGATTGCCGAACTTCGGCGGACCATTAACGAACACAATTATCGCTACTATGTCTTGGACGATCCCCTCATCAGTGATCAGGAATACGATCACCTCCTGCGTGAATTAGAAAATCTGGAAGCGCAGTACCCCCACCTCATTACGGACGATTCACCCACTCAGCGCGTTGGCGCCAAACCTTCAACTGAATTTGGCGCTGTTACCCACGCCCTTCCCATGCTGTCCCTGGCAAATGCCATGGACGAGGACGAATTACGCGCATTTGATGAACGCATCCGGAAATATTTGAACACATCCGAACCGGTAGACTATGTCGCCGAGCCTAAATTGGACGGACTGGGGGTAGAATTGGTGTATGAAAACGGACGTTTTATGCATGGTTCTACTCGCGGGGACGGAATCACCGGAGAAGATGTAACCGCCAATTTGAAAACCATCCGGGCCATTCCCTTGCGTCTCCGGAAAGACAGCCATCCCCTACCATCCATTCTGGATGTCCGGGGGGAGGTGTTCATGACCCATGCGGCGTTTCGACGACTGAATGAGCGCCGGGAGCAAAATGGGGAATCCCTCTTTGCTAACCCCCGCAATGCAGCAGCGGGAAGTCTCCGTCAGCTGGACCCGGCCATCACAGCCCGGCGGCATCTCAGCATTTTTTGCTATCAGGTCGGACGGCTGGAAGGGATAGAGGTTGCTACACATCACGAATTTCTGGGAATGCTGAAACAGTGGGGTCTGCCCGTAAATCCCCTTGTAAAAAAGGTACGAGGCATTGATGGCATTTTAACCTATTATCGCAATCTGGAATCCCGTCGCGACACCCTACCGTATGACATCGACGGCGTAGTCATCAAAGTAAATTCCATGGTCTGGAGAGCCCAATTGGGTGTCCGCAGCCGTTCTCCCCGATGGGCAATTGCAGGAAAATTTAAAGCGCGACAGGCCACTACTCGGATCCTGGACATTGATGTGCAGGTAGGACGCACCGGAGCCATCACGCCCGTTGCTATCCTGGAACCGGTGTATATTAGCGGTGTTACCGTGTCTAAAGCCACCTTACATAACCAGGATGAAATCGACCGGAAAGATATCCGCATTGGTGACACAGTCCTGATCGAACGGGCCGGCGATGTTATTCCTAAAATCGTAAAAGTGATTCCCGAAAAACGTCCTCCGGATGCCCGTCCTTACACCCTTCCATCCCAGTGCCCCGTCTGTCACCATCCTGTCCATCGACCAGAAGGAGAAGCAGTGGCGCGCTGCTCAAATCTCTCCTGTCCTGCTCAAATCAAAGGCCGCATCGAACATTTTGTATCTAAAAATGCCATGGATATTGACGGAATGGGAACAAAAATCATTGATCAATTGGTGGATCAGGAGATGGTTCGTTCCGTCGACGATCTCTACCGGCTTACCCAGGAGCAATTGGCCGGAATGGAACGGCTGGCGGAAAAATCCGCGTCTAATTTAATCCGGGCCATTCAAGCCTCCCGTGATACCACTTTTGCCCGGTTTATATACGCCCTGGGAATCCGAAACGTGGGTGAACATGTGGCCCGGGTTTTGGAACAAGCCTTTTCCGGTGATCTTCAAGCCTTCATGACTGCCACACAGGACGAATTGGAAGCCATTCCTGAAATTGGTCCCATTGTTGCCGAATCTATTCGAAATTTCTGGGATGATCTTGACAATGTGCGCGTAGTCCAAGCCCTACTTGATCAAGGCATCCAGTTTCAGGAAATCTCAGTTCCTCTTTCTGGGCGTCTAGCCGGAAAATCCTTTGTTTTTACTGGAACCCTCACTCGGTTTACCCGGAATGAAGCCAAAGCTCTGGTGGAAAAGGAAGGTGGTCGCGCCAGTGGATCGGTAAGCGCTAAAACCGATTATGTGGTGGCGGGACCAGGTGCCGGTTCCAAACTTACCCAAGCGAGAAAACTTGGAATTCCTATCCTGTCAGAAGACGAATTTCTGGACTTGATCGAAAATCCCTGATTTTTATCCATCTCAACTAGAGGATGAAAAGACCGGGTAAACACTATCGGTAAGATTATCCAATTTTCAGGTACCGAATCTTGCTGAAATTCCCCAATTATTAAACCGGCCAGGTATAGTTGTATGACCAGAAACCGGAGCCTGCCTGCGTCCGATAAATCGGATCTTCGGCAGGTAAAACAGGAGACAGGAGGTAGTCGGCAGTGGGCGGTTGGAAAGTATTATAGCTGTCATACTGAGAGAGCGAAGCGAACGAAGTATCTCAAGCATTTTTCTCCCGTACTTCACAATACTGTGATAAATTGCTCAATTCAGCATGATCACCTGATCATGCGGGTTCATTATGAAATCACTATGATGAAAGGAGACAGGATGCAGGAGACAGGATGCAGGAAGTAGGATTCAGGAGTCTGCTTGCGTCCCAATTTTCACCGGGACTTCGGTAGGTGAAACAGGAACCAGGAAAACTCCAATACTCCATCATTCCCACCTACATTCCGGTTTTCATCGGGACTTCTGTGGGCTGGCCGTCACTCCAATTAAATAATTACGTTTTACTCATTACGTTTGAAAATTTCATACGTATATACTCCGCCGGAATAATAACTAAAGTAGGTAGCCACGATTTAACTAACCATTGTGATAGGCACGATCAACCCGGATCTCCTGATCCGGGAAACTTATCCCCCGTCAAAATCAGGAGATTTTGTTGGATCAATGAAATAAGAACGTACTCCCGCTGACCTCTGGGCTTGTAATACAAACAACCATAGGGATATCAAGGGGAATAAAATTAAATTTGTAATCATTATGAATCTTGGTTATGTCTACTAAATCCAGTCCTCCAGCCATTGAAATACACCATCTCACCAAATCCTATGGGGATACGGTGGCATTGCGTGGTGTGGACCTCACCATTGAGGAAGGACAATTTTACGGCCTCTTGGGTCCCAATGGAGCTGGGAAATCGACGACCATCAACATCCTTACGGGACTTGTCCGCCGGGAAGGCGGGGAAACACGCGTGTTCGGGCAGGATACCGAAACCAATTTCCGCTTCACCCGATCACAAATCGGAATCGCCGCCCAGGAACTCTCTGTGGACTGGTTTTTTCCGCTGAAAAAATTATTATCCTTTCAGGCGGGGTATTATGGCGTTCCTCCCCGGAAAGCTCAGCCCCGGATTGAAATGTTGTTAAAAAAATTAGGACTTTGGGAAAAGCGGGAAGCGCGATTACGGAATTTATCCGGCGGCATGAAACGCCGATTTCAGTTGGCCAAGGCGCTGGTTCATGATCCAAAAATTATCATTCTGGATGAACCCACGGCCGGAGTGGATGTGGAATTGCGACGGGAATTATGGCACTATCTCAAGGAATTGCACTCGCAGGGAAAAACCATTCTGCTCACTACCCACTATATTGAAGAAGCGGAACTGCTTTGCGAAGAAGTGGCCATCATCGACGCCGGACAGGTGATTCAAAAAGGTCTGCCCCGGGATTTGGTACGAAATTTGGGGACCTCCGGCATCACCGTGCATTTGAATGGTTGGGATGACGAACTTCCCAATCTCCTGCGCGATTATCCCTTTACCCGCGAAGAAAACCGACTCCATTTTACCGTGTCCCAACCGGAGGAAGCCATGCCCAGAATTATCTCCATCCTGGCGCGGAAAGGGTGCATTATCCACAGCGTGGAAACTAACCAGGCCTCTTTGGAAGATGTGTTTATCCATCTCACGGGGAAGGGGATTAACGAATGACCGGACCCAATTGGATCGGACTCTGGACTCTGATTCGCCGAGAGGTGGGTCGGTTTTTTTCAGTCTATCGTCAGACGGTTCTTCCGGGGCTCATTTCCACCACGTTATATATTTTGGTGTTTGGATTTACTCTGGAACGGCGTATTTCTGAAATTAACGGTGTTCCCTATACCCTATTCATTCTTCCCGGGCTCATAATGATGAACACCCTCACCAACGCCAGCGCCAATTCGTCCTCCTCCATTATGCAAATGAAACTAATGCAACAACTTCCGGACATCCTCCAGGCTCCTCTTTCCAGCCTGGATATTTCCCTGGCTTTTATTATTGGAGGAGCCATTCGAGGATTGGTTAACGGCATCCTGGTAATGGTTCTTGGCGTTTTGCTGATCGATATGCCCGTGGCCCATCCTATCCTGACCGTGGGATTTATCTTGATCGTGTCCTGGGCCTTTTCCGCGATGGGTCTGTTCATGGGTCAGGTTTCGGACACTTGGGATCAATTGGCCATGATGCAAAATTTTTTCCTAACACCGTTGAGCTTCCTGGGCGGAATTTTTTATTCGATTTCCATGCTTCCTGATTGGGCGCAAACGGTGAGTTTTGTAAATCCCATCTACTACATGATTAACGGACTCCGCTTCACTATTTTAGGCATCGCCGATTCATCGCCCTGGATTAGTTTCATTATGGCGCTGGTGATGACAACGCTGTTCACGGTATTGGCTGTTATGACAATGGTTAGCGGAAAAAAGATTAAGCAATAAATGGCTTCCGATCAGGACAACCATTTGTTCGGTATCATGTCATTAGAAAATAATTTGTTTAAATATTTCCAGCCGTAGGAGGACGAATGTACCGATTCACACTTATCCTAACCCTTTTCAGTATTATAGTCGCCCAACCCGTATCCCCTGATGTGACGCTGGAAAAACAACGGCTTCTGGTCCTTCCCGCCACCAGCGGATCGACCTATGAATCCGTAGAGACAACTATAACGACCTTGGTAGCCAGTGAAGCCACCCGCCTAAACCGCTTCATTATTGTTGACCGCACCAACCTGGAACCGTTGCTTCAGGAACAGTCACTCCAGTTATCAGGTCTGATTAACGACAATGATTTAGTCACCATTGGACAAATTGCCGGGGCAAAAGAGGCGTTACTGGTTCGGATCACCAATTTTGGACAAAAGGGCGTTCCTCCAGAAGACGATGAGGAGAAAAAGGAGGAGGATGACGATGATGGACTCTTGAGCTGGGTAATTAAAAAATCGGTCAAAGCTATCATTGCAAAAGAATTGGAGGATGTGGAACAATATCCCAACAATATTCAAACCATCCTCCAGGGGGATGTTCAAAAAATCAATCTGGAATCTGGTGAAATGCTGGCCTCATTCCCTCTAAATGCTGAGTACACGGGAGGGAATAAAACCGCATCGTTGAGCAAAGTCCTTTTGCGAGTACGATCCCAGATTTCCCGAGAGCTTCGCCGCTTGTATGTTCTCACGAGTCAGGTGATCGATGTTCAGGGACGCGAGGTTCTCTTGCTATTGGGAGCAGATATGGGTATCGAGCCAGGAACGTATTTCGAACTCTCCACACCCGATGAAAAGCGGATGATCGGGGACCGCAGCATCACCATTCCTGGACGGCCTGTGGGATTGGCGGTTACCCGTGATGTGTCTGGTGACGCTAACCAAAGTCTGATCGTTCGGAGTTGGACATCGATTCAACCTGGCTACCAGGCCACTGAAATGCTCAACACACCTATTTCGGGCGGGGTTACCCTCTTCGCTGGAATGGAGCAGTCTAATTTTTCCGTAACCGCATTTGTTGATCCTTTCCCCTTTGGACGATTCAGTATTCTGGGACATGTGGGCCTGGGAAGTGCTGTGGATAGCTGGAATGATGTGGATTTTGATCTTCGTATCGGCGGACAGTTCCTGGGCCGGTTTATCCAGACCCGACGTTTCTCCGCCGGTGCTGTTTTGGGATTGCCCTTTGATATTGTCATCCGTGGCGATGATGCTGGTCATACCGTCTCGCTCCCAGTTTTTTCCCCCACCCTTGGCGCTCGTGTGGAATGGATGCTGTCACCGCACCGGGACCTGATCCTGGGCGTGGAAACCGTCTTTACCAGTTTTACCAGTACGGAATGGAAATATACCGTTCAAACCGATAACAATGAAGACTCGGTGACGAAACCGGCAGAATGGGATAGTGGGAACGGCCCGGAGGTCAATCTTGCCGGTCTTTATCTCACAATCGGGTTGCGGTTTATCGCGTTTTGACCTGATTGGCGGTAACCCAAGCAGCGCTGAAAGAATAGTTAATCGCGAATTACACGAATCAACGCGAAAGAATTATAGAATTTAAATCAGCGCTTTGAACAGCCAGTCCACCATGGATTGTTGACGTTTCCCCATTCCCAGTTCCGTCTCAATATTCACATACCGGACTCCGGCGGCCTGGGCGGCCCATGAAAGCGACCCGTCATCCTCACCCGATTCATTCTGGAGCACCACATTGAACGGTCCCTGGGTTAGACGCTGAAAATCGGATTCATTTACGGTAATATAAAAATCCCGGGGACGATGCTTTTCAGGCTGATACACCGCCTTTGAATGCTGCAATTCGGATGTAATCGTATACGATTCCATATTGTTGTGAAGGGCTACCAGTACTCCGCCATCCCTGGGAAAAATTTCGTGTAGAAAGGATTCCCGATCTCGATCCAGAGCGGTGAGAATTGGTTCCAGGTCCGACATGGGTACGTCCGGATTCAAATGGCGCAAATTGGCGGCGGTACCTGTTGTTGAAAAGACCCGATTTGGATTTAGCTGGACGCCGTCAACGGACAAATTGCGACGAGTATTTTCTATTAAAAAACATCGCTCTCCCGCTTGGGCTAAATCCAGGATGATCTCCCTGGCAGTGGTTTCGTCACCGTGGACCCAGATAAAGCGATTTCGAGATTCGGGTGACCCGTAACAACGAAATGGAATGGGTCCCAGTGATAAAGATTGGGGATTTTTCGGTTTGTTCAAATCCGATGTTGGAAACTAAATATTACCCACTGACCGCGTAACTATACTAAAGGCGTCCGTCTGCTATTATCAGGTGGACCGCCCCAGCAGGCTATCCAGTTGAAGGTCCGGCCGTTTCATCACTCGCCGGACGATGGGGTTGGGATCGAAATTCAGACGCTGACCAGCCAAGGTGATGTCCAGGATAATATGATTTGTGGCGATTTCTGTAATAGCCCGGTTTTGTGTCCAGATGGCCCGGCTGTCAGGTCGATTGGCTGAACTGCCCATGACGGTCGTGGATTGGTCCACCACCAGGATAATTTTCGGGTTCCAGATTTTTCGCAGTTCGACCTCATCCAATCGATAGGACACTGTATCACCGAAGGTTCGGGACAACTTGCAAAAAGAGAAAAGCGTAATCACCACGCCCCGTTCTTCCGCTGCTGCCAAAGAATCGGCCAGCGCTTCTACCTCACGGGCCCAGGCAGAAAGAAAAATCTTTTGCCGAGCGGCCTGAACCGTTTCCTTCAGTTTTAACATCAAGTTTTGATACCCGTGTAAATGCCAAAAATCAAACGCTTCCTCGGATGTATCTAACTGGTCCAGCGCCTCTTCCAATTTCTGAAGCCGGTCGTGATGGGATGATTTTAAATGCTCCAAAAGCGCCGCCGGGGAAAGGGCCACGTAACGTTTCGGTGAATCTCCCACTGAATTAATCAATCCCATAGAAGACAAACGGTTCAACACCGAATAGATAGCAGACCTGGGAATACCAGATTGGGTGCTAATTTCGTAGCCCGTAGCCGGGTTATTGCGTAAAAGAGCGACATAAGCTTTACTGGCATTGGTTGATAGACCAAATTCTAGTAATAAATCCACAATCAATTTTTCTGCATTGCTCATGGAAACCCTACCCCTTTAATTTATATCTTCCCAAAATGTCTTTGGGGAATGCCTGTATTCATTCTAATATTCGGTTCGTAACTCACATGTGAGTTACGAAATTTAAACGCTCCGAGTCTGAAATGAAATCGCTTTCCCAAAAAATTCAATTCCTAATCGTTTTGCCAATGGCAATCACCGTATTGGCCGCCAGTCCCCCAGACTGGGCCAAAGATGCTATCTGGTACCAGATTTTCCCGGAGCGCTTTTACAATGGCGACACCGACAACGACCCCACTGTGACCAGCCTCCGTGGAACCTGGCCCTGGGAAGATCAACAAGACTGGGATATTACGCCCTGGACCTCGGACTGGTATCATTTTCAACCCTGGGAAGAAGCCAACGGCCACCCCTTTAACTGGCAATTTCAGCTCCGGCGCTATGGGGGTGATCTTCAAGGAATCCTGGATAAGCTGGATTACCTGGATTCTCTGGGCGTAAACGCCCTGTATCTTAACCCCGTGTTTGATTCCCCCTCAAGCCATAAATATGGCGCCGCGGCCTATCACCACATCGACCGGTACTTCGGCCCCGATCCGGAGGGCGATACCCGGCGCATGTCACTGGAAAACCCTGCCGATCCTTCCACCTGGATCTGGACAGCAGCTGATTCCCTCTTTCTTCAATTAATTAAAGAGGTTCACCGCCGGGGGATGCACATTATCATTGATGGCGTCTTTAATCACGTAGGGCTCACATTTTGGGCATTTCAGGACGTCATTCAACACCGCGAAGCCAGTCCGTATTATCCTTGGTTCAATATTGAAGGATCGGGTCTTCCGGATTTATCTCACCTAAACGACTACCAAACATTGCCGGATTATTTTCTGCACCCTGGCGACCCGCCGCTGCGATACACGGGATATGTGGCCGATTTACCGGCCTTTCGTCAGGACGAATGGGGACCCGTAGCCCCCGTACGTAACCATATCCAAGCTGTAGTGCACCGCTGGATGGATCCCAATAATGATGGGGATCCATCTGACGGTATCGACGGCTGGCGGCTGGACGTGGCGGAACGACTACAACCGAAATTCTGGGACCTGTTCGGCGGTTGGGTGCGATCCATTAATCCCAACGCCTACCTCACCGGAGAAATCTGGTGGCAGGATTACTGGAACAATGTGCAGTTCAACGCCGTTCCCTGGCTTACAGAAGAACGGTTGGACGCAGTCATGAATTACCGCTTTACCGACGCCATGGTGTCCTTCTTCATCGATGAGACCACCACCATTTCTCCGGCTGAACTGGACCGGCGGCTCCAAGAGGTCCGGGACGATTACGGCCTGGAAACATCTTTCGTGCTGCAAAACCTACTGGACAGTCATGATATGGAGCGGATCGCCTCCGCCACCGTGAATCCGGATCGGTGGATTGATCACGCCAATAATCTCCAGTACAACCTTGAATTTGATATTAGAAAGCCTACGGCGGAAGAGCGGAAAAAGCAAATCGTCATTCTGGCGTTTCAATTTACTTATGTGGGCGCTCCGTATATTTATTACGGCGATGAAGCAGGCATGTGGGGTGCCGATGATCCCGACTGTCGGAAACCAATGGTCTGGCCGGAGTTCACCTATGACGACGAAGTGGCCCACCCCTGTGACCGCCTGCCAGACTGTTCCTACACGCGCCCCCGAGACTCCGTGTTTTTCGACCATGATCTGTGGCAGGTTTATCATGATTTAATTCAGCTTCGGAAAGATCATCCTGCG
>CAZHTM010000034.1:0-7133 GCA_964535735.1 uncultured bacterium
AACTCATGAAAAAATTCCGGTCTGTATCTTTTTCGATTCGTTTAATGGTTTGTCCTGTAGTTTTAGATAAGATGGTATTTAATGTCGCCCTTAACCGAAGAATTTCGTCCGCCTGGATTTTAATATCACTGGCCTGTCCTTCTGCTCCACCCAACGGCTGGTGAATCATGATTCGGGAATTGGGCAAAGCGGACCGCTTTCCTTTCTGTCCCGCACTGAGCAAGAGGGCCGCCATGCTGGAGGCTTGACCGATGCAAATGGTGGCCACATCCGGTTCAATATAATTCATTGTATCGAAAATGGCCAATCCGGCTGTCACATAACCGCCAGGCGAATTGATATACAGGTAAATGTCTTTTTCCGGGTCGTCGGCAGCCAAAAATAAGAGTTGAGCGATCACCAGCGATGCCACATTGTCATCAATAGGCGAACCCAAAAACACAATCCGTTCTTTTAACAGGCGACTGTAAATATCAAAAGCCCGTTCCGTGCGGCCGCTTTGTTCCACCACCATGGGGATCAATTGGGAACGAAAATCAGTGCTCATGATTGTGCTCCTCCTGCCCCAGTTTCCGCAAGTCTTGTGTCTTAACAACAACTTCTTTTACTTTCGCATACTGCTTGATATAGTCCAGGATTTTTTCCTCCATCAAATCGTCTTCGATTCGGGTGCGGTTGCTGGGTTTCTTATAATATTTTTCGATTTGTTTCCGGTGCTCTTCGGGATTGGTTTGTATAATCTCATCTATTTTGGCTTGAACCTCTTCCCGAGTCACCTCCAGGCCTTCTTGCTTGATGATGGCGTTCCGGATTAAGTACCACTTGAGGTTTCGTTCCGCAGCAGATCGATAGGCTTCACGCACCTTGGCTTCGTCTAACGGTTCTCCGTTATTAGACTTCTTCACATCTTCAATCAAGTGATCCAAATACGCCTCTACCATGGACGGTGGATAATCCGGATTGACTTTCTCAATCAATGCATCGGCCAATTCACGTTCAAATTGTTCTTTAGCCCGCTGCTCATAATTTTTATCAATCCGTTCTTTGATACTGGTCTTCCAGTCCTCCACACTGTCATATTTCGGATCCACGGCTTTGACAAAATCAAGGTCCACCTCAGGAAGAACCTGTTCCTCCACCCGAATTACAGTTAATTCCCAAGGAGTCGGATTCCCGGACTCATCCGGGATATCCAATCGGGTCGTGTCCCCGGGCTTTACCCCTTCCAGTCTTTTCTGGTTTTCATCTTTAAATATGCCTTCGCCAATCCGGAGATACCGCTTTTCTAACTTATTCCCAATGATCGGCATTCCTGATGAATCCAACTCCTGGAGATCGCCTAAAACGAAATGGCCTTCTTTGGCGCCGTCTTCCACCGGGCGTACTTCGGCCCGGGCGTAGCGGATTTCATCGATCGCCATGCGCACATCTTCTTCATCACTCTGATACCGGGTGCGGGTGACTTTCAGGGCATTCTTTTTCAGGGGTGGCAAGGAAATATCGGGCTCAATTTCAAACCGGGCAGTAAACTTCAAATCACTTTCGTATTTAAAGTCTAACTCTCGGACAGAGGCCTGGTTGACCGGAGCCAACTCATGTTCATCCAACGCTCGCATGAACGCTTTCTGGAATGCATCCTCGACAAAATTGGCTTCAATATTGGGTAAATATTGGGTCAGAATCACCTTCAGGGGCGCCTTCCCCGGGCGAAATCCCGGTATTTTCACCCGCTTACTGAAATTTCTAACCGTCTTATCAAAATCGTCTTTTAATTCCTCCCATGGGACGGTAATACTGAGTTCCCGGGTATAGGAATTAATTTCATTAATGTCTGTTTTCAATGCTTTTCCTTTAAAAATTGGTGCAGAATTTACCTCACATCCTTAGGCGAACAAACCATTCCCGGAGCCACATTTATAATCCGTAATCGGTGAGGAAAAGGGCTCCCCGGTAGATTTGATACATCCCAATCAATTGAATGACATGGTACAAATCGTTATGATTAAAGTTTTTATGAAGGTCCCAACCACTGATTAGGACCCCCGCCGCTATGAAACTGATCACGATACCGATGGCAATTCGACTGGCACCAGGAGCGGAACTGCTCCAGGCGGAATAGGACATGATCAATAGGACCAGTACCAGACTGGGGGCGTAAAATTTTACTACATTGATAAACCGGGGATCCCGAAGGATGATCAAGGTATACGCCAACAGCGCCACCGCCGGGAGCCATCGCAACCATCGAAGCGTGGCAAACGGAAATGCGTGATATAATCCCGCCAGAATAAAAAAGAAACTTACCACTCCGATGGACACGGTGGTGGCTTTCCATATCCAATCCCGGATTGGTTCCGACAGGTGGGGACCGATACCATGACTTACCGCTCCTAAAAATGATCCCAGGGCCAGAAACCAGAACACATGAATCCAATGCCAGGTAGTATTCATAAGCGTGATTTCGAATTTCCGATTTAATTCCACGGCAAAATAGACGGCAAAGGCAGCAATGATTAGATCCGTAATTACGGTCATTGGTTCATAAATCATGGAAGACTCCTTGGACATGGTTCTTTATTCGCTCATGAGTTGGTTTAATAACAATACCCCGTCTAGCAAGGTGACCGACCCGTCGCCATCATAGTCAGCCAGAGAAGATTCATATCCCGACAGATGCCCCGGATCCTGCACAGCATCCAAAATCCGGACTACATCCAGTATGGATAGTTCCTGATCCATACTCACATCTCCGGGAGCCAGGAGCCCTGGAAGTGAAACGGAAAAATCCCCGGCCAGGGGAAGCGTTTCCCGTCGACCGGATGAATCTGCAGCTACCCAGTGATACATCAGTTGCGTCGTCACAGGCAGAGGGGGAATCCGGCTGACGAAACTGTCGGAATTGGCGGACATCATAGCCGGAGCCGTAAAGGTTTGGGACACTATCTCCGTCTTCCAAACGATTTTCAGGGAATCCAGGATTAAGCCCTGGCCACTGTGAGGTGTTATGAGCGCTTTGAGCTCCACCGTATCCGGAGAAGTTCGTTCCAGTGGCGGACGATGGAGGATTTCCAGAAGCCCTTGATCCGGAATGCCTTTGGCTCGGCAATGCAAAGCATCGGTAGACATCCAGGTATTTCCTGAAGGAGGATCTACCGGGACGATAGTATAACCTGGACAGGCTTCCTGATACGTGGAAATTGCGGCGGCATTATTATCACCACCCCAGGGAACCATGGGAACAAATATTTTGTCATTTAAAATCAGGGAATTGGTGTAGGGTTCGTCATTGGGCGTAAACACTCGCACAACCGTGTAAGGCCGGCCGTAAGGACTGTCGTGGGTAGCAAAATAGTTCGCTACCGCTTCAATTTCATCGTACTGCGGATGGGTGGATGGCACCGACCGGATCAGGACTTTATCCGGCGCTAAATATTTTCCCCAGCAATCAATATGATCAATGTAAGTGTTGTTGGGATCATCTAAAACATGGTACGTATTAATGCCGCAATACTGTTCCAACTCTCCTAGAATCTGGGTGGCTGTCATGGTCGGATTTTCGGTATACACCAAATCCGATGAAGCGGATATACCATACCCATCTGTCATATAATTTCCCCCAGTATGGATTAAACCCATGGCGTAATAGGGTGAAGACAAATAGTTGGCCATTTTCCAGGGAGCCTGATTATCATTAGGGCGAGGACGGTTGTAGGTAAAATCTACAACTCCTATGTCGCCGTTCCCGTCCACAACCCACCACGGTCCATAATCCCGGGTCCAGTAACTGTCCGTACCACCGATAATAAATTCGACATGATCCAGATTAACCCCGGCTGATTGGAAGGTAGTGATGGCTTCGGATTCTTGCGTGGAAGACACCAGGCAATACACGGTCACATCCTCAGCGAATTGCCGAACCAAGTCAACCGGAATGCCCAAGGGATACCGAATCAAAACGCCTTGCATCCGTTCAAATTCAGCAATATTGCGAACGGGAGCTGGAGGTGGATCCGTGGATTGTAAATACGATTGGATTTCGCCTCGTCGTTCCCATTCTTCAGCGGTAAAACCGATGGGAAGCTCTTCCCGGAGTTGACCCTCCGAATCAACCCAGACGTCTGGCGTCATGATGGAAGGGTTGAGTGCGGGCTGGGCCCAAAGTAGGGTCAGACTGAGGCCAAGCCCAAAGCTAAGAACATGATTTTTTGTCATTCTGAACATTATGTAAGTTAAAATTCCAGGGTCACACCACCGATAGGTAAAACTTCGCATTGGAGGAAATCTTCCACATCAGAATAACGAATTTCACATAATGTGGGAGCCGCATGCTAGGTGAGCAGTAGTAATAAAAAAATGATCAAATTAAGGCTATGGACTGTTATACAAACCGGACAGGCGACTCGTAGTCGAATCAACCCCACGATAAGCCAAAGTCCAATGATCAGGTACAGACCGGTTACGATCAATGGAATCCATCGTGGCCACAGTCCGATGATAACACCAGCAATCAATTCCGCCAATCCTAGCTCAGCAAAAATGCCCCAAAAAGCATTGGGGACTCCAAAAAATAAACGGCCATAAGTGGAATCGACAATAGAGGTGCAGGATTGTGTTTCCATCCGGCAGAAAACCGGGACCCACTTCTGCGATGGTGAAAACCACCGGCAGTAAATTCCATAAAAATAAAAGGACAGAATTCCGCCCGTGACAGCCAGAAGGGCCGCCAAAACGTCCATCAAAACGGACATGCTATTGCTTCAATCGGTAGGCACACCCCTCTATGGCTTTCAAAAATCGATCTACCTGCCCTTGGGTATTGAACAAATCTTCCACCGGCTCGAAAATGTCAGCTGGATACATTTCCTCATCGTATTCCTTAAGAAAATTAGCCTCCAGCTTGACAATCAGATCCCGAAGCACTTTTTTCGGTAAATCTTTGCTCCGGAGGAAATTGATCTGAAGATTGATCCGTCCATCGGAGGTAAGATGGAAAAGGGGCAGCAAGCCCAGATCGGAGTTGGCGCGGAACGTCAGTGTCCCGTGCTCAGTTCCCCGACCCCAGGAGTAATCATCGGCGTATTGCTCGGTGAATTCAATAATTTGAATTCCAATTTTGGCAACTTCCCGACTACAATTTTCTCGTAAATGTTCAATAAATGATTCTTTGTCCCATTTGGCCATAGACGATTGTCCCTTGATTGAAATTTGCGTGGAAGGATTAAAAACGCATGTGGAATTTAAACCTATCCGTCGGGAAAATAAAGTCACCTATGGCATCAGAAGCCAATTCGAAATCCAAGAGAGGAAAATGAAAACCGGGCGCGATCTAAAATCCATTTTCCGTCCTTGACGAATGGATCCTTATCCCAGCTTTGATAAAGTGGAAATATGATTTCCAATCCATTGCCACCCAAGATCAAACCAACATCGGTCATCAATGGGAAATTTGTGCCTCCCCCTATGTCAGCAAACAGACTTACAGGAAGTTTTGGAAGTGATTGTTTGATGTTCACGCCAAATGCCGGTTCAACAGTCCGAATGACAAGATCATTCACCATCGCCCGTCCCCGCAATCCCGGACCGTCCTGAATATACTGTTCATCATAGAGATTGACTTTGCTCGCGTTATACGCATTCATACGATCATAGATATAATGGTTCTCAAAGTCCGGATCTACCCCGCCTCCGAACAGGATTTCATATTGTCGGGGAATATCATCTGAGGAGATAAATCCTCCTACCCAGACCCGCCATTGAGACCGAATATTTTTAGTCCACCGGTACCGTCCCGTCGTGGTGACATGTACTTTCCAGAATTGCGCACCGGAAACTGCGCCTTCAATTCCCGCAGTGGCCGAATAATTCAGTAATGGATTGGGTGTGTGCCGGTACGTGGCGCTCCCTCGAATCACCGTGTAATTTCCCTGGTCGTAAAGATCAGGATTAAAGGCAGAACTATCGTATAAATCGTGGTAAAAGAGGTCTGCTTTTAATTCCAAAACCGGAACTCGTTTAATGGTCCGGCGATGGGTGGCCTGCAATCCCAGTTTGACCCCGGAATGACCGTAAAAACGGTCTGCGGAAAGATGCGCTTCCGCCGATTTGAATCCAAAAACCCGGTACCAGGTATGTTTGATACTCGTGAAGCCCGCCAAGGTCCGATTCCGGTAATCCCACAGCGGTACTAAAGAGATTCCATAGGGGAATCCGGGCAGCATTCCTGAATAAGCCATTATTCCAATGGGCACTCCATTATAGGTGTTGTAGTTGAACGCCCAAGGCAACCAGTAGATTGTATTTTTAGAATAATCCGGTTGATCAAACACGAACTGGAACGATAACGGATGATGGGAAAAATTATTTCTTAAGTTTAGATCCGGGAGCCGTTGGGAGGGATCCAGGGCCACGTGATGGGTCTCAGCCGGGAGTTGCAACGATTGACTGCCCGTGAATCCTGGCAGTATTTTTTCTTCTATAAGCTGATTTTGACGATTATAGGCGGCCAGGGTTACGGGCGGCGTTAACGTACCTTTGTTCTCCACTCGAACCTGTCCATCGTTCAGCGACGAAACCGCGTAGTCGACTGTTTTGGTGGTGTTGAAAACATCCGTTAAATACCAATCCGCATCTTTCGGAATATATTTCCGCACGATGGTTTTGAAATCTTCTGGATAAGGATGTTTGAATTTCCAGGTTTCATAATATTCATGATAAATATCATCGATCACATCTTCACCAACCAACATCTGGAGATAACGAGAGAAGATGGCTGTCTTCCCATAGATAATCGATCCATAATTTCCGCGATAATATTCATCCGAGGGTAATTCAATGGGTTGATCATCGCCGGGCAAAGCACGGGAAATATATCCCAGGTAATTCAGGGCCCAGTCTATCCGCATATTCTCCGCAATATGAAGCTTTGTTTGGACTACTTCGCTAAGAATTATGGCACGGTCCCGCTCGGGATATTTCTTCTCCCAATAGCGAATATTGGCGTACTCATTCAATCCTTCATCCATCCAGGCATGGTCTCGCTCATTGCTCCCTAAAATACCGTATACCCAATTGTGCCCCACTTCATGCATAATGACCATTTCCAATAAATCTTTGCTGGGACTGGTGGAAATCAC
>CAZHTM010000034.1:7233-24790 GCA_964535735.1 uncultured bacterium
GGGTCAGCAAACCAGGCAAAATCATGGACTTTATCCTGGTGGAAATGCAGGGTTTTCCAGACCCGGTCCTTGGAATCGGTCAACTCCGCTTCGGACGTCTTTTTCCAATGATGTTTACCACCGCCTTGGAGTTTTTTCATGGCTTTTTTGAATTCTTTTTTATCTAAAGCAAATAGACTGTCAGAAACCTGGGACAAGGAGTCCAACCAGGCATATTCCTCATCCCCATCCACCAGAACACCGGTCGCCATGATGCGGTATTCCTTTGGGAGGGTAATGGTAACGTCAAACCGGCCGAATTCACTGTAAAATTCACCCATATCCAGGTAAGGCATCGGATGCCAGCCAAAGCGATCGTAAACCGCCGGTTTGGGATACCACTGAGTGATTTCATAATGTTTCCCGGTATGTCCAAGGCGAGAAAACACGATGGGAATTTTTACAAAAAAGGGCGTGGTGATGGTTATGGAATCGCCGGGAGCTAAAGGATGCGGCAGGTGAAGTTTGGCCACATCATTCCATTGTGGATGAAATTCCCAATTTATAGACGTACCATTGACCTGAAAATCCAGGGAGTCGATATATCCCCGTTCCTTCTCACTGGAGTAGTAGAAGCGGGTGGAGCCTTGTTCGTACTTCTGCTTTGCAAAAGCAGATTCATCATTCCGGTACGCATTTGGCCATAGATGAAACCAAATAAACGTCAGAGTATCGGGGGAATGATTGGTGTAGACCAGGCGCTCAAACCCTTTAAGGGTATGATTCTCGTCATCGAGTTTTACATCGATGTCGTACGATACATGTTGTTGAAAATATGGTTGATCGGCGAACAATCCAGTCCAACCGAAAAGTAAAAGCATCAAAACATACTTCTTCATAGAAATTCCATCAATTATTAAGCAGGTATGACACGTACTATCTAAAAACGTTGTCTTCTAAAATTACCGGACTATACAAGGAACTCAAAGGGATTCCCTCCTACCTTGTAAAAAAAAGGGAGAGGAGGCCAAAGCCCACTCTCCCAGTTGCCTACATGGACCGGGGTTAGTCCGCTAATTGCTGAGCTACAAAGTCCCAGTTTACCAGATTCCAGAAAGCATCCACATATTTGGGCCGTGCGTTCCGGTAATCGATGTAATAGGCATGTTCCCAAACATCGCAAGTCAGCACTGGATGGCGACCTTCCGATACGGGAGTACCAGCATTACTGGTATTGACGATTTCTACACCGTCACCCGTTTTCACCAGCCAGGTCCAACCACTGCCAAAATTGGTGACAGCCGATTGTGTGAATTTGGTCTTGAACTCCTCAAAACTGCCAAATGATTTCTCCAAGGTTTCCAGAACGGTTCCGGTGGGAGTTCCGCCTCCGTTGGGACTCAGGCAGTTCCAATAAAAACTGTGATTAAACACCTGAGCAGCGTTATTGAACAATCCGCCAGCCGGTGCCCGTTTGATAATGTCCTCCAGGGCCGCGTCTTCAAATTCGGTCCCCTGAATGAGTTTATTCAGATTGGTTACATAAGCCTGATGGTGCTTTCCATAATGATATTCCAGAGTTTCCTTGGAAATATGGGGTTCCAGAGCATCCAGATTGTAGGGAAGCGAAGGTAAAGTATGTTCCATTATACGTCTCCTTTAAGATAAAGGGGCCGGTTCAGTTGAACCAGCCCCAAGGATTGATTATAATTCTTCGGCGTGGGTGGCCAGATAGGAGGCGACGCCGTCGGCATTTTCTTTCATGCCTTCCTTGCCTTCAGCCCAGCCCGCGGGACAGACTTCGCCATGTTCCTGGTTGAAGGTTAAGGCATCCACCATCCTCAGCATTTCATCAATATTACGGCCCAGGGGCAAATCATTGATTACTGCATGGCGAACAATGCCTTCTTCATCAATGAGGAATGATCCCCGAAGGGCGACTCCACCACCAACGGTTGTGTCATACTCTTCCTCTTCAGTGATGACGACAGCCGGTTCAGCACCCACCAGTACATCGTAGGCACGGGCAATGGATTTATCAATATCGGCAATCAAAGGATAACGCACATTTCCGATGCCCCCTTCCTTCACATCGGTATTTTTCCAGGCCCAGTGTGAATACTTTGAATCCACTGAGCATCCCAGGACCTGAACACCCCGTTTCTCGAATTCATCTAAACGATGATCAAAGGCAATGATTTCCGTTGGGCATACAAAGGTAAAATCCAGTGGATAGAAAAATAAGACCACTTTTTTCCCTTTGTAATCGGATAAGCTAATGTCTTTGAAGGTATTGTCCGGCATTATAGCCGTGGCTTTAAAGTCCGGAGCAGGTTTGGTAACTAACATAAGATTTGATTCTCCTTTATTATTTGATTAAGAGGTTAAGTTTAGGTTCAGAAGTGTTCAATGCGTATCCACCATTAGCTTCCGCCAGAGGAATTAATGGTTTCCTGACACGCCGGACAGATTCCATGCAATTCCAGCCGGAAACCGGTAACATAGTATGGCTGAGATTGGTTAATGCTCTCCAGAAAAGAGTCATTCATGACGGATAGGTCATAGATTCGAGAACAGCGATCGCATTTAAAATGGTCATGCGGTTTCGTATTTCCATCATACCGTACCACTGTTTTATCCTTAATGGCATGGACCAGTCCCGCCTCAACCAATTGATTCAAATTCCGGTATACTGTACCAAGACTAATGTTTGGGAATACCGTCCTGGCTTGGTCATATATCCAGTCCGCCGTGGGATGAATATTGGTATGTTGAACAATCCTTAGGATTTCATTTCGTTGTCGGCTGTTTCGCATAGTTCTGCCCTGTTTCACGGAAGAATTTAGGTCAGGGTTATCAATAAAACAATAATAATAATGATTACTATTTAAATTATTTCATTAGTACTGGGATTTCTTGGAATCGGAATTAGCCTTGTGCTAAATTAGTTTGTTCTTTTTCAAATGTTGCAGGGAAGTTCCGTGAAATTCGGACACAGTTCCCGCTACTGTGATTTGCCAGGCGCATCCAAAGGCCATTGTCCCTCAGGGGATGAGAAGGCGGATGTCAGCCGTTAACGCATCAGTCAGGATACCTGCATCCAACTTTAATCGACTTTCGGGAAAAAGGTCATGGAGTGCATTTTTAGCAAGATTCATTTCAGAACCCCGGTCCCGATCGGGGTTCTCTTTGTTTAGGGCCGTTTTAGCCGGGTTTTTCCTGGTAACGGTCCTTTTTGGGCAAGCGCGCACTGGGCTCATTCTTACCGATACCGGATTCCCTCTGGATCAATGTGTAATTACTGGTCCCCATGGCTGGGTATACAGCGATTCCTATGGGGAATTTCCCCTGGACTACCAATGGCGCAGCGGAGACTCGCTCACCGTCAGTCGGATCGGATATCAATCCACGACCATTATCCTTGGTGAAACACCTCCGGTAGTTATTCTCCACACTCGTCCACTTCCATATCCTGACGTCCAAACTCAGGGATCGATCACCTCAAGAACGACTCGGCGTTTTAGCACCGTAACGCCCTCATCCATCGCCCCTGGCGTTCAATGGAGCCGTTGGGTGGAATCGATACCGGCTGTGCAATTAAAGTCCTACGGAGGACCAGCGGGGATCATGACCCTGAGCATGGATGGCGGTCCCGCTACCCACCTGAAACTTCAACTGGATGGATTTGAGCTCACCAATCCACAGAACGGCATCACGGACCTTTCACAATTGCCCATTACCCTCATTTCATCCCTATCATACATTCCACCCGGAACAGGATCTCAGGCCATTACCTCCGACGGAATTCTCCAACTACGTACCCAAACATCTGATCCGAGGATCCAATACTTATCGGGAAGTTTCGGACACCAATCCTGGTCTGCTTCCGTCCATCTTCCGGAAGGTCTGCCAAACTTAGCCATCCGATTCGGAGATCGTCGGGACAAAGGCAATTATCCCGTAACATATAACAACCAAGTTTTTAACAGGGAAAACAATGATTTTCATCAGCAATTCCTCCAAACCACATATCTGCATATCCATTCGCCGTCCCGATCATCACGCTTCCTTGGTCTATGGACGACCCAAGAGCGCGGCGTGGCTGGATTAATTTATTCCCCTTCTACCGGACGTCATAATGATGATTTAACCGTTCTGGGATATGAGCATATTTACCTTACGCCACAGGGAATTCGTCGGACGCAAATCCGTTACCAAATCAATGGTGACCATTTTTCGGATCCAGACCTCCTGCTGAACTCCCATCATAAGATTCATCAGTATCATTTGCGATGGAACGATCAGCGTCAAGTTCCGGGAATTGGCCAACTCATCAACCAGGTGGAAATGGAATACCAGGATATTAATAGCACCGACGCGGGACGTCGCTCCCGGCGCCTGGGAATGGTAGAGAGCCGATGGAAGACACCCCAGAGCAAACCATTCCAGGGAGGACTGGCAGTCTCCCTCGTGGTGGCTGAAGGCTATGCACCCGAGTATCAATCATCGCTGGAGGGACGATACCAATGGGACGCTCCGCTAACGTTATCCATTCGAATCCTTACCGGTCAGGAAGTCCGGATTCCCACATTCAATGAGCTTTACTGGTTTCCAGGCGGCAACCCGAATCTGAAACCAGAACACACTCGTTTTCATCAAGTCGTGATATCAGCTTCTGGTCAGCGACTGGGGTCCTTAAACCTTCTAGCCTATTCCAAGTCCAGTCGCGATTTGATTCAATGGACCCCGCGAGGGTCGATTTGGCAACCGATTAACATTCAGCGAGTTTCCCGAAAGGGCTGGAAGATCAACTGGTCGGGGGCTCCCACCTCCTGGCATTTGAAACCTGTAATCAGCGCCAGCGAGGTTCGAGCTATTGATCAATCATCGGGAGAATCTCACGGCAAACAATTACCCTACGTTCCGATTCAAACGTGGAGTGTATCCTTGAATTGGTCATACCGATCCTGGGAAGTGACCTATTCCATCCGACATCGGGGGACCATGATTTCACGCTATGACTGGCCCCAGGATGTACGTCTTCCTTCCGTCCGTCTTCAGGATTTTAGTGTTGGGACTGCCCAGACATGGGGGCCGGTTACGATACAATTGGGCCTCAATCTGGAAAATCTCACCGATGAATCCTATGAATCAGTTCAAGGATATCCGGAACCGGGTCGTAGTCTACTCTTCACCTTAACCATACAACCTCATCAGGAGAAATAAATGAAAAAAATAGTTCCCGTGTGGATTTTCATTTTAGCACAATATTTATCTGCCCAAACGCAAATCTTTGTCCTCTGCGAGGGCAACTTCCAGACCCCGAATGCCACGGTCTGGTCGTTCACCGACAATCTTACTGGCGTCGATGGACCGCTATACTGGTCGCCCAACGCCAATCCTTTAGGTGATACCGGTCAGTCTATGACCATCAACGACCACGATTTATACATCGTAATGAATAATTCCCACACGATTGAAAAGGTGGACTTATCCAATGGCTTTACTCCCGTTGCCAGTTTACCGGTACCAGGTGCCGGTCCTCGATACCTGGCCATTTATAATGGGACTGCCTTCATTTCCACCTGGAATCTCTCCGGATTGCTGGTGGTGGATCTCTCCACATTTTCGATTACCGATACGTTGGTTATACCCAACGCAAAAACGGAACAATTTCTGATCCAGGGATCAACGCTCTGGGTGACCTCGCCCATGCACATGGACTGGTCCACGAATGATAAAGTCTATCAAATACAACTAGACCCGTCCCCCACCTTGGTGGATTCCTTCACCGTGGTTCCTGGTCCCACTGGAATTATAGGTCTGGATACCACCATTTTTGTGTCAAGCACCTACTATGACGCCAACTGGAATGCAAACAGCGGAACCTCCGCCTTTATACCTTCCTCCGGGCAGGTCGTAACCCACGAATATGGAAGTTCGCTTGGTTATGATGATTTGGTAGTCATTAACGGTCAGGTTTATCGCGGTGTTACCGGGGGATTAGCTCCTCTGACTGACGATTTATCCGTGGATATAACTGCCGGATATTCTGTAGGCGGACATGTGTACGCCGCCGCCGCTCGTGATCAGTATATTTATTTCGCGACCAGTAATTACACAGCACCGGACACGGTAACGGTAATGGATACCTCATCCGCGATCTTGGCTCAATTCGCCGTGGGGGCTCTGCCGGGTTCCTTCGCTTTTTATAATCCCGCCACCGTATCTACAACGCCTGAGTTGCCGGTGCCGGTCAACATTACCGTGAGTTCCGCCTACCCCAATCCGTTCAATCCACAGGTGACGTTGGACTACACCATGACTCAATCAGGACCGGTGACCATCACCGTTACCAATCTTGCCGGGCAAACGGTATCCAAACTTTATAATGGTTGGAAAGAACCGGGAACCTATTCCATTCGTTGGATACCCCGCCAAGCGGCTTCCGGGGTGTATATCATTCAATTCCGGGGATTTGACACCGTGATAAAACGACGGGTGACGCTCTTGAAATAATCAGTCGTTAAAGCGCCAGTCAATCGTAAACCGGGACAGGCGGCCTTTGGGCTGAAAACCATCATACCAGGATATTAAGTAATCCGAGGTTTGTCCTGACACCAACATCATGGCATTATTAAAGGACCACGAAATAGTCACGGAGGATATTTGGGCATGAATGCTCAGATTCGTCACCCAGAGAGGATCGCGAACCGGAGTTAAGCGACCTGACGAGGACTGGAGTGCCGCAAGAACGGGATTAAACTCTATCTGGGATCGGCGGTGTAAATATCCGTTGATCTCCAGATCAATCGTCACGGCCATTCGGTCGTGGAACAGACGAAGGTGACTCTCGATATTCTGTGAAAATCGGTCCTCATAACCGGGTCCCAGGTCACTAGTAGGCGAATAATGAACCCACCGCGTGTCCAGGGTGAACGCCCGATGGGGACGAAGGGTCATTTGGGCGGATTGTTCCCATGATCCGGGTAGTATCCCCGGGAAAAGTCCATTCCAGATTAACGGAGATGGTAAGCCGTCCACCAAGGTCACCTGCGTGGCATAGGCAATCGTGATCCAATCGCGTAGATAGGAAAGAGTGTAACCGGCTCGTGTCCAGCGCTGGTATAACGAAGAATGGGACGAGAAATCCACGCCGGGTCGCACATCGGAGGATAATTGAATCATTTGTTTAAGCGATCCCCATTTGGAAGACCACCGGAGACGATAAATCAAGGCTGACTGTCGATCCAGAACAGACGTCCCCAGTTCGATTTGTTTTGACGTCGATGTGAACACGGTTCCCCATACGGTCCACCGCGAAGAACTTAAGAGCGTATCCGGAGCCACCTCCCGGCCCCACTGCGTCCATTCCCAGGATATTCCAGACATCCACCCTTCCCTTTTCCAGTCCCAGTTCTGGGTAACGGTTGTTCGAGCCAGTTGGAAAGCAAAGCTTCCATCGGCCAGGGATGATGTTCCGCGATATCGCTGGAAGAACGGCGATGCGCTGGTGGTTATTTGTCCAAAAGGTCCCTGGTGGGTCCAGGAAAATCCGCCGGCAAAGATATCGTCCTTTAAATAGGCGGGGTTCGCTGACGTATCCGGGAGGCCACTATTGGTAAGGAATTTTCCTATGGTTACCGCTAAAGTATCGTTCGTGGTGGCGCCCACATAATCAATGAGATAAGATTGTTGAAGCGGGCTTAATGTTGAAGCGGTATATTGATTGAAGGGTCCCGCATATACTCGTTTAAATCCCGTCAGTTGCAATCGCCGTTGGGGAATACTGAAATCCAAAACTACCTCCAGATTGTCCAGAAAATAATCTCCCCGGTCGTTCACAAACCGGCTATGGACTCCTGCTGAATCCAGGGACAAATGTTCCAATTGGAGAACACCTCCGTTTTGGGGCCGCCAACGCTGACTCACAGCCTGGCCATAGCGCTGTGGATACGGCGTGAAGGTACCATCCATGATCAGTGAACCCACGGACCAGTCCTGATTCCAGACCACCGCACCCTGATCCACCCAATATCCATACTGACCGACCCAATCATAACTCACTTGTCCAGTCTGAGCCGCTGCACCAACCATGATTAATCCAATCCAGAGGTTCTTCATTTCCGGATCACTTTCACCATGCGCGGGGTTCCCAAGGCGAAAATCGTGGCATTGGACAGTTGATGGACCAATGTAAAGCCCAAGCCGGATACATACACACCGATGGTTTGGGGTAAATCAAAGCCGGAGCTCAGTGGAAAGCTTAGTGTCGTGAGGGAATCAAAAATAAAGGTAAGGAGAAATCCCAGCACACCTAGTTGAATTTGATGAGTCCGTACCAATTCATCGTGGAAAAAACGTGCCCGAACGGCACCACCCATGCCGCCTACGATAATCATCCCTATTGTTTGAAACAAAAGCATGGGGGGAAACATGAGCCCGGATCCCAGGGGATTGAGCGCTGAAAACATAAATTCCGTGACGCCACCTACAACCAGGCCCCAGCGAACACCCAGCGTTAAGCCCGCCAGAAAAACGGTAAAGGTGAGAAATTCCACATTAGGCACAAGCATAAACGCGTACCCGATCCCCATTCCCATGGCCGAAAACATGGCCGCTCTCACAAGGTTATTCAGTCTCATGGTCGCCCTTGAATAGAGGGGTTCGAAAATAATTATGCCGGCTTGTCCAGGAACCCACTTCCGTGTCATTCTGAATTGCGGTTTGCATAAGATTCAGTTTAGCGTCCAGATTATCCAGTAGATGCACCAAATAGGCTTCCGGAAATTTTGGGATTCGGGGACTTTGCCATTCGGGACGTCCCTGGTGCGACAGAATGATATGCTCCAGTTTTAGCAATAAATCTTTTGGGAAACCGCGAATTTTCCGAGCGGCGGTGCGCACCATGTCGCGTCCCAAAACAATATGCCCGATGAAGTGCCCTTCATCGGTGTAATCGGAGATCAAGCGCGGCGTCAATTCCTTGAGTTTCCCAATGTCGTGTAGGGCCAGACCGGCTAAAAGAAGACCACGATCCACGGGATATAGATCAGCGGCAAGGGTTCCCAGTTTCAGCATGGCCAGGGTGTGTTCTAAAAAACCTGATCGGCAAGCATGATGAAGCATCATGGACGCGGGATAAACCAGCAATTTGGATTTATGCTGCTGATAAATATCTTTCACCAGATTCCGGAGAAATCCATTGTCGATGCTGCGGATCAACGTCATGGTTTCTTTCCACATGACCTTGGGGTCTTGGGTTGACGTGGGAACAATGAGTTCCGGGGAATAGCCATAACGGCCATACGTTTTTACTGACGCCCGGTTGATTTTTTTGATAATCAGTTGGAGCCGGTCCTGAAAAGATTCCACCTGGCCCCGTACCGCTACCGGGTCGCCCGCTTCAAACTTCGATGACAATCCATCGACCTTGTCCCAGATTTTAGCCTGGATTTGTCCGGTGCGATCCCGCAATGTGAGATCGATATAGCTTTCGCCGGTCCGGGTGGTCCGTAAATGTTTCTCAGTACAGAGGTAAAACCCCTGTATCTTTTCCCCTTCGGTGAAGGCTTTAATTTCGATTGGATTCATGCCTGGTTTCTCCCGCTGGAAAATTCCCCGCTTGGAATGGATTTCCCGCAACATTCCATCGAAGCGACTGGAAAATCACCTTATTGTCGGTGGATTTACACCTCATATTTTGGTAAACCATCAATTGAAAATAAATCCTCTATTGGCGGGAATCGAGGAGTAAAATTACTGCTTCCGGTACATCTGAACTGCTAAATTTCAACGTGGGAACCGAATTCACTATCGAATCCATGGATTATTTCCATCCCAAGGAGCAGCTCATCTTAAAGGCCTGCCTGACTAGGTGGTTTCAGAATCCCAAAGATTTACAATTAACCAGCCCTACTCTGACGTATCCATTTCGTTTTCGTCAATGGCTGGCCTTTTACGAAGCTCGTTCCACCCATACCCTGGTGGTCAAACGAAAGCAATGGATTGTGGGACATTTAAGTTATGCCATCACTCCTGATACCCATCGTATTCACTTGTTCCACATTATCGTCGATCGGGATTGCCGGGGTCAGGGTATGGCAACGCGATTGATCCGCGCTGCCGAAGATGAAGGACGGTCACAGAAGTGTGTCTGGGCTACCTTATTCGTGAGCCCAAAGAATTCCCCGGCGTTGAAGCTATATCAATCTCTGGGCTATGAAGAATTCGGTCGTACCAATTCCGGGAGTTTAAAATTCCGTAAAGCGCTACATCCGACCCAGGGATGAATCGGAATCGTGAGTGGGATTCGCGGGACAATGATCACAATGAGGTTCCACATCCCCTTGTTTCCAACTACGACTTATTTGCTTCCATGCCATTGGTATCGCCAGGACCACCAGTCCTAATGCCAGAATAAGTTGAATATCCATTATCCTAATCCTAATAATATTCCTCCCTGGTAAACCACCAGGGACGCAATGTACGCCAGTCCGGTTAAATAGGTCATCATAAACAGGGGCCATTTCCAGGAATTGGTTTCATGCCGTACCACGGCAAAGGTGGCCATACATTGAGCGGCAAAAACAAAGAAAACCATCAATGATAGAGCGGTAAGGACGGAATAACGAGGTTTTCCCGTCATCGGATCCAGATCGGATTTAAGAGCCGTTTTTAAATCCAGGACCTGTTCCTGATCATCCTCAACGTTATAAATGGTGGCCAGGGTACTCACGAGAACTTCCCGCGCCGCAAAGGAGGTGATCAATCCCACCCCGATTTTCCAGTCAAATCCCAAAGGCCGAATCACAGGTTCAATCGCTTGTCCTAATCGTCCAGCATAACTTTGTTGAATTCGCGTATGAGAATCCTGGACCGTATCCGGATTGGGAAAGGAGGCCAGGAACCAAAGAATGATGGAAATGGCCATAATAATTTTGCCCGCATTTTTTAAAAATAATTTTCCGCGTAACAAGACCTGCCGTCCCACGCTCCGCATAAGCGGAACCCGATAGGGAGGCATTTCCATGACAAAGGAAGACGACTGTTCTGTGCGAATAAAACGACTGAACACTTTCGCCATAATCAAGGCCGTGACGGTCCCCAGAAAATACATGCCCACCAGAGTCAGTCCCTGAAGTCCAAAAATACCCCCGATTTTTTTATCAGGAATAAACGCACCAATCATAAGAGCATAAACCGGCAGTCGGGCACTGCAACTCATGAGGGGTAGAATGAGAATGGTGATCAAGCGTTCCTTCCAACTGTCGATGGTTCGGGTGGCCATAATTCCGGGGATGGCGCAGGCGTAACCGCTCATGAGGGGAAGCACGGACCGGCCGTGCAAGCCCATGCGCGACATGAAACGGTCCAGCATAAACGCGACCCGGGCCATATATCCGGAATCTTCCAGGAGTGTCAGGAAAAATACCAGAATTAAAATTTGGGGTAAAAACACGACGATGGAGCCCACCCCGGCTAAAATTCCATCGGTTAAAAGATCCCGAAGCGGTCCCGGAGGCAGCCCCTGATGTATCTCGGTGCTGAGCCAATCCACCCCTTGACTGATCCAGTCCATGGGCAACACCGCCCAAGAAAAAATGGCCTGGAAAATAAAGGTTAACAACAGGATAAAAATCACCGGTCCCAAAATAGGATGGGTGAAATAGGCGTCTGCCCGCTCACTCCGTGAGGTTCGTAAGTGAGCATCGGTCAACCCCCAATTTATCCGATCAAGAATAGCATCAATGCGGGCATAGCGAGACTGGGCATCGCCAGCAGGAAGAGATCGCCAATTGGGAATTTGGGATTGGAGGGTTTCCCGAAGGTTATCAACGTCCTTTAGTTTCTGCTCGGAATCATTGAATTGGCGGGACAACCAGGCACGGAAGAGATGAGCATAGGTCGTTTTACATACGATTCGAAGAGCCTGGGCCCGGGACCAGTTTTCGGGATAACCCAATTGTGCGGTTAGCCAAGACTCCAGGGGTCTAAGAGCGGGCTTTGCCAACCCCAGGTAGGGAGTCGAAAGCGCTTGGTTATTTTGAGAGATTGATTGAATTGTAGCTTTAAGCTTTGAGAGTCCCCGCCCCTGAATCGCTACCACGGGGATGGTAGCCGCTACACCCAATTCCCTACTGAGAGCCTCTAAGGTATCTCCAGGGATATCATGGCGAACCCGATCGGCCATATTAAGTGCCAGAATCACGGGAATTCCCAAATCAGTTATTTGGGTTACCAGGAGAAGATTACGCCGAAGATTGGTTGCATCCACTACGGCAACAATGACATTCGGGCGATCAATGCCTTGAGACCAATTCAGGGTTTGCTCAGTGACGATTTGTTCGTCCAGGGAATCGGGCATGAGACTGTAGGTCCCGGGGAGATCCAGAACTTGAAAGGGCGATCCATCCTGGAATTGACCCTGGCCGATTTTTTTCTCCACTGTGATTCCAGGGTAGTTGGATACCTTTTGATTAAGCCCAGTCAATTGGTTAAACACAGCGGTCTTTCCACTATTGGGATTCCCCACCAAAGCAATCTTAACAGTTGATGATGGATTCATGACGTTTCCAGGTGAATTCTGGCGGCATCTTCCCGCCGTATGGAGATATAGTAATCTTTGACTTTTAGGAGATAAGGGCTTCCGCCGGGGGCGATACGAATCAACCGGATGGGGACGTGAGGTCCCAATCCCATATCAGCTAAGCGATTGGCGAAATCATCCGTCCCATCAATCGCCACGATGGTGGCAGAATCACCGATCTTGAGATTTGTAATGGTCACAGTCGGGATAAGCGGTACATTTGCCGTACAGTTGGTGAACGTGGCGACTCAAGGTGAACCCGTGTTGAGCCGCGATTTCCGTTTGGAGGGATTCGATGTCAGGATCCACAAATTCCACAATCCGGCCGCAATATTCACAGATAAGATGGTCATGATGCTGGTTATCCAGCTTATGCTCCAGCCGCATACGACCATCGCCCAATTCCAGTTTGCGAACCAATCCATGAGACACTAAAACGTCGATCGTTCGATACACAGTGGCGCGGGATAGGGAGTATCCACCTTGCTTCAAAGCAATGAAAATATCATCAGCATCCCGGTGTTCATCGGTCGATTTGATTTCATCCCAAACCGCCTGCCGTTGCCACGTATAGCGCAATCCTACTTGCTGCAATACAGTTCGGAATTCGGAATTGTCATTCATAATTATTCCTCTTATTGAGACTCAGTCTCATGAATATATTACCAAATCGAGACATGATTCAACCGAGAATTCAGTAATGTGTTCCGGAGTTAAATTTTCTTCAGATTCGCGTATTTGACGATCAACTTTTTCTTTAGACCGTCTTTAAATACTACACCCACGCGCTGGTTTTCGCCGGAACCGCTGAGGGCCATGATTTTGCCTTTTCCAAAGATGGCATGTTCTACAAAATCGCCAACCTGAAAATCGTCAAAATCCGTAATGCTGCGACTCACTTTGACTTTCGTGGCACCTAGTTTGGTGGAAACCACTTTCCGGGTCAGAGCAGATGTAAACGAAATCCGCTCCATGAGGTCGTCTGGTATTTCCCGAATAAACCGGGATACTAGTCCTGGATTATACTCCGCCCCCATCCGTCGACGTTGGGTGGCGTACAGGAGATACACTCGTTCCTTGGCACGGGTTACCCCCACGTAAAATAGACGTCGTTCTTCTTCCAATTCGTTAGGATCATTGAGTGAATTATAGAGCGGGAAAAGACCATCTTCCAAACCGGCAATAAAAATCACGGGGAATTCGAGACCTTTGGCCGCGTGGAGGGTCATGAGCGTCACCCGATTGTTCTTATCTTCCCAGGTGTCAATATCGCTCAGCAGTGATACTTCTTCTAAAAATTCCTGAATTCCCGCTTCCGGATTCTCCCTGACATAGGATTCCACGCTGTTAAGTAATTCCAGCACATTATCCCGTCGTTCCTGATCCTCAGGTGTATCCGCGGCTTTAAAATAGTTTAACACCCCCGCTTCTTCAACCAATGCGCTGGTTAATTCAGCCGCATCCAGTTTATTCAACAGGGAACGGTATTTCTGTATCAATTCATAGAAACCTTTCAGAGAATCCGCTTGTTTGCCCCGAATTTGCATCTGAGAGGGGTCCGCCAGAATATCAAATAAATTTTTCCCTGCTTCTTCTGCCTGGCGTACACATTTATCCACGGTTTTCAGTCCAATCCCCCGAGGCGGGAAATTGATCACCCGGCGCAGAGCAATCGTATCCTGAAGATTGACAATTAACTTGAGATATCCCAGTACATCCTTGATTTCTTTCCGATCGTAAAACCGAATCCCCCCCACAATATTGTATGGAATCCCCATGCGGCGAAAACTGTCTTCCAGAGCGCGGGACTGGGCGTTAGTACGGTAGAGAACGGCAAAATCACGGAAGGATCGCTTATTCAGTTTTATCTCTCGTTGAAGCGCCGAAATGATGGCGTCCGCTTCTTCCTGTTCATCATTGGTTTCAATCAGGCCCAGTGTTTCCCCCTGTCCTTTGGCCGATACCAGGTCTTTGTCCTGCCGATTCACATTATTCCGCACGACTGAACTGGCCGCGGAAAGGATTTCCTGTGTCGATCGATAGTTTTGATTCAGGGTAAATACCTGGGCGTTGGGAAATACTTTTTCAAAATTCAAGATGTTCTGGATATCGGCGCCCCGCCATCCATAAATGGATTGGTCATCGTCGCCCACCACACAAATCTGGCCATGGGCTTCCGCCAGTTTACTAACAAACAGGAATTGTGGCCGGTTCGTATCCTGATATTCATCCACCAGGATATACTGCCATTGCTTCTGATATCGCTTCAGGACCGACGGATATTTTTCAAATATTTCCAGGGGTTTCAAAAGCAGATCGTCGAAGTCCAGCGCATTGTTTCGCTTCAATTCATTTTGATAATCACCGTAGAGTTCAGCAATGGTGCGTTCGCGAACGGTCCGAGCTTTACGTTCCGCATCTTCCGGAGTAACCAGGGTATTTTTAAACAAACTGACAGCGCGTTGAATCGTTTGCGGCGTGAGATAGTCCTTGGAAATCGCTTTGGCGTCCAGGATGATTTTTAATAACGCTATCTGGTCCGGAACATCATAAATGGCATAGTCGGACGAAAATCCCAGTCGATGAATTTCTTTCCGCAGCAAGCGGGCACAGATAGAGTGAAAGGTACCAATAGAGAGCGATACGGATTGTTCCCCAAGTATTTTCAGCACTCGTTCCTTCATCTCCTGGGCCGCTTTGTTGGTAAACGTCACCGCCAAAATTTGCTCTGGGGATACGATACCCGAATCGATAAGATAGGCAATTTTATGAGTGAGGACCCGGGTTTTACCACTTCCGGCTCCCGCAAAGATCAGGACGGGATTTCCAGTCGCTTCGACAGCTTCACGTTGGGTTTTATTTAATTTCATGGTGCTCTTATGCTTAGCGGTTGGCATGGGATTTTCGTTGTTCACGACGGACTTTCCGTCTGACCTTTTGAAATTTTCGTTTGGCCTCATTGTGTTCGGCCTGGGTCCGGGAAAAGGTATGAAACCCATCACCCCGAGCGACAAAATACAGATAGTCAGTCGTATCGGGGGTCACAGCAGCCAGCAGGGATTCTCTGCCGGGGTTATTGATGGGACCGGGAGGCAATCCCCGGTAAAGATAGGTGTTATACGGCGAATCGATGCGTAAATCCCGGTTAAGTAGCCGACGGGGACCGTCTTTGATAATGTATTGAATTGTAGGATCGGCCTGCAACCGCATCCCTTTTCTCAGGCGGTTGTGGTACACGGCTGAGATGGTGGGTCGCTCGTCATCATAAATAGCTTCCCCCTCAATGATGGAGGCCAAGGTGACCACTTCCAACTCGGATAAGCCCCGATCTCGCGCCAGAGCTTTTAATGAATCGGTCATAACCAGCCGATATTGACGGACCAATTCGGATAAGATGTCGCGGGGAGTGGCCGATTTAAGAAATAAATAGGTGTTAGGAAACAGAAAACCTTCCAGATTATCCGCGGGCACACCCAATTCACGGGAGAAACGTGGATCGTAGGCCAATTGTTTTAATTTTTCCAATGGGAGGGAAAATGTTTTTGAAAGTTCGACCAGGGTTCGTTCCAGGGTCCACCCTTCCAACAGAGTAACCTTCACCATCTCCGGTTTCCCATGCACCAACTGATCAATAATGGAATAATTGTTATTGGCCGCTTTCAGGGTGAAGGTTCCAGCTGGAATAGAGGTTTCGTGGCCCAGGGTTTTCACCGCCATGAGAAAGGATTTTGGATTGCTGACCACATGGTGATCCTGGAGATAACTCACAATCGATGCCAGGGTAGCGCCTTCGGGAATGGTAATTTCTACCTGGTCGTAGCGATTGTCCTGGGGCCATAGCAGGACAATCCCATAGAAGGCGACCAAACTGGATGCAATCATCCCCATGAGGATGGCAGTGGTTTTATTGATTATACGAATAGATTCTGTCCCAATCATTTTACGGGGGGCGAAATTACGCACCCTCCCCGAGACAAGTCAATTTCAGACTCAAATGATTCCAGAAACTTTCCTGTCACCGCCGATGGGAACGGTCTGACGGATTGTCCATCCGGCTGAGGCGCCGACGGACAGGATAAACACCATCCCGACGATAAGAAGGGCCGCTAGTGGTTATGTACGAAGCAGGGACGCGACTACCCGGCGCGGGACCGGGTCCACGACAGCACAATGCCCAATATCAAACCAAACCGGATTGCAGATTCCCAATCCACAACGCCGGTTCCGTGGGCCACCAGGCTGTAGATAAAAGACACCAGGGCTGTGACCACGAAGGTCAGTGTAAAAATCACGGTTCCCTCAACAAGTAAAACTTTCCAAGGCATGATTTACCCTCCTTTCGACAGTTTTTTTTACCGTCATTATGAAAAATCCAGCACAATCAATATTTCAAATAAACGTTTCTCCGTCCGGACCAAATCATTTCATGATCCCATTATTTTTCGCCTCTCATTTTAAATCGACCCTTACCTTACTATACCTTGATCAATATCAAAAGGATTCTCGATTGGTTGACCGGATAACTGGCGGATCCCCGATTCACTCGACTAGAGAATAATGAAAAACACGGAAACATTTATCTGAAAATCGCGAACGTTGCCCGGCACAATTTTTAAACGATTATTCCTTGCCCCAGGTCAAAATCACCGCGCTGACGATAGTGCCGCTTCCAGCAGCGCCGAGGACCCCGATGATAGTCGCCAGTTGTGCGTCGAAAGCAAATCCTAATAACTTGCTTAACAGATAAACCGCCGATAAGCTGAAAGCCATACCTGCAATCACACAGAGGGGAATAAGCCAAAAAAAGGTTTTTATGTTAACTTCCATTTAATTACTCCTTTCCGGAAAGAATTGACTATTGCACGGTTTCCTGAGCGGATACTCTTTTGAAAACCAATTGACAACCCGGTATGGATGAAGAAGGAACGTCTTTGTTATTACTCCGGCGAAGTTTATTCGTATGAAATTTTCACACGTAATGAGTAAAAC
>CAZHTM010000035.1:0-24743 GCA_964535735.1 uncultured bacterium
TCCCGATAGGCATCGGGTCGACGAAGCAATCTCAGGATCTAGGAATAGGCGAAATTACTTCACTCCGTTCACAAACATTTTTTGATCCTAGCGTCATGATTTTCCCAGAAATTTATCCTTCTGTCTCTGATAATAGGGATCTTCTGGTTGGAGAGCAATGCACTGATCGATCACCGCCACGGCGTCCTCAATCCGACCCAGTTTCCACAATACTTCCGCTTTGGTGTCCATAATCTGTGCGCGAGTTTCCGCTTTCTCATTTTGAATCATATCGATCGCCTGATTAATCTTAGTCAAAGCCTCCTCCAGATGCTGTTGAATCTCTGTCATCCGCCAGGCAAATCCATTGAACAGACCAGGTGTTTTCAATCCCTGGTTCTCCATATAGGTCACATATCGTAGATATAAATCGCCTTCGGCTTCCGGGGCATCCACTTTACGATACAAAGACAAAGCCGCCGAATATGCATCTTTCAGGTAGGGATTGTCCGGATTCTCCAGAATAAAGTCTACGAGCGGTTCAGGGCGTTTATCGTTCTTGGCCTGCAAAGATGTGGATTTAAAGGCTACCAGATCTGGCGATTCCAGTTTCAGATCCGCCAGAGTATCCCAGACACGTGATGCGGAAATATAACTGCCTCGTGCTTCGTATTTAGCTGCCAGGCGTTTCCAGAGTTTTGCATTAGTGGGGTCTTTGGATACAGCAATTTCCAGAGCCGGGACCGTCCCTAGATTTTTCGAAACGCTATCCACTTTAGCCAGAAAAGCCTCCGGTGGGCGATATCCAATGATTCGATCAATTTCCCGTCCCAGGGAATCCAGAAAAATCATAGTGGGATAGCCGGGAATGGCGTATTGCTCTTTTAAATTTATTCCCTCTCCCTTTTCCGCATTGATCTGAATTGATATAAAATGATCCCGCATAAAGGTTTGCACGCTGGGATCGGAAAATGTGTCGGCTTCCAGCCGCTTACACCAACTTCACCAATCGGTGTAAAATTCAGCGAAAATAATTTGTCCTTTGGCGTTTTCCAAAACATCGGCGAGTGGTTTATTCTCCCAATTCAGAGACGTTTTAGATGGTGAACCGCAGGACCAAACGCCAAGAACAGCGGCAATAATTAATGCTTTTTTCATAATCTCCTCATGAAGTTAAGGCAGTGGCAATTGTATTAATGAAAGATTTAGGTGGACGGACAGCAATTCCCTCGCGGTTGATAAATGCATGCAGCGTGTATCCGGTAACAAGGCGCTTGTTATCCTTTTTGCGTAGGATTTCATAATCAATTCTCAGTGTGGATCGTGGCTTTGCATTTATCATGGAGATCACATCCAATTGATCTTCAAAGCGAGCGCCTAGATGATAATCACAGGAGCAATGAACAACCGGTAAAAACACGCCATCCGATTCCAATTCTGTAACTGATAATCCCAAAAACCCCAGGCATTCAGTGCGAGCCATTTCAAAATACTCCAAATACCGGGAATAGTACACGATGCCCATTTGATCCACGTCTTTGTAGTACACGGTCACCGGATAGTGATGTTTAATCACGATAAACGCCCAATTGTTGATAGCGTTCAATACGCCGGTCTAAATAGGATACCGATGATGGTTCCAGCAGCGTCCGAACTTCTTCGAGCAGGACCTTTTTCAAAATGTTTGCCGCCGCCTGGGGATCGCGATGAGCTCCTCCCAAAGGTTCAGGAACAATCCGATCGCAAATACCCTGCGCTTCCAAATCCTTGGGAATGAGCTTCAAGGCTTCCGCCGCATCCGGTGCTTTGGCGGAATCTCTCCAGAGAATCGAAGCGCAACCTTCGGGACTGATGACAGAAAACCAGGTATTTTCCAGCATTAATAACCGGTCGCAAACGCCAATTCCCAAAGCACCTCCACTGGCCCCTTCCCCAATGACCACCGAAATAATAGGCGTCTTCAAGCGCGCCATTTCCAATAAATTATGAGCGATAGCTTCCCCCTGTCCCCGTTCTTCGGCTCCAATACCGGGATAGGCGCCTATGGTATCAATCAGGGTGATCACAGGGCGATGAAATTTTTCTGCCAATTTCATAACCCGTAGGGCTTTCCGATATCCTTCGGGACGCATCATCCCAAAATTCCGGTATAAATTTTCTTTCGTGTTGCGGCCTTTTTGTTGCGCCACATAGACTACGGTGAATTCATCGAAGGTCCCTAACCCGGTAAGAACGGCATGATCGTCGGCAAACAGGCGATCGCCATGAAGTTCGATGAAGTCCGGCGACCAAGCCTGGATATAATCCAAAGCGTAGGGCCGGGATGGATGTCGCGCCAGTTGAACCCGCTGCCAGCGATTCAATTTGGCATGAATCTTTTGAATCGTCGTTTCTCGCTTGGCTAACAATTTTTTGAGTTCAGGGTTGGGTTCAGCGCCTTCCGGCACCGTTCCATGGGCCAGAATGGCTTCATCCAATTCCTTGATTGGCTTTTCAAATTCTAGATATTGAATATTCATCAACTAACCAGTGATTTTACCATGATTTCCAGGTCCAGTGTAAAACTTTGATGCTGTATGTAATACCGGTCCAGGGCGTTTCGATCATCATCATTCAGTTCCACACGACGAATACGATCCAGTCCAGTAAGGCCCGGTCGACAGACCAAGCCAGGATTTTTTTCGTCCACGGGTACCAGTCGCGCTCCCACGAAACTGATGTCTCCTCGCAGAACGGACAGGAAAAGCGGTAGGGATTGCAAAAAACGGGAGCGGGAATTTATCAGAAAAGCCCGGAAAGTTGTATCGTTTTCGCCCCAGAATTCTATCGATTTTAAGCCGTTTATTCCTCCTAGAATAAGGATCACTGGAAGAAACAGAAGTCCCAACACCAAAGAGAACACGATATCAAACAGGCGCTTGGTCCAGCGGTGGAAGCGGTGAAACAACGAATATTCAATGTTCATGAATGCGACATCGCCAATGTCTTCGATGGATGCTTTGCCTAATAAGATATCCCGGTCCCGGGGAACCATCCGGTAAGTAAGCTTCATGTCCTTGGTCAAATCCATGATGGTCACGATATGTTCATAGGAATACGCCCGGGTGGAGAAAATCATTTCCCGGATATGGTATTTATCCACAATCTCCCTTAAATCTTCCACGTATCCTAAAAACGGCACAGGAAGCTCAGCAGGATCGCATTGAATTTGGGTATCGGTACACCCGATGACGTCCAGACCGGTGTCAAACCGTTTTAGTAAGTGTTGTGTGATACGTCGACTTTCTTCATCGGTACCCACAATGATGGTTTTGCGGGTGAAGAGGATTGTATTGCGATCTTTGACAGGACGAAACCACCCCCGCGAAATGAGATAATGAACCCACACCCTCCAACCAGGAATGAGTAAGGTGATGATGAGAGTGGCTACAATAATGACCAGACGGGAAAACGCATACTGCTTAAAGAAATAGGTAAACACCACGGCTAACAGGAAACCCGTGAGCGAAGACAGAATCGCTCTAGAATAGGATAAGATGTATCGTGAATACAATTGAAAGACTGCGTTCACAAACAGCCAGAAGACGATGTATACGCCCGGCACCAGCCCAGAGCTGGCGGTGATGGGTTCAAAATCATCGAACCGCAGAGGAATGGAAACCAGAAAGGCAAAGAGAACCACCAGAGCATCCAGGGTTACCGAAAGAATCTGAGTACGCCACTCCCCTACCATTGAAATCAATTTGCGGAACTGAATCCCCAGTAAAATCAATCGGCGGGTAATAAAACTGTAGCTCCGGGAAAAATGTTTATCCGAAAATTGAATCATGGCAGTGTAAAAGGCATTGAGACTGTCAAATGGTGCCGATTTCACCGATTCGCCTTGATAATGGACAATTTGGGTCTCCGGATAATAGTGAACCTCGTATCCCAGAGATTTTATTCGGTAGCACAAATCCAGATCTTCCCCAAACATAAAGAAGCGTTGATCAAATCCCCCAACGTTTTCAAAAACATCTCTACGAATTAACATACAGGATCCGCTAACCGCATCCACCGAATGGGTGGTATTTTCATCGAGGTAGGTCAAATTATACCGTCCCGCCCAGCGGCTGTTGGGAAAGAGCGAAGACAGTCCCAGGATTTTAGGCAAGGCAACCCCCAAGGTTGGGAACGAACGCTTACAGGCCAATTGCAATGTGCCGTCTGCATTAAGAATCTTTGGTCCCACAACACCAACCTTTGGGTGCGTTTCGGCGTAGGATACCATTGTAGAAATGCTGTTTTCCTGGACCACCGTATCGGGATTTAAAATTAAATAATAATCTCCCGAAGCAGCCTCCGCTGCCTGATTGACAGCCTTCCCAAACCCTAAGTTCGTATCGTTCGCGATCACTTTCACTTCGGGAAATTGCTGCCGAATCACCTCTACAGAATCGTCAAAGGAATGGTTATCTACGACAACAATGTCCAACGGTGCGTTGTAATTGGACTGCAGTACGGATTGAATACAGTGTATTAAATAATCCCGGACATTGTAGTTCACAATTAAAACCGAAATGGCGGGGAATGTTTTGGGTGTTGAGGTCATCTGTAGGTTGCTTAACGAATCAGTCGAAACATTCTCCACATACGTAAACGAAGGACCATGAACACAGCTTCGATCATAATGGATCGGGACATTTTTGATTCGCCAATAGTTCGGTCGATAAAAATAATGGGATGTTCTGCAATCCGAAATCCTTTTTGCCAGGCGCGGAAATGCATTTCGATTTGAAAGGAATATCCCTGCGATTTCACTTGGCTAAGGTCAATCGTCTCTAATACTGTTCGTCGCCAAACTTTAAAACCGGCGGTGCCGTCTTTGATAGGCATACCGGTGACAATGCGTGTATACAAATTAGCGCCATAGCTGAGAATCAACCGGCGCAATGGCCAGCGGACCACGGAAATGCCGTCACAATAGCGACTGCCGATAACCACGTCATGTGTCTGGAGCAAATCCAGCATGGCGGGGATTTCTTCCGGATTATGGGATAAATCCGCATCCATTTGGACAATAGCCTCATAATCCCGTTCCAGTGCCCACTGAAACCCATGGCAATATGCTGTTCCAAGACCGCTCTTCTCTTTCCGCACTTCTAAATGCAAATTGGGATAAGCATGTTGCAGTTGCCTCACCTTCTCTGCCGTGCCGTCTGGTGAATTATCGTCCACGATAAGTAAATGGTAATTCTGACTGGTGGTAAAGACTGCCTGAACCAGATCGGTAATATTTTTCCGTTCATTATAGGTGGGTGAAATAATTAACGTTTTCATAGTCTTGTCCGTTTTACGATGGATTCCAAGGCCGCATCCAGGGGAAGTGGAGTTACATTGAATTTCTTACAGATGAGGTCTGTTTTCAAGCCGCCTTTTAAGGGGCGAGGCGCCAATTGACTTAATTCGCTGGTTTTAATTCGGGTAATCAGGGATGCATCCAATTGAAAATGGTCAGCAATTTTACAGGCAAATTGATAACGGTTAAGGTAATCGCCGCCGCCGTAATGGTAAAGTCCTTCGGCACCCCATTGAATCAACGCGCTGCATTTTTCCGCTAAATCTACCGTCCAGGTGGGGTTATTCCATTGATCATCCACAACCCGGATCTTTTCTTTCCGAATCAGACTATCTACGACCCATTTTACAAAACTGGCTTGAGTTCGGGTATAATCGAACACCACGTTAGTTCGAATGATAAGTGCCGGTTTATCTGAATCCTGTAGGATAGCTTCACTCTCCAGTTTTGTTTGACCATACACACTCAGAGGGTTAACAGGGTCGTTCTCACCATAGGGACCTTCCTCTCCATCAAACACGTAATCGGTGGAGATATGTACGATTTTTCCAGAGAACAACGTGCGAAGGTGATGAACGGAATCCCGATTGATTAACCGGGCGAGATCCGGCTTACGCTCACAACCATCCACATCGGTCATAGCGGCTAAATTCAAAATACAGGTGGGACTAAACTCTGACAAAACCGCCTGAATGGACGCCGGATCGGTTATATCCATGTAGGTAAGGTTTGAATTTCCTCCGGGAAGATTCACGTCGGTACCAAGGACCGTAAATATCGGGGAAAAGAGGTCCATTACAGCCTGCCCCAGTTGTCCCGCTGCGCCGGTAATGAGGATACGTTCAGCGGTCATTATCTTCGAAAACGTCAAAGGTGTGCGCAATCAAATCCAGTTGTCGCAATCGAATGGCTTTCTCGCTGCCAGGATCGTAAACGATGCAACTGATCTGATAGGTGCGGTTTGTGACGCCGTCATAAAAGAGATAGTGTAAAAATGGACCGCCCTGGGGTTCGTCGATGGATTCCCAGACGCCGGTAGTTTTCCAGGCTGTCCAGTTCCTGAAATTTACTTGCCGGGTAACCCAGTGGAAATCTGTATATCGAATAGACCCGTAATATTGCTTTGGGAACGCGCGAGTAATCGCCCGGGCGGTGGAATCATCAGGAGCTATAAGACCGGATTGCCATTGAACGGAGAACCATTGATAGGGCATCTCCCGCCCTAACCAGACAAGATTCACTGCGGTACTGTCATGAATCAATTCCCAACCCCAGGGTATTTTCACTTGCCATCCGTATTGCTCACGAAGGCTCTGTTCTAATTTTTTTTGTCGGTGAGAAGTGAACAAATATTTTCCCTGGCGAAGGTTATACAATTCCTCGTAATGCGCACGAATCCACGATCGTTTTTTCATAACAGCATCATACAGTGACGCTTTATCTCGCGCACTTAACATGAGAAATAACTGATCTTTGGCGAATTGATCCCGTGTGAAAATGACGTGTTCATCCGTATCTAAGGTCCTTTGGTAACGCTCGGGCCCCAGAAGGGTTTTTGTGAGGTGTGTACCGGGATTCAGGGTATTATCCCCAAGGGATCCGATGACCAATAAGGTCTGGCGTTTCAAATCAATGAAGCCTTCCGGATCAGCAAATTTTATGATCCAGGCTGGTTCGGGTTGGGGCGTATAAATGGTGTCATTAAATACTTGCTCCAGAATTTCTCGAAGCGCCGGTCGATCGCCAATTGTGGCCAGAACCACCAATTCATTTTCCGCTCCCAGCGCCTGCCGTTTTATAGAACAGGCACTCACCACAATGAAAAATATGAACCAGAGGAATCGAAGGTTTGTCAGTGTTTTTTTCATATCAAGCCAATACAAAATTGGCACGTCGTTTTTTCAAATCTACCGATACTACCCTTACCGTAACCATGTCTCCAAGGGAATATTCCTTTCCAGTACGTTTTCCACGCAAAAGATAGCGATCGTCTTCAAAAATCATGTCGTCCTCCAGGGTTATGGCGGGCACCAGACCTTCGGCCAGAGATGTATCCAACTGCACAAAGAAGCCCGCCGCAATGACGCCCGAAATTACACCCGTAAAAACTTCCCCGATCCGTTCATTGAGCCAACGCAATTGCTTAAGCCTGATGAATTCCCGTTCCGCATTTTGAGCCTTTTGCTCCTGTTCCGTAATCCAGTCCGCGATACTACTGAGTTCATCCTTCATATACGGTTTAGGCGTGGCGTTCAAGGCGGCTTTAACAAGACGATGAACGGTAAGATCGGGAAATCGTCGAATCGGCGATGTGAAATGACAGTATGTACCAAAAGCCAGGCCAAAATGTCCCAGATTATTAACAGAGTATCGCGCCTTGGCCATGGAACGCAAGGCCAGAGATTCAATCAGGTTTTTATACGGTGAATCTTCGACCTTTAGTAGCAGGTCTCTGATGGATGCCGGTGTACTGAGTTTTTTTGGCTTATCAGGTAGAATACTCAAAAGCGACAGCAAGCGACTGAAATCCTCCAGACGGTCCTGATCCGGTTTTTCATGGATACGAAAAATAAGCGGGCCCTCCTCTTTGTCGCTTCCACCATAACGTTTGGCAATCAATCGATTGGCTAGGAGCATACATTCTTCCACAATCCGGTGGCTTTGAAGCCGTTCATTGGGCGTGATGGTATGGGGAATGCCCGTTTCACTTAATTCGATTACCGGTTCGGCAATGTCAAAATCAATGCTACCTAACTCTGTCCTTTCCTGAAAATAGACCTTAGACAATTCCCAAAGTACTTTACAATCATTGACAAATGGCGACGATTTTTTGCCATCCAGAATATCCTGAACATCCTGGTAGGTAAGAAAGGCCTTACAGTTAATAACGGATTCAACTACTTCCCAACGTTTAATCTTAAAGTGCCGGTCTAACGTCACCAGAACGGACAAAGCCAGGCGGTCTTCCCCTTCCACCAGTGAACATAAATCTCCGGACAATTCAAATGGAAGCATGGGCACTACCTGATCGTGTAAATAGACCGATGTGCCCCGCTTTAAGGCTTCTTTGTCTAACGGAGAATGCAATGGTACAAATTCGCTCACATCCGCAATATGTATGCCCAGTTCATATCCACCTTTAACGCGCTGGATGGACAGTCCATCATCATGATCTTTGGCACTGGCGGGATCTATTGTAAGTACCCTACGATCACGAAGATCACGGCGCTTTCTTGACTGCTGCCGAATAAATTTTGCGGAGAGAGATGGAAGGTTTTTTAATACATCTTTGGGAAAGTCCACGGTGTAATTGTAAGAATGGACAATCACATCGAAATCATTGCGGGGATCATTACTGTCCCCAATGACCTTCGTTACTTCACAAAGCAGGGGCGTCTGGGAACTTCCCCAATCTATGACCCGTGCAACAACGACCTGTCCAGCCTTCCAATCTGCTTTCCGCTGTTTCCGTATCCGGATTCCCCGTTCTGGAGTAAATGGGGAGATTTCCAGTTTCCATTCCCGCCCAGATTTAATGAGGGTTCCTACAAAGGTGGTGCGGCTGCGCTCCAGGATCTTTTGAACAGTTCCCCACGTGCGTTGTCCTCCCCGACGGCTATGCAGCCGGATTTCCACGCGGTCTCCGTTCAGGGCATCGCGAATGTAATTACGGGGGATGAATACGTCCGGTGCGTCCTCGTCCAGAATCACAAAGCCAAAGCCTTTCTGATTCATGATTAGTTTCCCGGTCAAATTCCGGGATTTCTTCTTTATCCTATATTTTCCACTTTTGGATACAATGATTTGATTTCCCTGGACCAAATCCTTCAACGCAGATTTGAACTGACGAATATTTTTTGGTTTTATCTCCAATCGTTTCTGTATCTCTTTAGATGATAAAGGATGCTGAGAATGTTGTGTTAAAAGGTTGAGTATTTTTTCTTTAATCATAACTTATTTATTACCTGAAAATGAATCTGTCCATCAGTCAACGCGTCTCCGCGACCGATTCCATAATAGAATTTAATCAAGACAGACTTTGAATTTTGAATAAAACCCAATCCCCAACCTCGTGGGTTGGGCGATAGCTTGGGATGTATGTATGCAAGGTCGATGAAGAATACGCCTCGCAGTTGGTTATTGAGCACGGGTTGACCCTCTACCGTGAATAACGCCTGGCGATCTACCTGGAAGATTTGTTCCGGATATCCGCGGATGGATTGAATTCCACCAGACCGTATCCATTGATATTCAGAGATTTCTCCAGTTTCATTCAAGATACCGTCCAGAACAAGGCGGGTTTTCCACACCCACCACGACACGGGGGATACATACCATTCCCAATCATGTTGAAACTTCAACAACCATTGATTAAGGTCGCCGCCAGTTTGAGAGCCAAAACGAACTCCCGTGACCCACGAAGACCCTGTTCCGGGAAGCCAGCGATCGTTGAGTGAATTTCGGTTTATCTCCAACCGTATCAACCGTTCACGTAAAGCAGTGAGACCTGCCGTTTTTCCGTCTAAAGTGGGCTGCGATCGAACCAGCGAAGAACCGGCCTTCCATCGGCCGATCAATCCCCCGATCCCGGATAGATACACATCTTCCCGGGTTTGGGTAAAGAGTCCTGAACGGATTTCCTGACTATAGGAGCCTCCTCCGCCCAAAGGCAAGCCAAACGGATAGGGCTCATCTATGCTGATGGTGATTTTTTGCGAGGATTCATCGAGCCGGTTCCAGAGAAAATCGATGGTTCCTGCAGAACGCCAGGCATTTTCCAGGTGGACTTGAATTTCCCCGGTGATAATCCAGCCTTTATCAGCCGTTTTCTGTCCGCCCGCAATGCCACTGATTTCACTGGCAAAGACGGGTTGAAAATCCACTACCGCCAGCGGAGTTTCTTCCAATCTGGCATAAGTAAGGACTGTGTGTTGATTTAAAAACGGTTGGCTGTTTTTAATTTCACGAAATACTCGATCAGTTCCATAAGTCAGCGGCTGAGTTAAAAGGGGCTGAAACAAGCGTTGCGTAATCCGTGGTGAAACCGCCTTTGTTCCCAGGACGATTAGGGAGTCGGGTGTACGAATATGTTTTTCAAAGCGATATGTTACGGAAGAGGTCTTATTGATGAAGGCGGTAAGAACCCAGGCACTACCCAAATCCTTCCGATGTAAGAGGTCTTTTGCTAGCACGTCCACCACCTGGGTAGAATCGGTGATAGGAAACTCCCGGTCCTGGCCGTTGATCAGGGTAAGTGTCAGGAGAAAGACTACCGTTATGGTTACCCTAATAATAGGCACGTATTTCTCCTGAAAAATGGATGAATCCATCATAATACGCGTTATCGATATAATTAACGGACAGATTGAGATGGAAATTGTTTCCCAGCATCCAGACACTTTGAAGCTGCCACCGGAAGGAGCGCCCCAGGGCGTAGCCTTTCAAGGCGTCCGAGGGCAATTCTGTGATGCTGTTGTCACTTTGACTTTGGAACCAATCCATTTGTCCTTGGATGCGGTGATTTCTTCCCGGGAACAGAGACCCCTCCACAAAAAGTCCCTGTCCTGTCACACGATAGTCTCCCTGATTCTGGTTGCCCTGCCCTTCGGCATATCGTAAACGAGTTTCGATTTGAAACTGTCCCGTGCGGGAGAATTTTAATCCTGGTTCGATCCAACGAGAATTTGAGGAACGATTTCGAAACGTGCTTACGGTAGATTCCGTGTTGGTCCTGTTCCGCGAGAGTTCAGTGGTGAATTTCAACGATGAAGTAAGCGCGTATTGACTTTCAATGCCCCACTCCGCCTGACGTCGACGATCATTACCCCGGGGATCCAAGCCCTCGAAATCAAGACTGGACCGTGTCCATTCTCGTAGTCTAAGAGGAACAGCCTTAAAGGAAATATCCCAATCTTGATTAATTGCGCCCTTCGACAGTTGAGTTTGTTGCGTGGCTAAATCCGACGAAAACAGTCGGTCCAGAGACAAAGTTTTTCCCTGGAATTTGCTGGCCAGATCCAGGACCAGACGACTGGTTTGCAAATTCAACCGGTTTTGCAGCAGGTTACGGATTTCAAGTCGTTGCTTCCAATCCATGGAAACGGCGGGATGGCGATCCCCGGTAAAGACGACAGTTCCGATATACGCGCCATTGGGATCGGCCACATATTCCTGGAAAACGGGATCATAGCGATACTGTCCCAATCCCGGTCCCACGGAATCATAGACCACGGCTCGCGTCTGCACCTGGGCTTCCTCCAAACGGGAGGACCAATTCCAGAGGACGGAGCGCGTTGGATTATGGTAACTGAACTGGAGTTGTCCCATGGTGGATTTGAATTGCGTGGAAGTAATGTATTTTTCTTTCCAGCGATGAGTTCCATTAAAGGATAGACGCCATCCCGATTTTGACCGCGCTGTCCAGTCTACAGCGGTTATCCAATCGGTCGCTTCGCGCTGAAAACTTGAATCCTGGTAGGTCCAGTCCAGTCGTCGATCTACACCGAGTCGGAATTGGTGCTGTTCGTACTGGGATTCAATTCCAGCACCCACCGATTCAAATCGGGTAGATTGTGGGGATTGCTCGGTCGAATAACGGAAGACGGGACGAATTTTTGTCGGCAGCACTGCCAGGTCCAGGTTCGTTTGATAAAAAGGATCGCGGTCCTGGTCCAAATAGGCAAAAGACAGGTTAAGTCGCGGCATCCATTGGCTATGAGTATTTACATTTCCAGTTAATCGGTACAGCACTTTCGTACCGTAGGCATAGCGATCTACCGCCAGTTGTCCGGTCCCCGTCTTACTTTCTTCAATCCCAAGCCGAAAGGTTGATAGATGCTCCTCTCCTGTCGGGATTGTAACCAGATTCCAGTTACGGTAAAACCGTGCTTCCCGGTCATTGGAAAGGGCCGCAAACCGGGCAGAACGAAACCAATCTTCAACGGCATAATGAACGTACAATTGATTAAAAAGCCGAAGCTCTCCCTGAGCGCGAAAACTGGCGCCCATACCGTTGGTCTCACCTGAGGGGTTAGCGGAAAGACGATTAAGATCATGGATGGATCCGTGCCAGGTAAAATCCCAGGTTCCCGTCGCTCCTAATAGACCGGAAGACTGAATCGTCAAGAAATCCAAACGCTCTGGAGCGGAAATCCGACGCCAGGGCGAATACAAAACCAGGGTAGGCGATCGAAGCGAATCGGGAACGTAGGTGTAATAAATACGCCCTCCGGTGGATATTTCACGACGGTATACTCCGGAATCGGGATCCACCTCAAACGTAATGCGATAACGAGTCGCGCTTGGTTCCTGCCCATCAGGATCGTAGACATAATACTGGCCGTTGAAAACATAAGATCCGGTTGAATCTTGTATCGCGGTGGATTGAATGACGAATCCTCCGCTCGCATCCGTTAACGCTTCCCTATCAACGGCGGAAAGAGTCCCGGCGGGGATGTTATCGCCATCCCGAATCCACTGGAACCCTACCTTCACTCCCGATCCAAAGGCATGGTTTATTCGAGCTCCTGTAAGTCCGCGACTGTATTTTCCGTCACGGTATTCATATTCCACAAGAATATCCGTATCGTCGTGAATCAGAATCCGGGACATGAAGGTGATTTCTCCCGTAGAATAATCGATAATGTAATCTCGATTTTCGCCCCGGACTCGCCGTTGTCCATCCACCCATACTCGTTCGCTGCCGGCCAGGATAAAGATTGGTGTCCGGCCGTCTTTGGACGGAAGCGCATACGGTCCCTGGTTCTGATCCTGCCCTTTAAACGCATAGGTAGTGTAGATACCTCCATTCCCGGCGATCAAGGCATTGCCCGTCCAGGAATCGGTATGGACTTCACCAGTCATTCCTGTGACCTTGCGACTCACATTGGCGAACCGTGATGTCTTGATATCAATATCCAGGTCTCCCGTTCGGATTTGGAAATTGGGATGGGTGATATCCAGATACACTTTATCGATTTCTTCAAGGGCTTGAGTATTCCCTTCCGGTTGAATGGGGAAATTCTGGTCCGATAGAATACCGCTAACGGTAATATCTTTCGTCAAATTTCCCTGTAGCTGAAGTTCCAATCCTCCGGAGAAGCCGTTGCCTCCGTTTGGCGAGAGCTCAAAGTTTCGGAAAAACGTACCAGAGGAGACTAGAGTCTCGTCGGAAGCGTCTAATGTTTCTGCCTCATCCTTATCCTTTGAGATGACCGTGGTATCGATCTGTAGTGTACTGGGGTCCCATTCAAGAAGAGTATTAACCAACGGTCCTACACGATTTGGAATAATGCCAGACAGAGTTTGATACGCAACGATTAAGGTGACAGAGTCAGAAGGTGATTTTGAAAAATGCAAGGTGCCTGTTACTGGATTAATGGAGTCAGGATAGACAAGCTTCCCGCCTTCAAAGACGTGAACACTTTCAGGACGAATTGGAGGTTGTGACAGAGTTAAAGTGTAGGTACCAGGTATAAAATTCAGCGTGTCCACCACCTGGGAAAATCCCAGGTCCAGGCAAAGAAAACAAAGGGTTAATAACCACCGTCGCATATCAAGAAGATAGGCGATAAATCCAAATATCCTTGGAGGTAAGCACTATGACCTGATTATTAAATTGAAACACATCCTGAACGCGGTCCAGCGGTAAAACGGCTACAATTTGGTCGTTAATTCTAAAGACAAGTTGTGACTGTTCTTCAGCGGCAATGGTCCATGCTTTTTGAAAATAAAGGAGTCCGCGGATATTCGCCGCAGCATTCAAGGGCCATTGTGCCAGGAGCCGGCCGGTAGATGAAAATATGTACAGACGATCAGGATCCTGGGAAAGAAGCGCCACGTCTCCTTTGCTATTGGTCTCAAGCTCAAGAATCAGTCCCGGTGAAGACGATAAATATTGGAAATCAATGAGGGGATTCGGATCCCATCCTATGCGAGATTTCCGAAAAACACCCTGATCAGCAGTACTGACTACCAACAGATTTCCAAATGAATCTACCGTAAAGCGACTTGGGTCCAGATCGCGATCCAGAGGTTGGAAATCTAAAAAATGCAACCGGTAGTCAAATCGGACCCAGCCATCGCGGCCTCGATCCAGAACGTAGACCACCATCCGATCGATACGAAAATCCACGGGGTCGAACAAAGATTCTTCCGCTTGTCCGAATCCTCCGGAGAAAACAACCGTTCCGTTCCGCTCTAAACGAATTAATTGCTTGGCGGTTCGATCTAAAAGAATGAAGGACTGATCCGGACCGGGCTGGATATCGGTGGGGGCAAGTCCCTCCTCTGCTAGTATTGACGGCAGCGGAATTCGGGATTGGAGCTGAAGCCAATGGGGAACTGAAGCCTCCTGCCCAAATAGCAAGACAGCAAGATACAGGAAAAGCCATATCCCATGGCGGGGTTTCAACCAACGGGTTTGAACGGAATCGCTCAAACCAACAGCAACCTGCTTAAAGCTTATGCCCGCAACTAGAACAGAATTTATCGTTAGGACGAACCGGCTGACCACATTGTGAACAGAATTTCTTCTGTCCCGCAGTGGAAGCTTTTGCTTTATCTGTAGCGCTCACCGGTTTAGATGCGGATTTGGATACAGCTACCGCCGGAAAACGTTTATAATTAAACGCCACCACCAGTGTCATCGCCAAAAGCGCCAAATACGGTTGCCAGGTAGGAAGCGTAAACCGTTCCGGTGCATCGTTGCCTTCCGGCGCCGCGGCCACCACATTCCCTCCAGCATTGAGCATAGATTGAAGCTGCTCCATGGTAAGTTTCCCGGAAGGATTCTGGTACTGAATTTCAATCGATTGGATTTGCCCAGCCTTCAACGATTCGTAATGGAAACGGTGAAAGGTGATGCCGTGTTGATCCGGGAAGGATTCCGGCTCATCATCCGGTTCAATGAGTTTGAAATTTTCAGCTACCATTGGTTCCTGAACCAGAATATGGTAGTGCGGAAAATCAGAATCAGATTTTATGGAAAAATCGAATTTCCGTTCTCCGGTTGGATTGGTGAAGGGTGTATAAAAAGCGAAAAAGCGGAATTTGTTATTTTTAGGGGTCACCGTGACCCAGGTTTCATTCCCTCTCTTCTCAAGAGTCAGGTTGGAAATAATAGGATCTTTCTGTCCTTCAACTTCCACGACTGAAAAAGCTGAATCGGTTCCAGCGGGAACCATAAAATGAAGAGCGGGAGTAAAATTACCTGGTTCCACTTCGCCAAGGTACTCCACCATAACCCCTTTTGAGTAGTACTCGGGATAAATATCCGCTTCCAGCGATTCAATGACCTGCCCCCACATAAGTGAGTTGATAAAAACGGTGGAAAGCAGCCAAAAATGGTTTTTCATGTTAACTCCAATAAAAATAGGTGTCAAAAATACAATGCTTTTACGATTCGCCCTATGCTTGGTTTCCTCCAAAAATCGTGAGTTGGATGACGGTAATCAAGTCATAGATGGCATGGCTCCAGGCGGTGATACCAAATCCGCGGAAGATGTAGAGAAATCCCAAAAAGCATCCAGCCACAAATCGCACCAGAAATAAGGTAACACGGGGAACGCCGCCCAGGGGACCCATGAAATGGAACCAGGAAAACAACGCCGCCGCCAAAAGAACTGCTATTATTTTCGCTCCCATGGGTCGCCATTGAAAAGCCAAGATGAGCAGGGGAACCAACCCGGTAATCAGAAGAACCCTGAAAATGAGTTCTTCAAATAGCCCCGCCCCCAGGCCAAGTACCACTTGTTGAACAGTTTCCCGCATGATTGGATTCATGAGCAACGCCTGAAAGGATTGCAGGATCAGAACCAGTACCAAACCCCATAAGCAACTTTCTCCAACGATTCCGATGAGTATAGTGCTGGAAAAGGATTCCTCCGGATGTCGATTGCGATTCCAATAGAAGGCGACGACCGTCCCCACTATAAATAAGAATCCCAAACCCAACATTCCCCGGATGCCTAACGAAGATAAGATGGACTGGAGGAGAACATCGGCGCTATTCCGAACCGTGGGGAGGTGGGCATTCCGAATTAAAATCAGTCCCGATTCATAAATGACCAGAAGCGGAAAAACCGCTACCAGACTATAAAATAAAGATCGGGATTGTCGCCAATAGGTTACCAAGCGAAGTCCTATTTATTTTCCACCTGCAATACTGCCAGCAAGGCTTCCTGGGGAATTTCCACTCGACCAATCATTTTCATCCGCTTTTTCCCCTCCTTCTGCTTTTCCCACAGTTTCCGTTTCCGAGAGATGTCTCCACCATAACACTTGGCAGTGACATTTTTCTTCAACGCCTTCACCGTGGTCCGGGAAATGATTTTCGTTCCCAGCATCGCCTGTATAGCCACATCAAACATCTGTCTGGGAATTAATTCTTTCAGCTTGGAACACATGGCAACGCCGCGGTGATACGCATCGTCGGCATGACAAATGGAACTGAGGGCGTCCACTGGTTCCCCGTGGATCAGGATTTCCAGTTTTTTCAAATTCCCCTTGCGGTAATCGGTGAAGTGATAATCCAGGGATGCGTAGCCCCGAGAAATGGATTTCAGTTTATCAAAGAAATCGAAGATGATTTCGGCAAGAGGTAATTGATAGTGGAGCTGCGCCTTTTCCGAACTTAGATAATGGGTATTGACGTAAATGCCCCGCTTTTTCTGACAGAGGGTCATAATAGCGCCAATGTAATCTTTTGGGGTAATGATTTCGGCCGCAACGAAGGGTTCACGGATTTCGTCGATTTCCCCTGGGGGTGGTAATTTAGCGGGTGTATCCACTTCCATAAGGGATCCATCCCGTAGTTTCACCTGGTAGCGTACATTGGGAGATGTGGTGACCAGCGTCAGATCAAATTCCCGTTCCAACCGTTCCTGGATGATTTCCATGTGGAGGAGACCTAAAAATCCACAGCGAAACCCAAAACCCAAAGCTTCACTGGTTTCCGGTTCGTACAGAATGGACGCATCATTAAGTCGTAATTTGTCCAGAGCCTGGCGTAATTGTTCATAGTCATCGCTGTCGGCGGGATAGAGACCGGAAAAAACCATGGGCTTCATTTTCTTATACCCGGGAAGAGATTCCGTGGCTGCATTTTGTTTGATGGTCAGAGTATCCCCGGCTTCGATGTGTCCCACATCGCGAATATTGGCGATGACATAGCCCACATCCCCGGATTTCAATTCTTTGGTGGGAACGTGTTTCATCACAAAATGCCCCACTTCCGTGACCTCATATTGTTGATCATGAGCGAAAAACCGGGCCGTGGTTCCGGGTCGAATATAGCCATCAAAAACCCGAACATAGGGAATGGCGCCGCGATAATTATCATACATGGAATCAAAGATAAGAGCGCGTGTCGGCTGATCGGTGCGTTCTTTCGGAGGCGGTATACGATCAATGATGGCTTGAAACACGTCTTCAATCCCGGTTCCTGTTTTGGCGCTGACAGACAGAATTTCCTCTGGATCGCAGCCGATTAGTTCGATAATCTGGTCCCGGACTTCCTCAACGCGGGCTCCTGGGAGGTCGGTTTTATTAATAATAGGTACAATGACTAAATCATTTTCAATAGCCAGATAAGTATTGCTCACGGTTTGCGCCTCGACGCCCTGGGAGGCATCCACCAGCAACAAAGCCCCTTCACAGGCCGCCAGAGATCGAGACACTTCATAGGTAAAATCCACGTGTCCAGGTGTATCGATAAGGTTCAGGGTATACAGTTGGCCATCGGTGTGACGATAGTGCATCTGGATCGGATGACTTTTGATAGTGATTCCCCTTTCCCGCTCCAAATCCATGTCATCCAGCACCTGGTCCTTCATGGCCTTGGCAGAAATGGTGCGGGTCTCTTCTAATAGTCGATCCGCCAACGTCGATTTCCCGTGATCGATATGGGCGATGATGGAAAAATTTCGTATCAGTGATCTTGACATAGGTTAAAATTAAGTCGATCCCTGTCTGGGAATGAATGGATATATTCCTGGAAAAGAGAGTTTAATTCAAATTGGGCTTCAATTGTAACCCTTCGGACCCTGCATCTGGAAACTCACACGTCGAACCGGCCCACTGCAGGGCTAATTCGTTCGTAGTTTTTTACTATTGTTTCGTTTTATTTGCACCAGAACAGCACCGATTGCTGCTATAAGCATTCCGATACCTGCTTGAAGTGAAATCTTTTCATCGATGAAAAACCACGATAGAATAGCTATTTGAATCAACATCGTGCCGTTAATAATACTCGATTCCATTGCAGTTAAGGTACGAAGTGTGTAATTGGTTTAACCCATCGCGGTCAATTCACCGGCAATCAATTCAGCCTGTTTTAATACCGTCTCAGTAGCCAGTTTTTGCATATCCGGTGGATAGCCGTATTGTCGCAAGGTCCTTTTTACAATGACCTTTAATTTTGCCTTCACGCTTTCTTTAATGGTCCAGTCAATACTGGCATTCTTTTTCACACGTTCAAAAAGCACGATGGCCAACTCCCGGAGCTTTGCCTTCTGCATCAATTCTCGGGCGCTCTTATTATTTGCGATGGCCGTATAAAAAGCGTATTCAAAGGTTGACAACCCCATTTCCTCCGGTTCTTTATCCATGCGTTGAATATCCTTACCCAGATGGATTAGTTCTTCGATGAATTCCGCCGCCGTGATGATTTTATTATGATATTTTTTAATAGAGTTTTCCAGCATTTCCATTAAGGATTTACTTTGAACCAGATTGATCCTGGCCCTGGATTTGATTTCATCATTTAACAGTTTTTTCAGCACTTCCATGGCAATATTCTTATGCTTCATGCCTTTTACTTCCAGAAGGAATTCCTCTGAAAGAATGGAAATGTCCGGCTTCTTAATTCCAGCGGCATCAAAGACATCAATCACTTGATCAGTGACCAACGCTTGATCGATCACCTGACGGATGGCGGTTTCCAACTCTTCATTGGTCTTGCCGGGACCGGTGGTTTCAAATTTGACCAGCCGGGCTTTGACCGCCTGGAAAAAGGCCACTTCATCCTTGATATCCATGGCTTGGTCATGAGGGATCGCAATGGCAAAAGCCTTGGATAGGGCAGTTACTTCATCCACATAACGCTTTTTACCATTTTCCAGACCAAGAATATGTTCTTCTGCGGCTAAAATGATAGAAAGTTTTTGAGACGTGTCGGCTGTGAAATAGTCTTCATAGGCAAAGCCATGAAACATGGCGGACACGACTTCCAGTTTTTCCAACATTAACTGTACGGCTTTTTCCTGAGTGATCGTCGGATCGCCCCGGCCGCCGCTTTCGGAATAAAATGAAAGGGCTTTTTTCAAGTCAGATGCAATACCAAGATAGTCCACGATCAAACCACCCGGTTTGTCTTTATACACTCGGTTGACGCGGGCGATGGCCTGCATCAGGTTATGCCCCTGCATGGGTTTATCAATGTAAAGGGTGTGAAGGCATGGGACGTCAAAACCGGTGAGCCACATATCCCGGACAATAACCAGTTTCATTTCATCCTGGGGATCTTTCATGCGATCGGCCAAAGCCCGGCGCTGTTCTTTCGTGGTATGGTGTTTCGCCATTTCAGGCCCATCAGAAGAGGCGGCGGTCATAACTACTTTTATGGTGCCCTGACTCAAATCATCGCTGTGCCATTGGGGACGGAGAGCGATGATTTCATTGTACAATTCCACGGCGATACGACGTGACATGGCCACAATCATCCCCTTGCCTTCAAACACTTCCTGTCGCGCCTCAAAGTGCGTGACAATATCCCTGGCAATCCGTTTAATGCGATCCTCACTACCAACCAGCGCTTCCAGTTGGGTCCATTTCGTTTTGGCCTTTTGTGTTTCGCTGAGATTGTCCTGTTTTAGTTCATCGTCCAGTTCTTTAACCAGCCGCTTGCCTTCTTCGCTTAAATGAATTTTCGCTAATCGACTTTCATAATAGATACGAACCGTAGCGTGATCGTCCACCGCCTGGGCGATATCGTAGATGTCGATATAATGACCAAAAACCGCCGGTGTATTCTTGTCCGTGTTTTCGATGGGTGTCCCGGTGAATCCCAGATAGGTTGCATTGGGCAGGGCATCACGCATATACTTGGCAAAACCGTAAACCGTTTTCTTGCCGATCACATGGCCCTGTTCGTCTTTGGCGTCAATCGTTTTGGCCTTAAATCCGTATTGGGTCCGGTGGGCTTCGTCGGCAATGACAACAATATTGGTCCGGGAAGACAATTCTTCGTAGACATTCCCTTCATCCGGCTGAAATTTCTGGATGGTAGTAAAGACGATCCCGCCGGAAGCCACTTTTAGCAGTTGTTTCAGGTGCTCCCGCGATTCGGCCTGAACCGGAGCCTGGCGCAGGAGTTGTTTGGACGCGGCGAAGGTGTCAAAAAGCTGATCATCCAGATCGTTGCGGTCGGTGATAACCACCACGGTGGGGTTGTCCATTTTCAATACAATCTTGCCCGTATAAAAAACCATGGACAGGGATTTGCCGCTGCCCTGGGTGTGCCAGACCACGCCGCCCTTTCGGTCGCCCCGGGGCTGTTTCATGGCGTCCGGTAAGCCGTATTCTCCCGGAATTTCGCTGACTTGCGATCGATCTTCGGCCATGGCCGCGGCGCGAAGCGTGGATTCCACCGCTCGGTTCACGGCGTAATACTGATGGTAAGCAGCCAGCTTTTTAACGGTTTCTACGGTCGTGATTCCGGTTCTCAGGTCCTCTTTTTTATTCTTTTCAAAGACGATGAAATGACGGAGGAGATCCAGCAATGTCTCTTTATTGAGCATCCCTTTAATCAGGGTTTCCAACTGCCCAATGAGGGGCGACGCTGTTTTCTTCCCATCAGTGGATTTCCAGGCCATGAAACGGCTGTACCCGGAGGAAATAGTTCCGGCCCGCACTTCCAGTCCGTCGGAGATGACGCAGAACCCGTTATAGGTGAACAAGGACGGGACGGTGTCTTTGTAGGTCTGAATCTGATTAAAGGCCGATTTTACCGTGGCGTTTTCATCGGCAGGGTTTTTCAGTTCCATCACCACCAGCGGTAGGCCGTTTATAAACAAAATCACATCCGGACGTTTATTCACACCGTTTTCAATAACGGTAAACTGGTTGCAGATCACAAAGTCGTTCTTTTCAGGATCGTTGAAATCCACCAGCCAGACCAGGTTGCCGCGCTCTTTACCTCCCTTTTGATAGCTGACCTTTACGCCTTCGGTGAGCATGCGGTGGAAGGTTTCGTTGTTCGTAATCAGTTCCGGGGAATGGATGCGCTGAATCTGTTTGATCGCGTCTTCAAGGGCCGTAGTGGGCAAATCAGGGTTGATACGCTGTATGGCAGTTCGCAGTCGATCCAACAGCAACACATCTTCAAAAGATGTCCGCTCCGGCGGCCTATCACTTGGTGCTGAGCTTGTCGAAGCATCCGGGGCAATGTCGGGACCGTAGATGTAATCGTAACCTGAAGATTCTAATAAATCGACGGTTAAGGTTTCAATGTCCGATTCAGTGATTTTAGGCATAATATTGATCGTTCCGCCAATTCAGGGGATTGTTTCGGATATATTCGGCAATGTGATGATACGATGTTTCATTGCGAATAATATGTTCATAATAATTCCGTTGCCAAACGGGGGCGCCAGGTGAATGCCGCAATCGGTTAATCCGGGTGGTTACGGCGGATTTGTACAATTTTATGGTTGTGGGAATTGAATTTTTGGTTGATTTACCAAATTGTTCCGTTTGTCGTGGTGACGCATGATATGGGCGTGTATTGATTTGGGGTCCATTGTGTTGTAGGGGCACATTGCAATGTGCCCCTACGGGATCATTTAATGAAATAATCCCATGGATATGGTTGGGCATGATGACATATTCATCCAATTCCACATTATCCCGGATTTCGGCGGTTTTCATCCATTCGTTTCGGGCAATGGTACCCAATTCATTTAAAATCATTTTCCCGTTTTTAATTTTCCCGAATAAACACCAACGGTGTTGCGTACAAATCGTAATAAAATACAATCCCGGCTGGGAATAATCATATCCCTTTAATCGGATGGACCTACGGTGGTGAATTTCAGGATTATATTTTGCCATCATCCCCGTATATTTTCACCCGCACCTCCCCGTTTATCAATTTCGGCAGCAAGGTATTGCCGTAAGGAGCGATGTCCGGGCCGTAGATGTATTGGTAACCGGAAGATTCCAGCAATTCGATAGTTAAGGTCTCGATGTCTGATTCAGTGATTTTTTTCATTCTTGAGCATCCATTGTCTGAACTTTGATTTATCTGATTTTAAGATTACCCTCATTTTAAAATCAGAGTGAATCAGTTAATCCCACAAATCACAGTTAAGACCTTTTGTATTTCTTATTAGCCACCCGTTTAAATTCCAGGCTTTGCGCCCCAAAATTGATTAAAAGTCCGATTTCAAGATTATATGCTTCCAGATAATTGATTGCCTGCGCCAGGTGCACATCTTCCAGTTTGATTAATGCCTTCAGTTCCACTGAAAGTATATCTTCCACTAGAAAATCGACCCGCCGTGTTCCTATCTGTTGTTCCTTATAAAACACCGGCATTTCCAATTCCCGTTGAAAGGATAAGCCGCTGTCGGTCATTTCAATGGCCAGCGCCCGTTGATAAATGACTTCCTGAAAACCATTGCCCAAAGCGGAATGTACACGCATGGCGCAGCCAATAATTCGGCCTGTTAATTCCGAATATTTATATTTTTCGTTTATCATGGCATATTCCCCAATGTCTGAACTTTGATTTGTTTGATTTCAGGATTACCCTGATTTTTTTAACACTGCAGTTAAAAAAATCATAGCCCATCAGTTAATCATAAAAATCACAGTTCAGACATTTTCACCCACACCTCCCCTCTCATCAATTTCGGCAGCAAGGTGTCATGCAGTTTTTCGAGGATAAGGATTTACTAATATCACCAATCTCTCAAAAGACCAATCATTTCTTCAATTGATTTCTTCAATTCTTCATCTGTATATTTTTCATTATGATTGTTTTCGGGATGATGAATAAAATTGCGAATATAAGTTTGCGTAGTTCTATTATTTAATACAATTGTTCCGTCTTTCATTAATCTTATCCAGGGTTTTCTATAAACAGGTAATCCTTTAGATTGTAAAAATGAATCAAAATTACTTTCATAGTGATTATCTTGATCTTCATCAATCGCTTTTGCCTGTATATATCCGTAAAGTTCATTGTGAAATTCTATTGAAGGTAATTTAAAAGCTAAGTAGTTGATTTCATTTGCTGAAACGAAAGGTAATATTCTTCTTTCCATTGACACCAATTCGGGTTTCCCATCATTCTTTTGAAAAACGAATATCTTAACATTCTCATTGTATGAAAGCTGTTTGATAAATAAGGGAGATTGAGAAGTAAGTATAATTTGAGCTTCTTTTGAGATTTCTAACAAAAAATTTACAAAATCATTTTGCAAAGAAGGATGTAAGTGTAACTCAGGTTCATCAATAAATACAATAAGTTGCTTGCCACTCTGTTGTGAGAGATAAAAAGAATATACCAATGAAAAAACCATTTCATATCCCGAACCAAGCATATTGAGATTTACTTGTAAATTGTTTCCTTTCTTTTCAGAAAAAAAGCTCTTCTTAAAAGGACGCCAATTTTCAATGAAACTAAGTCTAATTTCAGATCCACTTAATTCTTCAAATTTTCTAATCGCCTTTCCTATAAATTCATTTTCAATTCCTTCTTTTACTAATGAATCTAAATTTTCATTAAGATCATTAATACTATCTTGGTTTTTGATATACTGATAATCAAAATCTTCCATTAATCTATCAAACCTGGTAATATTATAAGTTCCCGAACGAATCTGAAAAGTTCGGTTTTTATCTAAAAACAATATGTCATTTTCTGAAAATCTTTGTCCTTTAAAAGGATTATTTACATTTACACGTAAATCGGGGCTTCCATCTTTTGGTTTTTCCTGGCCATCAGCTCTTATAAATTTTTGATCACTAATTACTATTGAAGATAGATATGCTTTGTTATCTCTTGCTCTAACGCCAGCTTTAAACAAAAAACCTTTTGAAAGAAACGATCCTCTTGGCATTGTGAAATCTACAGAAAAATCACTGTCAGAAAATACTTCGATTAATGTCCTTTCGTTTGGATTATTAAAATCATTTATTGAAAAACTTTCAGCTTTATATGTTAGAAGCGGTAGAGCCATTGCATCTAATAGGGAAGTTTTTCCACATCCATTTTCACCAACAAAGACAGTTATGCCGCTTCCCATATTTTGTTGGTCAGGAATATTGATATTATCTACTTCAAAAGTGCCATCTGATTCAAACAACCTAAAATTAGTAATAGAGACCTTTTTAATTTTCATATTTTACTCTCACTTCCCCG
>CAZHTM010000036.1:0-24658 GCA_964535735.1 uncultured bacterium
GTCGGGCAAAATAGTACGTCGGTTTATCACCGGGTGCTAATCCCGCTGATGGATTCCCTTCGGTTAAACCTACGACATTGGTCAGGTTTTGGACATTCGCTGAAAAGGTCAGGTCGTTACCCAGCGCATAGGTTAACCCAGCATTGATCTGGGTAAAGGCAGGCAATTCCTGAACGTTATCAGGCGATGTAAACCGGCGACCGAAATACTGTACAACCAGGTTTACACCAAGATCCCCGAAGGAATAGGATGGACGGAAGGTGAAATATACCTTCGGCATCCGCTGGATCTGATTTCCGTCGAAACTGATCTCTTTGTCCGGTTGTCCATCTCCATCCGTATCCACGTTATAGACCCAGCCGTTGTACCGAAGGTCTTGGAAGGTACCAATGAAGTTGAGATTCAAATTCCCCCAGTTTGAAATCAATTCAAGTTCCAAACCCTTAGAGGTTGTGTTGTAGGTTTCTTCCACTTCGCCATTGGCCGTCAGATCGACAAATTTAATATCGTCGAATTTGCTATAGAACAAGGTCCCAAATACGGCCAGTTTGCGGGAGTTGTACTTCAAGCCCAGTTCTCCCTGAGTAATGTTTTCCAGTTGAACGCCGTCTCCGAAGCCGGAGGAGGTGCTTTCCGTGGCACCGAAGGCATAGGTCCGATCGGCGGGAGCCCGGGTTCCGTTGCTCAGGCGTCCAAAAGCGGCCATATTTTCATTCAGGCGGTAATTGGCGCCAAATGACCAAGACATACGTGAATAACTATAGTTGAAGGGAATATACTCCCCGGTGCCATAGTAAACATCTGTCTCGGCGGCAGTTGTATCACCATCTCCGTTCACATCATAGGTATAGGTGGCATCTTTTTCTGTCCATCCGACGATTGTACCATTGTCAAAACGCAGGCCGCCATCCAGAGTAAGCGCTCCCGCTTTATATTCGGCATTAATGAAGGGTGTATTGATAGTTGTGGTTGCCGAATAGTTTTTGTAGAACAAATCGCCGTAGTGTGAAAACCCGTTAGTTGTGAGGTAAGTACCCGTGGTATTATCCTTCAGATTCAACATACGGGGATGCTCTTTGTGAATATCTACCAGCATCCGATGCCACCACCACACGGACTTTACTGTATTTTCAGAGAAGTAGTACGCTGCTGTCAGGTTAAGATTACCAAACGATTTGGACAGCTTAAAGTTATTGGTAAAGTACTGCAGGGGGATATCCACGTCCCACCACCAGGCTTCGGCCACGAGTCCGTCAGCAGCTTTGCCATCGTCGTAACCATGGGCATATTCATAGGTGTAATCCGTAAGCCCTTTATCGGCAGCGTATTCATCAGCTGTCATAGGACCAACAAAAGGATAAATCGCATTGAATTGGCCGTCAATAGACGATTTCTTGAAGGTGTTTTTGATCGTCCAATTATCGCCTAAATCATAAAGTAATTCTCCACCGAAGGTCCAAACATTCGGATTCATACCATCCGAAAGATCCTCAATAACCTCAGTACCGGTGGGAGAAAACACATGGAGATTCAGCATATCAACACTGGCCATGGTGCCATAGTTTGGATCCAGACCGCCGTCGATTCCCTTGGGATCATCACCGGTGAGCGGAATGGGGAGATATCCGACGGTTCGGTCATTGAGGTATTTTCCATTGATACGCACATACCCGTTATTAAAATAATAGGTGGCGTTGGCTTTGATCTGTCCGCCTTCATTAGCGGAATATCCGGTGGGACGAATACCATTGTCGCGGCGATAATATCCGCCGATATGGTATTGAATATTCTTGGATATCGGTCCCCCGAATTCCAAATCATTTCTGAATAGTCCGAAATCACCAACGGTAACTTTGGACGTTCCGGAAAATTCCGGACCACCTGTTTTGCTAATCACATTGATAATGCCACCGGGAGCATTACTGGTGAGAATAGAGGCCGATCCTCCACGAACACCTTCAATCCGGTCCACATTCAAATCCAGGCGTAACCAGATGTCCGTATTGCCGAACATTAAATCACCATATTCAAACACGGGCAAACCATCTTCCTGCAACTGAACATAACGTAATCCACCGGAGTTGGGTAAGCCGCGAGCCATGATATTGGCATTTCCATGTCCCCCTGAACTTTCGGTATAAAACCCGGGAATGGCTTTAAAGAAATCTGCGGCGCCGCGGGGTGAACGTAATTCTAATTCCGTTTTATCCAGGGTAGTAATTGCTACGCTGGATTCTAACTTAGAGACAGGGTTGGCGACACCAGTGACCACAACATCGCTCATTCCCAATACATCTGTATCCAAAGTAAAGTTAATGGTTGCTTTGGCGTCTTCTGTGACAGAAACATGTCCTTCGTCACGTTTATAGCCAATAGCGGTCGCAACGACGGTATAATCACCACTTGCTAAACCCGTTATGGTAAACGAGCCATCAGATGCTGTGGCGGCCCCCAGGGATGTACCTGAAACCATGATATTGGCTCCAATGATCGGATTTCCCTCTTTATCTTGTACTCTTCCAGAGATCGCGCCCTGTGCCATTAGCAAAACAGGCAATAGGGCGACCCAAAGGACGAGTACGTTTCTTCGCATGAGTTTACTCATTGTTTTTATCTCCTTGGTTATGAAAACAAACTTGGCTCGGAAGAATAATTAACCGAAAAATCGCACCTCCATCGGTTTTCCTGATCTTCGATTATTTTCCCGAAAAAGTCATTGCTGTTTCCAATGATGGTGGGTGGCAGTATATACTCAGAGTTCGAGGTGATTATTAAAGATGCAGAACTCTGTAAAGATTTGTACTGTAACCCACGTTTATTAATTACGTTATCCGGCGGTACAAACCCGCAGGCTGACAACGTTGTCTCTATAAAAAATCTTTTCCCCTCTTTTTGTGTCATTCTGTAATTATTGGTTCAACGGCTAATAATTAACTATACTGATTCCCGTTCCACATAGGTGCATTGTATTTTATGCTGCACAGGTGCATCAACATTGATCGAAGCATTCATGAGCTGTTCTACAGCCCATTGTCCCATCGCCTGATGCGGCAGGGCCATCGTTGATAATCCCGGATGAAGATTAGCGGCAATAATTTTTTGGTTATCATATCCCATAACAGCAATATCGTCCGGAATGCTAAGCCCGGAACGTTTAATTGCATCGTAAACATGCATGGCAATTCGGTCGTTTGCACAGAAAAAAGCGGTGGGAGGCTTTGATTCCTCAAGTAGTTTTCGCGTTTCTACATAAGCCCGGTTTACCTCTCCTTCAGGTGTACGTACCAAACCAGGACGGACCCATTCAGGGTGGAAGGTAAGACCGTATTTTTCCAACGCGTCCTGATAACCTTTTAATCGTCCTTTAGCGGCTACGCTTTCTTCTGGGAGGTTCATTAGAGCAATGCGTTCATGTCCGTGTTGTATCAGGATTTCCGTTGCTCTGAATCCGCCATCGTATTCGTCGGGAACAACCGATGGCAGGGAACGGTCGGAAGTGTAGCAATTTACCAGGATAGAGGGAACTTCATGAATGGTTTCCGGAACCGTTACTTCCCGGTGAAACATAGCAGCGAAAATAATGCCTTCTACGCGGTGCGACAGCATCATCTCTACGGATTTACGATCCATTTCCGGATCTCCCTCAGTATTGATTACCAAGAGCATCCGTTCATATTTCCAAGCCATCGTTTCTGCGCCACGAACAACATCCACGGCAAAAGGAGTGGTGGCAATCAGGTCGGTAATGAGCCCAATAACTTGTGACCGTCGAGTTCGCATCACACGGGCACTCATGTGTGGTCGATAACCCAGTTGTTTGATAGCTGCATTCACCAACTCGCGCGTCTCAGGACGTACACTCTTATCGCCATTGATTACCCGTGAGACAGTCTTGAATGACACTCCGGCTAATTCAGCAACTTGTTTTATTGTTGGCACGATAATTTTAAAGGACGATCTAATGACAACGTTGATGACAACGTTGTATCTTAATATTCTTCATGAATTTTAGCAAGGATTATCTGCAAACGCCATTTTGCCATGGAAAAGACAGGTGATTCACTGTAATGCAATTACTAGTCCGTGACGGGAAGAACACAACGGAATGGACAATAACTGATCAATTCCAACACTGATAAGTTTGGAAAACAAGAAGAATCAATTTCGAATGTTTTGTGGATTATCTTAAAAAGTGAGAACTAATATGTGTTAGAAAATCGGGCCAAACTATTTCTGGAGTCTGGTTTCTGGTCTAAACCCGGAAAACCCTTTCAAGGCCATGAATAAGGATTATTTTTTATATTTAAAATCCGGTGCTCTAACGGCGGATAAATCCCGGGTTGTTTACCACATGTGGGCCCAAGCGCTCACAAGCGACTCGTCTGCCGTTCCAATCCTTTAAACAACTGATCCCTCACGATCTCCTGATCGTGAGAATCGGCGAATGATGATGTAAAACCCAAATTCTTTTATGTAGATTCCCCCGATAAAATTTCCCGTACATAAAAGAGGTCCCCGGTAGTGGAAACGGCAAAATCGATCGTAGAAAAATCTACAGAAACTCCTTCGGCACCACCCGATCATTACGACCGCATGGCCGGCATTTACGATTTATTTCTGGAACCCTTGGTACGGCGTATTCGCCGGGATATACAGACCTGGATTCTTAACCAGGATCCCCAAGCCGTTCTGGATGTGTGCTGCGGGACGGGAAAACAATTAACCTATTTTCCGGAGAACTTTCCTATTTGGGGCGTGGATTTGTCCTCCGCCATGTTGTCTCAAGCCCGTCGTCAGACTCACGGGCGATGCGTTCAAGGGGATGCCACCCTCCTGCCCTTTCCCGATCAGAAATTTGATCTTGTTCTCTCGCAGTTTGCCCTGCACGAAAAAGACCGAGCCACCCTGGAGGCGGAATTAATCGATATCGCTCGGGTTCTCCGTCCCGACGGACGATTAGCTGTTTTGGATTTTGCTCAGCCGCCGGATCGTCGGCTTTTGACCCGCTTTCTCCGCTGGGGCATCCATCAAATTGAACGTCGGGCGGGGGACGAGCATTTCATCAATTACCAGGATTGGATGTCCCGGGGCGGTTTGGGTCAGGTATTGCCGGACCTGGGTTGGTTACCGGAGGCTGAATACCCGTATTATCGAGGAAACCTGGCTTGGATGGTGTTTCGGAGAGAAGTTTGATGACCACCGATCTGATTGTTTGGCTACAACAACTACCCTTCCCGGGTCTTATACCCATTATGAAAGGCATTACGCAGTTAGGCAATGAATCATTTTATCTTCTAGGACTACCGGTCATCTTTTGGTGTTGGCGCAAGGAGTTGGGACTGCCCCTGTTGCTTCTTCTGTACACGACGTTTTTGCTGAATACTTTGCTAAAATTGGGTTTTGCCCTGCCCCGTCCTCCGGAAGCGCTCTGGCAGATCACCGCCAGCGGATATGGATTCCCCAGCGGTCATTCACAAATGGCCATGGTTTTGTGGGGTTATCTAGGCTGGAAAACAGGATATCCAAAACTGGCGGGATTGATCATTGGTTTCATTGGCCTTTCCCGGATGGTTTTGGGCGTTCATTTTCCTGTTGATGTGATAGGGGGCTGGACCATCGGAGGGCTCACTCTGGGTGCAGCGATCTATCTGGAAAAGCGCTTGCGTGAAACTCCATTAATCTTACCACCGGTACAAACGGCGTTTTTATTTCTCTGGGTGGGCGTTCTGGTCCCGATGCTCATATCTGACCCAACCGTACTGCGGGTAAGCGGTTTTTTTGCCGGACTGGGTTCCGGACTCATCCTGGAACAACACGCACTGTGCCTTTCAACGAAGGCCAGACCAGGTTATCAAATCCTTAAAGTGATCATCGGAATCGGGGGCGCGGTGATCCTTCAGATTAGTCTGAAACGCGTGTTTCCGGAGATGGATGTGTTCACCTGGATCCGGTATGGAGCGACGGGACTTTGGATCGGCATCGGGGCGCCCTGGTGTTTCCAGCGATTGGGAACGAAGGTATAACTTCGTTCGATGTTTAAATCGGACGTTTAGGAATTATCCTGATCATCCAGGCTGGACCGCATCTTGATCAACTGGATCAATTCATAATGGTCTTTGGTCGGCTGGAGATCAAAACAAATTTCCGCTTCTTTTAACGCGGCGTCCCACCAGGCTTTTTTCGTATAGACCAAGGATAAATTGTAATGCGCCTGAGCCAGGGATTCGAATTCTTCCCGGCTCAGGTTCCTGGGATTTTCAGGATAAAGTCGGATGACTTCCTTGAATTCCAGAATAGCCTCACTGAGCAATCCTTTTTGAAAATACCAGTTCCCAAGCTGTAAGTGCCGGGCTGGATTATCCTTACATCCGGTGAGGACCATGACCAGGATCAACAGTCCCAGAAAACCGGTCCGGTGTGGTTTAAGTTGGATTTGAGTAAACTTCATTGGTGTTCTCCACTGGAAATTTCACCGTCGGTCTTTCTAAATGCAAGCATAAATTTCTCTCGTCGCTTTCTCCCTGAAATAGAAATTCCACGGAATTACAGTGTTTCAAGTATTGATCTTTCCAGTTCATCACGAAAACATGAATGTCTTGATAGTTGCTGATTATTCACAGGTTTTATGACGCAGAATCAAAACAATCGGATCCGAAGCATTCCTCCCTGTTCGTTCACAACCCGAACGGAATTTCCGTCCCAGCAAATACCCTCCGCTTGCTGAAAAAACAAGGGACGCGTTTTTATTGGGCGGTCAGGGATGTGGGGAACGTTCCCGTTCCAAGGGTAGAGCGTGACCGAAGAATAGGTTAATACCGCTAAAAGTTCACGCTGGGGATTATAATCAGCGCCTGTAACCTGACCGGGAAGAAACAGCGTTTGCACAGGAATGACGGTCCACCGATTTTCAACGCTATCCCAATTGAGTCGGCACAATAGTGTTTGATCGTTTGTCTGTTTGGTAAATATCCAAAGCGTCTCTCCGACAGTAAAAAGAGCTTCAATGTCCGGTGTTGAGTTACCAAAAGGCTTCAGGTCCGAAAAGTATACCGGTGTAATCAACAGTCCTTGGATTATGGGATTTATGGGATTGGGTTCCTGTAACCGGATGAGGGTTTGATCCTGTCGTTGACGGCGATTATTCCCTAAATCACCGATGATCAAGCTATGGTCCGGTCCCAGCGTTATGGATTCCCAATCATAATTGATAATGTTTGGAAGGGAAAGGTGGGAGGCGACGTGGCCGGTAGAGTCCAGGGCGATGAGGTCGGCGGGATTCCCGGAGTCGTTAATCAACCAGAAGATGCCTTTGGCAATTCGGCTGGAAACAATGCCTGAAGCTTCCGGCAGGACACGTTCGGAAAAATGCACTCTTCGTTGTGTGGTATCGGACAGAGTAGGAAGCGATGAACATCCCGAAAACAACACGATGATTAGCCCAAGTGTACCGATCCGCATAGATCAGATCTGACGGGAATAATCCGGGGGATGATCCACGTGCCGGGGATCGCGAACCCAGAAGACCATCAAAACCAGTCCCACCGCCAGTGAACATCCAATTAAACTGAAAAGGAAGGTATAAGGCACCCATTGAATTATTATCCCGGTTAAAGTAATGGCTACAACGGTAAAAGGCGCTAAAAAGGTATCCACCAGTGCCATATAAATTCGAGTATCCCGGGTTCCAGCAAAGTCATAGACCAAATTAAGGGATGCAGGGAAAAAAGCTCCCAGGCCAATACCCACAAACAAAAAGATACCATAAACATGAATCATCGTAGAAGCTGTCAAGGCCAGAATCACGGCCATAAGGTTGGACGCAATGGAAATGCTAAAAGCCAACTTATGACCTTTCCAATCACCCAAAACACCAGCGCCGTAACTGGCCAATCCAAACGCAATGACCTCAATCACGGTGAATACACCGGCTTCACTGAGAGCAAAATGAAACTTATCCTGGGAGTAGACCGCATAAAGACTGAGGGCCGGGAAATTAGCGGTGATGAATATTCGTGAGATTAAATAATGGCGAAAGTTGGTGTGAGATTTCAATATATGCCGAGTTTCAGACCACACTTCACTCAAGGTTCTGATCTTCGGTTCCTGCGTGTCAGGATGTATCTTATATCCCAGAAAAACCAGGGTGCCCAAAATCACTGATCCCAACAGAATCCAAAATCCCAGTCCGAAGTTTTTCGGGAATGAAATTGAGCTGTCAAAAATAAGTTTAACCAGAATCCCGCCTACAAAACCACCAAGACTGTTGAAAGCAAAAGAAATACCGATAAATGATCCCCGGGTAGCGCGGTTTGTTACCCGATGTAAAAAGCTGGACCAGATGGGAATAATGAAACCGATCGCCAGACCATATAGAATAAAACAGGCATAATACAGCAACCAGGCACTGGAGCCGGTGGGCGCAAAGAAGGTGAAAATAAAAGCCATAAAAAAGACCGGCGGCCATACCAGCGTATGAATGCCTATCACCGCCAGCTTCAGATTACGTATGTTGCGGCCCAGGGCGGCAGAAATCAACTGGGGACCTGCCAGAAGAATAGAAAATACTCCCGCCACAGAAGCGATGACAGCCGGAGGAGCACCCAACTGAGATAAAAATAGTGGTATCAGGGCATAGGTGGAGTGAAACGCCACTCCAAAACCCCACGTGAATTCATGAATACTGTTGAGAACCAGGTTATGCCGTTCTTCTGCCGGAGAGTAGTCAGGCATGGGAACGTTGCTCCCGGGGAAGAAGGATGATAGACATCAATAAAACGATACCACCAATAATTTGGGCTGGGGTCAAAGGACGGTCCCGGACCAGATAATCCAAAGCCACGGCGGAAAGGGGCCAGAATAATTCATACAGTGTGGTGTGGGATGCCGGAAGATGATTTAAGCCAAAATAATAAATGAATAAAGCCACTGAACCGGTAGAAAACACGATGATGAGCAAGAACAACCACTGGCGGCTTGAAATCATTTTAATATCCCAGGTGGAATAAAGTGAAGTTATAATTACGAGGGCAACGACGGCGGTAATGACTTGTCTTAGAGCCGTTACCACGGGAAACGAGAGGCGCCCTAACGCATGTTTTCCTAGAACTGTAGAGCTTCCCCAACTGAAGGCTGCCAGGAGGGCCAAGAGCGCAGCGATCAGGGTTTTGTCATCGGCGTTGGTAATGGGTTCCAGGCCGAAAGTGACAAAATATCCTCCCACCAGAGCCATCAACGCTAAAAGGAGATAACGTCTGGTAAAGGGTTCTTTCAGGATCACCGCGGCTAGAGCGATGGCAAACAGGGGTTGGAATTTCTGAAGGAGTACCACGATAGACAGGTCAATGTAGTTGACATAACTCAGGGCCTTGGTGTAGAAAAAAGTCCCCAGTAATCCCCCGGCGATGCTGATCCAGAAAACAGAAGCCCAGCCCCGTTGGTTAAGAGCCCGGATTTCTTTAGCTCCACGAATTAAAAAAGGCAGAAGCACTATGGCGCCAATAATGTGCTCCAGGGCCACAATCACGATCGCTGGAAGAGAGAATAATTCTTGACGGAGAAACCCGTCCAGACTCCATAGGATAGCGGCAAAAATGACCGCCAGAGCGGGAAGGTATTTTTTCATGGGAAAAGTTACGGCAAGAGATGTCTTCAATAGAATGATAAAGGAAGGGATGAAAAAATTTTCAGCGGAAGTAAAAAAATGTATGTATGAGTAAGTGAAGGAGGAATTGAAAGGTTTGATAAATACAAATTTCTCTGACAGCGCATTAAGTAAACAGTGGAGTTAAACCATGAAATCAAAATTATTGCTTACCATCTTATCCATCTCATTAAGCATACAATTTCTTCATGCCAATTGGACTTATCGACGGACAATTGAAATTCTCCCTGCTGATAAGGTGGATGTGAGCAGTCTGGGAACCGAAAACGAACCCATAGTTCCCACAACCTATGCCTTACATCAGAATTATCCCAATCCGTTTAATCCGATTACCACCGTGTGATACGATTTGCCAGTGCAATCGTTTGTGGATATTACCATATATGACATATTAGGGAGAGAGATTCGTCATCTGGTAAATCGTATTGAAGAACCCGGATACAAATCTATTCGCTGGAACGGCCAAAATGACAGAGGGAAAAATATGAGTGCCGGAATCTACATATGTAAAATGGAAGCCAATACATATGTTCATACGAATAAAATGATTTTGATCAAATAAGTATTACTATGTCTAATAAAATTATTGTTTGAGGAGAAAAATAACCTGAAAAGAACTATTAATAATTATTTATAGCATACTAGATAATTATCACCAATTAGTAATGATATTAACACCAACAAGATGTATGTAGTAGAGTATGAATAAAAGTAGAAGCTAGAAAAACTACAAAAATCGCAGAAAGGAAATACAAATGAGACATTCAATAGTAAAAATAAATATATTGGCATTAGCAATATTAATTCTTATAGGTTGTGCAGGAACACATATTCCTTCAAGCTTGCATGTTGAATATGCAAATCAAAACAAGATAAATAATATAAAAATAGCCATACTTGGCGGATTATTTTTAGACACAAGAAAGGAATTATTGGAAGACGTTCCGAAATATCTGAAAGATATTCCAGAGCAAATTATTCATTCATTTAATTCAAAATTTAGCAAAGATCTTATAAATAAAATTATTTCTTCAAATCCTCAACTGGACATCATGTCATTTGAACAAGAATATAATATTTTATCGTCACCAGAAAATATTGATAAAGCAAACAAATTAATATCTAATATCCTCTTATCGAGTCTAACCGATGATCATGTGACGTTAAATAGAGGTTATCCGAGTAAATGGAAAGCGACTAAATTGTTTTTGGATATAAAAAAAATACCCAGTAAAGATTTTTTTCAACTATGTGATATGCTTCATGTTGATGCAATTGCATTTCCAATCATATCTAGCGAATTAGTAGAAGTAACAGGAGGTGGATTAGTATCAATAACAACATACAATTACTATATACTGGGAAATATGCAGGTAATTCAAGTAAAAAACGATCACTTGTTTACATTATGGTCCGGATATACTGATTATTCCTCAGCACCAGGAAAACTCATGGGTATGTTAGGATTAGAAGCATGGGGAACAAAAAGAGATGATCAAATCATTTATTATAATAATTTAATATTATCTTACCATCTATCTGAAAATATGGCCCATGCTTTTTTAAGAGAAAATGACGATAAATTTAACTTGGAAGTTAAGGATCAAAAATATGCTCCATTTTTACTTCCAAGCCCAAACAATCCTAAAATACTGATCAGTTATTACCATCCAACGGAAAAAACGAGGATTTCACTGGATGTATTTGACGTAGATAAAAACCTGGTAAAAAAATATAATAGTAAAACTTCAAATGTCATCCATTCTATAAAAATAGAAGATATTTGGAGTCTGGTCGGCAGCGATAGGTTTTTGTTTCAAATTAATGTAGGAGAAAACTTTAAAACTCCTCTTTATGAAATTAAAAAATATGAGGAAAAGTAATGAAAAAGAATATAAACTATCTACTTATATTCAGTATAGCTTTAAATTCGATTGTTTTAGGTCAAAATAAGTACACAAAGAAATCTCTTAATCAGTATACTAATAAACCGATTACTATAATGTTATTGGATTCAAGTTCGGTTTCTGGGACTATTATAATACTTAGAGAATCAGATCTTGTTTTGAATAAAGATGATGGAAATCGAATAATGATTCAATATTCAGACATTGTTTCTTTTGATGTTAAGGAAGGGAAAATTGCTATAAAAGCATTCAGCAAATTAATGCTTTATGGATTAGCCATCTTACTAGGAATTTATGCTGGTTCCTTACAATATTACTAATGACCTCTTTTTTGCCTAGTTAATACTGGGACCGATCAATATCACCAACGGGAGTGTCACGATTAATCCTGTGGCTTCGTATGGCGATGCGGATGAAAACGGAGCAATCCAGGCCTATGATGCGGCCATGGTGTTAAAACATGTGGTGGGTTTGGATACCTTATTCTGTCAGGGGTTGGTCAATGCGGACGTGAGCGCCAATGACACGGTGACCGCCATGAATGCTTCTTTAATCTTACAATACGGAACGGGGCTCATCGATACCTTGCCTTATTCCAAACCTGTCCTGGCCTCGGGTACTTTACACCTGGGCACACCCTACGTTGTGGACGGATTTGCTTATATACCCCTGGTAATTACCAATGGTGAAATGGTGTATTCCCTGGAAGGAGAGCTGGTTTATGATGAAACATTCCTGCATTATGAAGCGATGGTATGGTCGAATCCAATCACAGATTCGGTCATGGAACGGACGGTGGAAGGCAAAATAATCATAGCAGGTGCAGGAGTCGGGGGATGGAATTATTCCGGTACGGTTGCCACGGTTCAATTTGCGTTTTTACATCCGGGATCGGGAACGGTGACCCTGCGACATCATCGACTGAATGAGAATAGCATGTCTCCGGATGATGCGGTGGATGTAAGCAGCCTGGGGACTGAAAACGAGCCAATGGTTCCTACAACATATGCGCTGCATCAGAACTATCCCAATCCCTTTAATCCGGAGACGGTTGTTCAAATAGATTTACCGGAGCGTAGCGAAGTTCGGTTAATCGTCCATGACATACTTGGCCGGGTGGTGCGCCACCTGATTGCCGAAACAAAGGAGGCCGGTATCTATCGTATTACCTGGGATGGAAGAAATGATCGTGGAAAACAATTACCGGCAGGGGTGTACCTGACGACGTTGGAAGCAGGCAACTACCATAAAACCGTAAAGATGTTGCTGTTGAAATAAAGAACAAGATATAAGCAAAATACAGGGCGGACGATCTGCCCCGTTTGTATTTCTAAGGTATTGGTATCTAACCAGTCAAGGTTATAGTTTTTACTAAAAATAGGGAATCATGTCAGCAAGAATTATCATCCTCGGCGCCGGACGGGTGGGCAGTGCCATCGCTCGGGATTTGAATCGGGACCACAACGTAGTGGTTGTGGATATTGATCAGGAGCGCCTCGCCCTGATGAAAGCACAAAACGTGGCGACGCAAAAAATGGATGTGACCGATAAAGCGGCGTTGGCTTCGTTGATTCAAAACGCCGATGTGGTGGTGGGAGCCGTTCCGGGATTTATGGGCTATAACGTGTTGAAATCGGTTATCGAACTGGGAAAACCGGTGGTGGACATTTCCTTTTTTCCGGAAGATCCGTTTACGTTAGATGATCTTGCCCGGGAGAAGGGCGTTGCCGCCGTGGTGGACTGTGGTGTGGCGCCGGGAATGGGCAATATTATTCTGGGATATCACGCCGATCGGATGGACGTGGAATCCTATCAATGTTTTGTTGGGGGATTACCGGTAAAACGAGAATGGCCCTGGGAGTACAAAGCCGTATTTTCCCCCCTGGACGTGATTGAAGAATACACCCGTCCGGCGCGGTTTGTCCTTAATGGTCAACCGGTCACCCGTCCCGCCCTGTCCGATCCGGAATTGATGGGTTTTCCCGGAATCGGCACCCTGGAAGCCTGGAACTCAGACGGTCTTCGGACCTTGGCCGATACCATGACCATTCCCAATATGATCGAAAAAACGCTTCGGTATCCCGGATGCATTGAATATTTACGGGTTCTCCGTGAGGGCGGCTTTTTTTCCAAGGAGCCAGTGCAGGTTGGGGACCAACAGGTTCGCCCTCTTGATGTCACCGCGAAATTGCTCAAGGAACAGTGGCAGTTAAACGAAGGTGAAGAAGATGTGACCGTGATGAAGATTATCATCGAAGGGCGTGAAAACCAGAAACCGGCTAGGATCACCTATGTACTGGAAGACCATTTTGACCGGGAACAAAACATAACATCCATGGCCCGCACCACCGGCTACACTTGCACGGCGGTGGTCAATCTGGTTTTGGAAGGGGCGCTTAAAAGTCCGGGGATTTATCCTCCGGAATTCGTTGGCAAAGATGAAAACAATTTCAAATCGATCGTGCAGTATTTGGCGGACCGGAAGGTCCGTTATCAGATTTACCGGGATTAAGGTTTAAGGATAAATTTTATTTTATCCAGATCTCCGTCGTTTGGTGCAGGCGGCACGTCCATGATTTTCGCCATGAGATTGTATAGCTGAATGTTTTGAATCGGGGCAATCACCGTATCGACTTTGAATGCGGGCCCTCGGGCGAAAAAGATGCCCCACATGTCCTGATTTTTTGGATCGAAACCGTGATTACCGCCCAAATAGCGATCTTTATGTCTTTCCGCCTTTGCATGTGAGGTAAGGGTCCAGCCGTTATCCACCACACCGATTAGCAGAGGAATGCGGTAATGCGCGGAATAATGAAATTCTTTCGGAATAGTACTTTTTTTATAGATCCGGACGTGGGGAACGTTTCCGTGTAAGAGTTGATAGAGCGAATCTACCCGGGTTGAATCGATGTAAATATCCAGCACCGGTGACCAGTTAATGATCGTGAGTTTATCCGTATTCACATAGTCATCCAGATAAACCACCCGTTCCCGGCTCAGTTCGGCCATTCCATGATCAGAAACGACCATAATATTGACAGAATCCAGTTGATTGCGGGCTTCCAGTCCTGCCAGAAGTTGCCCGATGCGGGAATCCACTTCCTGAATGGCGTTGTTCACGGCGGAAGAATCGGGACCGAAATGGTGACCAGCGTCGTCCGTATCGGGAAAATAAAGGGACATGAATAACGGACGCTTGTTTTTCGGAAATGCCATCCAGTCCAGGATCTGCTGAATTCGGAGATCGTTGGGATAGGTGTGGTTGTACGGAAACCAGTACGTGGGCCGCTCTCCGGCAATTTTCGCTTCTGATCCGGGCCAGAACATGGTGGCAGCGGTTTTTCCCGCTTTTTCCACCGTACTCCAAATCGGTTCACCGCCGTACCAACGACCATCAGTGACCGCCTTACTGCCCTGGCCGATCCGGTACCAGGCATCGAACTTGGGATCATACATGCGATTGGATACCAAGCCGTGATGTTCTGGGTAGAGTCCGGTAACAATGGTGTAATGGTTTGGGAACGTTTTTGATGGAAATGCTGGAATAAGTCCCTCAGCCCGAACGCCTTCTTTTGCAAGGCGATCCAGGGCGGGAGTATCGGTTTTGTCGGTATAATCATGGCGAAAACCGTCTAGGGAAATAAGAATAAGGGGTAATGGTTTGGCAGAGGGTGTGGTTGGGGCCAGCCGTGGTTGGCAGGAAGCCAAAAAGAGAAACAGAACAGGTAAAAACCAATTTACATAGCGGTGACGTCTGAGTAAGGGCATGGGAAATCTCATCAGGTTAAAGGTTGGAGTATCATAAAGAACAAAATTACTGTAATTCTTTTTCCGGAACCAAGGAATGAACTGCGACAGGAATAACCATGATTGGCTCAAATCATTTGCTCTAACATTGAGTTCGGGAGGAGTTGAAAGTTTGAAAGTGAACGATGAATTATGTGAATTTTTGGTGAGTGGTGTTTGGTGAGTGGTGGCTGGTGAGTGGTGGCTGGTTTCAGGTAGCCCGGGTTATTGGCTATTCCTTGTTGATTGTTCGGCATTGAATATTGATGGAGAACGGAGCAAGGAGGAATGGAGAAAGGAGAAATGGAGTAGTGGAGTATGGGAGACCTTCGATCTTAACGCGTCACTTGTCCCTTCGGTTGTTCGCCAGCGTAGTCTTGAACACCTGACTACCTTAACACTTGAACACGTTAATACGTGAGCACCTTCGATTTTTTCAGGCGGGAACCGGTATTAAATCGCCAATTCGATTCATGATAGCACGAATTGGTTCAAAAGTGGACGATGGACAGGAATCAAGAGGAGAGATTCCTTTCAGGTCGGCGGCGACAAAATCAGGATTGTACGGGAGCACGCCCAGCAAAGGCAGTTGACGTCGCTCAAGCTCCGCTTTCAACAGGGGAAGATCTTCTTCTTTCGCCTTATTAACTACAATTTGTATTTGGCGAAGATCGATATCCCGGGCCATATCCCGAATTTGCTCTGCCACGTTTAACGATCGTTGCCCCGGCTCAACTACAATGATCAGCAAGTCCATATTCTGTGCCGTTGAGCGGCCCAAATGTTCCACACCGGCTTCCAGATCCATAATAACAACTTCATCGCGGAAAGACAATTTTCTGAACATGCTTTTCAGCATCACATTTTCAGGACAATAGCAACCGCCTCCCCCGGCCTGCAAGGCGCCCAGGACCAGCAATCGTACACCATCCGCGCCGGCAACACTCAGAGAATCGATCAAATCTTCCACTTCCGGATTTAGTTTAAACAAGGCTCCGTAGGAATTCCCCGGCCGGGCTCCGGTGCGCTCGGCGATCAAGTCGTCCATACGATTGAGAGGAATAATTTCGCGCCGTTTCTCTTCATCAACACCTAGCATGGAAATCAAATTCGGCGATGGATCCGCGTCCACCATCAACACTCGTTTACCAGCCTTTCCCCACAGGCGGCCTAAAAGACCGGACAGGGTCGTTTTACCAACTCCGCCCTTCCCTGAAATCGCGATCTTCATGGTTTGATCCGCGGCTTCAAGTTTTTTTCCGGACAATCAATTCGTGGGGATGGGTGAAATTCGCGGCGATGATTTCCACATCTTCCAGGAAGGTTTCATCTCCCAATGCGCCACGGCATCGCAGCCCGTCCGGTGTAACTTCCAGTTGCAATATATCTTCCACCAGTGTTTCCAACCGGTCATCTTCTTTCCGCAGTCGTATCGTCGTCTCGCACATTTCTTTTTTCCTCGTTCTTTATTTGTCAGGATTCAGGCCGAACCAAAGGGCCGATTCATGGAATAGTGTATCGGCAATTTAGTGAAGCGGCTATATGAAATATCATCGCGTAATAGAGTGGATAGGTAAGGTCGAATGTCACGACGGGTTTTGATGAGTGAAAAGATCACTCCCGCATTTTCTACCGTCCCGACCCATTGCAATCCCACCAATCGATTTTCGTCCAAAAAGTATTTTTTCCAACGTCCATTCATTTGCATTGAAACAGTTTCCTGCCCCGTCGTTTTTCCAAGACTGCAAACCGGCAATCCAAAGACGTGGACAACATTCAGGTTTTCTATTCCAGGGCCTTGAATATTATCACCCGCCATATTGGCTCCAGCAATGGCTCCCCCAGCCGTGGCGTTGGGCCAGTTGGCCAACACAGCCTGGTTACCAAAAATATCAGCCGTTTCCACCACATCACCGGCAGCGAAAATTAGCGGATCGCTGGTGCGGAAACCGCGATCGACCAGAAGACCCCGATTCGTATTAAGCCCGGCTTTCTGCGCCATGTCGATCCGTGGCAGGATTCCTGTTGCCAATACCACCAATTCACAGGGGTACGTTTGTCCGGAAACCACGACGGACTCCACGGAGGATTGTCCCTGGATAGCGTCCAGCCGGGCGTTTAATACAACCTGGACACCGTTGGCTTCAAGTCGTTCTTTTACCGGTTGGGCCAGTTCGTGATCTACCATCTGGGGCAATACTCGGTCTTCCATTTCCACCACGATCACAGTTTTCCCTTGTTCACGCAGGGCCTGGGCCGTTTCCAGCCCCACAAAACCGGCACCGATTACCACGGCGGTTTGGACCGCTTCAGTTGATTGCAACATTTTTTCAACATCCGATAGTGTTTTCAACCGAAACACACCGGATAGATTTACGCCAGGAATGGGTGGCGTTACAGGTTCCGCACCGATGGCAATTAATAACCGGTCGTAGGAGAATTGCGTTCCCTGATCGGTGAAAACCTGTCGTTCCTCAGGATTCAGCGTCACCGCCGTTTCCCCGGCGATGACTTCGACCTTGTGTCGATCGAAAAAGTCCGGCTCCACAAAATCCAGATGCTTACGGGAGACGCGTCCCGCCAACAAATCAGCCAGCAAACAGGGAGAATAGGGCGTTTTTTCTTCCGCAGTGATCAATCGAATATCACCCTGGGGGTCGCGAAGGCGAACGGCCCGGATGGCGTTGACCGCCGCCGGACCGTTCCCGAGAATTAAATACTGCATCGACTAAATGCCCAATGCGGTCCGTTTTTCCTTAATCACCTCCATCAACCCATGGGCCGCTTTTACCGGATCGTACTCGACGTAGGCTTTGCCACCGGTCAACCCTACGAGGTCTTCCGTCAAAACCTTTGTTACCAGGGGACTTCCCAGTATCCGCGGCGCCGGTGCCACGTGAACAGTTAATCCCAGAGCCATTAACCAAGTACCGATGGAGATGGCTTTTTCCTGGACCAACTCCGGTGCCGAACCGGCCGCCGGTAGTTGGCTTACTTTCACATCCAGGTAATCAGCCAGAGCGACCAAAAGATCGGCGATACGGCTATTATCCACACAGGAACCCATATGCCAAACCGGAGGCAGTGGCGCCTGCAACCCGGCGGCCTCACCCAAAGCCGTCAATACGGCTTTCAGGCCCTCGCCGCAGTACTTTTCGGTGGCGGTGGACGTGAGGAAACCGGCCTGGGCCAGAATATGAGCAGTACATCCAGTGGTGACGACCAATACGTTGTTCTTTAACAACTCTTTGACCATCGTTTCGGTCATGGCTTTATCCCGAAACTTCAGGCTTGGACAACCGGCAAATCCCACGGCTCCCTGGATATTGCCGTTCACAATATTGTCAATAACCGGCTTCAGGGGATTTTCGGGATCGACTTTCTGAAGCACGCCAATCAGGGCTTCTACGGACAACCCAGCCAGACTTACGCTCTTTTCGGAGGGAATGTACGTGGGGCGACCCTTGCGCCGTTTGAACGCGGCGATGGCTTCACGAACAATGGCCTGGGCGCTTTGGTCCGCATCTTCATGATCAAATTCAATGTGTTTAGCATCGGGAATTTTCACCATGGGATCCGTGGTGACAAACGAAGTTTCATAGCAGGCTGCCGCAGCTGTGGAGGAAGGCCAAATACATTGAATATCTACGACCATTTCATCCACGGCGCCGGTATGCATAATCAATTCGGATTGAAGGTTATGGGCGGCCATGGGAACGCCATGGCGCATGGTGAGTTCGTTTCCGGTGCAGCAAACACCCACCACGTTGATCCGGTCAGCGCCCGCTTCCTTGGCCTCATCATTCAGCCGGTCGGCCCATTCCAGAATCTTTTCGGACAACAGAGGGTTGTGACCGTGCATGGCGATATTCACTGAGTTGGCTTCCAGAACCCCAATATTCGCTTCCAGTTGGACCGGTTGCGGAGTGCCGAATAAAACATCCTGTAAATCAGTAGCCAAATGCAAACCCGAGTAGCCGTCCACCAAGCCCATGCGCAGGCCGGCCAACAGTAGATTGGTGGGATCCGCATCGTTCCCCATGGAGGTACGATGCATGGCGGTCTCTATTTCTACGTGGGGATTATGATAAATCAATCCCAGTTCTTCCCACCGGTCATATTCTTTCTTCGGTGCTCGTGCTTTTAACCAATTGGCGGGTTCTCCGTTTAAATTCCCGAAATCAGCCAGAGCTTTTTCGGCGACCTGAACGGCCAATTCTTCGGGGGTAGACCCATTGGCGGCGATACCCAGTTTTTCGGCGATCGACCGTAGCTTGTCCGGATCCTTAATACTGTATCCTTTAATCTCGCCTTTGGCGGTTTTTAACAAGGTTAAGGCCACTTCCCGGGCATGGCCCACGTGGGACGCTGCTCCACCGGTAATTTCGCGGAGCAGATTACGAGCCACAATCGTATCAGCAGTGGCACCGCAGACGCCTTGAGTCGGTCCCTGACCGAAAGGATCGATCCGGCAGGGTCCCATGTAACATTGACGACAACAAGTTCCCAATTCGCCAAAGCCGCATTGCGGCGTCATGGCCGCCAACCGGTCCCGAGCGGTGGTTAATCCTTGTTCATGAGCCCGTTCAATTAAGTGTTGTTCAACAGAAGGTATTGTTGTTTCCGACATAATGGTTTCTCCTTAAATGGTTTATGCTGATTATTTCCCTGCGCGCCAAAGGGCAATGAGAGGCTGATCAATAGGCTCAGTTGCGGCTACTGCCTGGGTAACGTAGCTAAGACGTTTTTGCCGCGCGAAGTCCTGATCATCTCCATAGAGTAACGCCTTAGTGGGACAGGCGTCGACGCAAGCAGGGTCTAACCCCGCCTCCCGTCGGTCGGGACAAAAGTCACACTTTAATGCCACCGCCGGTGTACGATAAGCGGCGATCGCTCCGAAAGGACAAACCAGTTCGCACATGAAACAACCAATGCACTGATTCTCATCCACCACCACAGCCTGGAGCGCATCACGATGCATCGCTCCGGTTGGACAAGCACGGATACAAGGTGCATCTTCACAATGTTGGCACCGTATTGGAAAGGCATAGCCATTGGAAGATTCAACTCGAACCCGGGGTTTTGAGATCGGATTCTCAAATATGGCGTCGGGGAGGACTTTACTTACGGAGTGTTCTAAAAAGCAGGCCCATTCACAGGATTTACAACCCATACATCGTTCGTAATCCACCATTACCTGTTTCATTCATAACCCCCTTTTTTTTTTTAAATTAACGGAAAATGTTTCGTCAATCAAGAAATTATTCTTAGTCGGTCACGGCCTCCCTTTCCAACTCAAGAATGGTCATTGTCCCGTCATAGATTGGTTAATCCGGTGTTCGCCGCTGAGGCGAAAACCCCACGTGCAGTGCAACCATCACCGCCGCTGTAAATGCAATGGCGGCAGCGATGGGAAAGACCCACATGACCTGAATTTTTTCCGCGATCCAGCCCAGGATAAGTCCGGCACTAAAACCGCCCAAATCCAACATGCCTGTAGATAGTGCCATGGCTGCGCCCCGCAGTTCCGGAGGAGCGAAGTTATACGCCAGAGCCGTAACGGCCGGGAAACCCAGTCCGTGAGCGGCGCCCACCAGTGCTCCCGCGAGGATGACCATTGACAGGTGATGACTGAATCCCAGCAGCATTAGTCCCGCGCCGTACAAAATAAAAGTGGGTATTAATATCCGCCGCCAGCCAAAACGGTCTGCCCAGGAACGCCCCACCCATCGAAAGCCGATTCCGGACAGGGCAAAAGCGGTAAAATAAAGGCCAAATCCGGTTATACTTCTATTGTGTGCAAGAGAAGCCAGAAACATCATGGGCGTGGCCCAGGAAAATGCCAGTATCCAGGAAAGGGCAAAAGGAAATAGAAGTGGTTTATAACTACCGATACCCTTCGAGCGTTGTGGTAGCCTGACCGGCCGAAACGGAACGGGCATTTTTGACGCTACCAAGAGAGCGATCAATCCGCCTCCGCTTAGCGCGCAGAAAAAGGGCGTCAATCCAAAGGATCGAACGATCCACTCGCCAATGCCGGGACCCACAAGATTAGCCGCCATTCCCGGCAGGCCGTAAATCCCTACCAATTCAATGCGTCGTTTGTCGGGAGCGCGTTCAGCCGCCAGAGTGAAAAAAGCGGAAAAATAAGCGCCGAAACCCAGTCCCTGAAACAAACGGATAGAAAACATGGAGACCCAGTTCTGATTCGCGAAAACGTAAAGTAGAGGGGTAAAGGCAATCAATGCTGTTCCGGCTGTCAAGACCGGTTTTACACCAAATTGATTTAAAAAAGAACCAATGAAAGGTCGTCCTAAAATGGCGGCAAGATAATACGTGGCCATAAACCATCCCACCACTTGCGGTCCACCGCCGGCTGATTGAATATAGAGTGGATAAATGGCGTTATTGGTAAAACTCAGTCCAACCAGGAAATGCAGGATAAGAGGCGGGACATGCCGCGAATAACGCATGGGAAAGGTTAGAGAATCTGAACTTCCGGTTCCAGTGAGATGCCGAATTTCTGACGAACATCTTTTCGGATTTTTTCCGCCAGTTCGACGATTTCCATTCCCGTAGCTCCACCATGATTTACCAGTATCAGGGCATGCCGCTTATAGACGCCGGCCCGGCCCAGGGTCTTTCCTTTCCAGCCAGCCTGGTCAATCAACCAGGCAGCGGAAATTTTAACATGATCCACGCCGGCAGTATGCCCCGAAAGAGTGGGGTGTTCTTTTTTCAACTGCTGAAATTGGTCGTTAGAAATCACGGGATTTTTAAAAAAACTTCCCGCTGATCCCAAATGGGCCGGATCTGGAAGTTTTCGCTTCCGAATGCGAATCACGGCACTACTCACGTCCAGTGGAGTGGGGTCCGTAATACCGGACCGTTGCAGTTCCTCCGCCAGTCCCTGATAGGAAAGCTGGGAACGGAACCGGGTAGAAAGGCGGAGGGTCACGGTAGTGATTAAATAAGGATCGGATTGGGTTTTGAACCAACTGGATCGATAGCCGAATTGGCAATCGGACCGATCAAATCGTCGTGTTTCTCCGGTACGGAGGTTTACGGCCTCCAAATCTTGGAAGACATCCTGTAATTCCACGCCATAGGCCCCGATATTCTGGATCGGGGCGGCGCCAACGGTTCCGGGGATCAAGGACAGGTTTTCCAATCCTGACAGTCCCAGTTCCAGGGTTTTCAGGACGCAGGAATGCCAGTCCAGGCCGCTTCCCAGGGACACGGACACCTGGTCGCCCTGAGCCTTTCCCACGGTGAACCGCGAAAAAGTGGGATGCAGAATGCAGCCGTCAAAAGGTCGGGTGAACAATACGTTGCTACCGCCTCCCAGGATAAAAAGAGGCCGGTCTTGAAGCAGGCCCTGCTCGAAGAGAGCTTCCAGATCTTCCGGAGAATCGAGGCGCACAAAATACCGGGCTTCAGTGTCCACGCCGAAGGTATTCAGGGTTTTTAGGGACACATGTTCCTGGATATTCATGGGGTCCATATCTGGGGGTCGCAACGGGTCATGAAACGGTCTTTCCTTAATTTAAAGGGTAAATTTACCCCCTCGAAATGAAACTCCAAGACGGAAGTTCCTACGACTTTCCGGAAACCCTCTCTTTCGGTTGTATGCCTGGATTGCTACAAAACGCAAAGCCCTCTTTTTCGTTGGTTGAAAGGAAAGATGGAATAAAATTCTTTCGTATAAAATACAAGGAGGGCCGTCCCATGAAGCAATTCTGCATTATTTTTTTCAGTACTCTGACCTTGATTTTTTCTCAAACCCGGCCGGTGTCTACCTATTCGATCGTGGCCTATGACGAAGCCACGGGACAATTGGGAGTAGCCGTACAGAGCCATTGGTTTTCTGTAGGAACGGTGGTGCCCTGGGCCCAAGCTGGCGTGGGGGCTGTGGCGACCCAGTCGTTTGTAAAGGTGGAGTACGGGCCGGAAGGATTGAAGCTCATGGCCGAAGGCGCCACCGCAAATGAGGCTTTGGATCAATTGATCGCTCAGGACGATGCCCGGGCTGTGCGCCAGGTGGCGATGGTGGATGTCCGGGGACATGTGGCCACCTATACCGGAGCGAAATGCATCGATGCGGCGGGACATCAACAGGGAAAAAATTATTCGGTGCAGGCCAATCTGATGGAAAAGCCAACGGTCTGGCCCGCCATGGCCAAGGCTTTTGAAAATGCCACGGGTGATTTAGCGGACCGGATGCTGGCAGCCCTGGAAGCCGCCCAGGCTGAAGGAGGCGATATTCGGGGTCGGCAATCGGCGGCGATGTTGATAGTTTCGGGAGAGCCCACGGGAATTCCCTGGAAGGATGTGGTTCTGGATTTACGGGTGGACGACAATCCGGAACCGCTCAGAGAACTGGCCCGACTCCTGATAATTCATCGTGCATATGACCATGCCAATCAGGGAGATTTCTATGTGGAAAAACATGAGATTGCCAAAGCCCTTAGGGAATACGATTTGGCAGCGCAACTCTATCCGGAAAATCCCGAATTGCCGTACTGGACAGCGGTTACTTTGGCTGGTGAAGGGCGGATTGATGAGGCGCTTCCCCTATTCAAAGCGGTGTTTGCCCGGAATTCGGCCTGGCGGATATTAACGCCCCGCCTGGTAAAGTCCGACCTGCTTCCGGACGATCCGGAATTATTGAAGAAAATTCTGGCGCAGTAATATCCAGAGGCAGAACTATTCCCGGTCATCTCGTTACACCTGACATTCTTAACCGCGAATTACACGAACAGATATTGAAAATTGAAGAATGAAAATTTAAAATCCGCCCACTGCCAACGGTTTCCATTTTTCTATCGCCTTTTACGATTTAGCCGCGAAGAGCGCAAAGGGACACGAAGGAAGCGTGAAAATTCTCAGGTACTATCTTTCCCTAATCGTGTTACCCATGTTCTGACACTAAAGTGTTACCTATGTATTGACTTCACACCTGCCACCTGCCAACTGAAACTGTGGGGCGTGAGTGACATTCGAAAAGTGATACCGATTTTGAGAAACCGCGAATGACGCGAATTACACAAATTGAATATTGATTGTTGGTGATTCGATATTGGATATTCAGGAGGGATTTAAAATTGAAGATTGAAAATTTAAGATTTAACATTGAGGGTGATGTTTCCTGGAATTCCGTTCTCCCTTCTCCGGATTGCCCCCTTCAACTTTTCACTTTTCACTTGTCCCTCTTGTCACTCGTTACTTGTCACGCGTTACGCTCTCATAAATCATGATTAATCTCAACATCCGTTTCCTTCCCATCACCCTCCTGAGCCTGACC
>CAZHTM010000037.1:0-10575 GCA_964535735.1 uncultured bacterium
CGGCTGAGTGGGACGGGTTCAACAACAATATCGATTTCGGAATGGGCCGCTTTAAATATGTCACCACCGGCTGGCAATCCTTTAATATGCTCTACATGGAAGGCGGCCTTGCGGAAGAGGTCATCCGGGAAAATCCGCCGCCGGTAGAATAAAACGTGGGCTAGGTGATCTCCGGTTACTGGCCATCCAGGGCCGGAATGAGAGCCGGGTCCAGCGGCGCCAGATCGGAAGCCGCCACATTGTCCCGCACCTGTTCAGGACTTTTTCCGCCTGGAATCACAGTATGACATGCGGGATGGGTAAGACAAAACGCCAGACTGACCTGCGCCCTAGAATAGGATGCATATTGAGCGAACAAGGGATCGATGTGCTCCAAATCCCTGAGATACGTATCCAGTTTCTCCGGCGCCAGGTTGAAGCGGCGATGATCGTTTTCACCAAAGCGGGTCGTCCGATCAAACTTCCCGGTGAGCAAACCAAACAGCAATGGAATTCGCACAATCACCCCAATGCCGTATTCCAGCGCCTTGGGAAACAGCACCTCTTCCGCCTGACGTTCCAGGAGATTATACCTAACCTGGATACAATCCAGCAGATCATGGTGCTCATCTAATAAAAAAGCCTGTTCGGTCTCCTTGAACGATTGAATACTCAATCCGGCGTGTTTGATTTTCCCGTCCCGCTTCAGGGTCTCCAGCGCATCCCAGGGTTCATCTTGAATGAGCTTTTCCAGATCAGGACTGTGGAGTTGCAAAATATCCAATGCATCCACGCCTAAACGGCGAAGACTTTTCTCTGCTGCTTCAATCAGATAGGATTTGGTATAGGTCTGTCGGATCGGTCCATATCCCTGGTCATCGTCATCGGTCGCATAGTAAAAATCGTTTCCTGCCTTGGTTGCCACGACCACTTCTTCCGGATAGCCCCGCTCCTTCAGAACTTCGCCAATTAATTCTTCGGAATGGCCAAACCCATACACATCCGCAGTGTCTATCAAGGTAACCCCCTCATCCAAAGCCGCACGCAGGGCGTTTTTGGACACCTCGTCATCAGTGGGACCCCAATCCCGGCCGCCAATAGCCCAGGCACCGAACCCTACCGTGGAAATCCGGGGACCTCGTGTTCCCAGTCGAACATATTTCATACGTTTTCCTTTAATCCCTGATTATAGTATGAATTTACTGTCTTCAGGGTCATTTTCCTTCTCTTCTGGATCACTCTCCAGCGTTGAAATTTGGATTAAGCACTCGGTAAGGATAATAATTTTTACTTGTTCAGTTTTCAATCCTGAGTGTATCCTTCCTTTTGAAAATTGTCTCATAATAACGCATTAGGAAGAGAATTTGGCTCGTAAATCATTTTTCAATAAAGAAGATCTCCTCAAAATCGCTAATGGCGAAATGTTTGGCCTCAGGAATGGCAAATTACCCAAGCCCCCCATGCTCATGCTGGATCGGATCTTAAAAATATCAGATAAAGGTGGAAAATACGGCAAAGGATTTATCCTCGCCGAAATGGATGTAAAACCGGAACAATGGTTCTTTGACTGTCACTTTAAGGGTGATCCGGTCATGCCCGGCTGTTTGGGTTTGGACGGATTCTGGCAACTGGTAGGCTTCTTCCTGTCCTGGATCGGGGGACAGGGCCGCGGACGGGCTCTGGGCGTCAAGGAATTGAAGTTCAAAGGTCAGGTGCGCCCTTACCATGATACCATTTCTTATCTGATTGACATCCGCAAGATCATCACCCGCCCCGTCTACATGGCCTGGGCCGACGCCGCCCTAAAAATCAAGGATCGGACAATCTATTTCGCCAAGGATTTGCAGGTCGGGCTATTCGAAAATCTGACTTGGGATTTTGGCGCCGATCCGGCTCTGGACACGTTCTAATCTTCGGCTAGACAACCTTCACCTAACGCTTTTCTTTAAGGAATAGCCAATGGCTTTACGCTGTGGAATTGTGGGACTTCCCAATGTGGGCAAGTCCACGATTTTCAATGCTTTATCGTCCAATTCCGTTCCTGCAGAAAACTTCCCTTTTTGCACGATCGACCCCCATGTGGGAATTGTGGAACTACCGGATGAACGCCTAAATCGTCTGGCAGAGATATTTCAACCAGAAAAAGTAACCCCAGCTACGGTGGAATTTACGGACATCGCCGGGCTAGTCCGGGGCGCCAGTCAGGGAGAAGGTTTGGGTAATCAATTCCTGGGTCAAATCCGTCAGGTTTCCGTGATCGTTCACGTTGTCCGTTGCTTCGAAGATGATAACATTATCCATATGGAAGGTTCTATTGATCCTGTGCGGGATGCGGAACTCATTGAAACAGAGTTGTTATTGGCTGACCTGGAAACTATTCGCCGCCGATTAGAGAAGACCCGGAGGGAATCCAAGTCCGGAGATAAAAAAATCAAAGCTCAAATGGAGTTCCTGACGCGACTGGAAGATCATTGCAATTCAGGACGCATGGCTCGCTCATTTACTGTATCTGAGGAAGAACGAGATTGGATGCGCTCCATGTTCCTCCTCACCCGAAAACCGATTCTCTATGTAGCTAATGTGGATGAAAACGATATTCAACGCCCTGAATGGGGACCTTTAGCCGCTGAATTAAAAGCGTTCGCTGAAAAGGAAGGGAGTCAGGCCATTCGCCTGTGCGGTCGACTGGAACAGGAAATTTCACAATTAGATGAAGATGAGAAAACTTTATTTCTCAACGAATATTCCCTGAAAGAGCCTGGATTGCATACTCTGATCCGGGCGGCCTTTTCTCTGTTGGAATTGGAAACTTTTTTCACCGGCGGACCGAAAGAGGTGCGGGCCTGGACCATTCGAAAAGGTTCCACAGCGCCGGAAGCAGCCGGGGAAATCCACACCGATTTTCAACGAGGTTTTATTAAAGCAGAGGTGTATCGTTACGAAGATTTGATCGCTTACGGATCGGAAAAAGCCTTGCGGGACGCAGGCAAAATATCCCTAGAGGGTAAAGACTATATTGTAAAAGACGGCGATTGTATGTATTTCAAATTTAACGTGTAGTCCCCCGGCAAACTCAGTCCTCGTCCTCCTCGTCTTCGTCGTACTCCTCCCATTCATCCTCATAACCCTCATCATCGTCGTATTCATCGTCATCATAATAATCTTCCGCGTAGGGCATCATGTACGGGGGATAGGGTGGTGGAACGGGTTGTTCCGGCGACTTTTTCTCCGGAGTTGGCTCCTGTTTTACAATGACCACCTTCGGCTCAACTGACGTATCGGAACCGGTCTGCTCTAAAGCTTTCTGGACCCATTTCTGCTCTTCGTCGGTTAATTTTTGATCAGCAGCGCGACTTCGGTCGCGATTAAACAGAACACCGGACAACACACCAAATAAAAAGACCAGCACCGCTATCAGTGTTCCTTCTGGACGGATGGTGATTCCGCCAAACATATCCGTCTCCCATCCAAAAGCAAAGAACACGCCAATGGACAGCAGTCCGGCAAAGAAAATAATAATATTTCCCGTAACGTCCGGGAGTTGGGATTCCATCACTAGCATGTAGAGGAACCACACCAGAATTCCGGCGGCAGCAAAAAGCACTGCCATTACAAATTGTTCAGCAATTACAGAAAACACAAACCCCAGAATGGCTGCGGCTGGAATGATATATCCGATACCGGATTTTATGTCGTTCGCCATCGAAAATCTCCCTCTATGATCGGGTTTACTTACCGATTATATCGGCGCAAATTGAGAGAAAAAGCAAGGAAAATCAAGGAATTTCGTGGAAGTCCCGACGGAGCTCCCACGACCTAATAACTGAGCAATCGATTAATGGCCGTGACCGTTTCCCGCTCCAGGGCCTGGTCCGAATCCAGACTCACACGATCCATGGCACACATGAGAATGGAACGAATAAAGGCCAACGTAAGGGTAGCGTCCTTCACTGAATAAATATTGCGTTTAATCCCATCCCGTACCAAATCAGCCAATATATCAAAAAAGGCCTGATTAAAGGCGGCCAGAGAAATTTCCGCCTTATGACGGGTCTTAATGGAACGTTGCTTTCGATTCCATTCCACGCGATGATTTAAGAATAAATTCACCATGGAATTCATCTTTTGACGGTGGGTATACTGACTTGCGAGAGTGTTCAGAATGTCTTTGCGATACACCTCCGCTTTAATTTCTACGATATAGTTAAAAATCTCCTGCTTGGATGAAAATAATTGATAAATCGTCTTTTTACTGATGCGTAGCGTTCCCGCAATTTCATCCACTGACGTCTTATTGAATCCGAAAATTTCCACGTGTTCCTGGAAAGTCTCGGCGATGCGATGTTTTTTCTTTTCTTGTAGAGGGTTCATGCTAAGTTAGGGAAACTGAGTACCCGTTCCGTTTCTGAACTTACAGTTTTTCTAACTTCCAGACAATCGGATTTGGAGGATTTTTTACACGAAATCCGTTTAAGTAAAATATGATTGGAACTGCAGTCCTTTGCTTATTTGGATAGCGCCTTTTTGACGTCAATTTGGACCCTTGCTGCAATCGATTCACATTTCATCGGGGTTATGAAAAAAATTATGAATAGTCATTTTTGTGAAAAGGCTGGGTTGTCCAAAATGCTATCTGTTTTAGTGATTTTCCTTTTATAAACCCTAAGGCATTGGTGTAAAACACTGACATTCCGCTATCCAAATATGAGCGCTATTTACACCGGTATGTTTTCTATCCATCTTTCCCGCAGGTCTATCGTAATTTCTTATTTACTACGGGTATAAATAAATGTCTGATACAACTATTCACATCGGTGTCATTGGTGTGGGGCATTTGGGCCAACATCATGTAAAACATTTGCGGGCGCTTCCGGGCGTGAACCTGACGGGTCTCTATGATTTGGATATCCACCGCGCCCAGGAAATCGCTCAACAATACGAGACACATGTCTTCAAATCCCTGGACGAATGTCTCCGCGCCAGCGATGCCTGCTGCGTGGTGACGCCCACCTCCGCCCATACGGCTGTGGCGGAAGCCTGTATCCGGGCCGGTAAACACGTTTTCATCGAAAAGCCCATTACCTCTACCGTAGAAGAGGCGGATAGTCTTCTGGAGCTGGCGGAACAAAATGACGTACGGATTCAGGTGGGACACATTGAACGGCTAAACCCTGCTCTTTTACCCCTCAAAGATTATCCCATGGAACCTAAATATATCGAAGTCCAGCGGCTGGCCCCTTATACCGCCCGGGGAACTGACGTGCCTGTCGTTCTGGATCTCATGATCCACGACTTGGATATCCTGTTAGCTTTGGTCAAGTCCCCCGTAAAAAACATCCGGGCTAGTGGGGTATCCATCATGACAGAATCGGTGGATATTGCCAACGCCCGAATTCGCTTCCAAAACGGTACCGTTGCCAACGTAACCTCCAGTCGGATTGCTAAGGATAAAGTGCGGAAAATTAAAATTTTTCAGAAGGACCTATATATCACCATCGATTTTCTACTGGGTCTCACTGAGGTGTATCGGGTCATAGATACAGACTCCTCAGATCCACGAGCGCTAATGACGGCAGAACTGAAACGGAACGGAAAAGCCCGGAAAATTGTGTACGAAAAACCCCCGATTAAACCCGCCGATGCCCTTCAACTGGAATTGGCTAATTTTGCTGCCGTGGTGCGGGGAGACGAAGAACCTATTGTGGATGGCCGGGCAGGCCGCGAGGCGCTATACGTCGCCACGCGCATTCATGACATGATTTTAGAGGACATTCTGTAATGGACATACGCAATTTCTTTTTCACCTATCGCGGTTATACGCCCATTCCTTTAGCCCTCCTTATTATATACTTCGCTCAGCCGTCTATTCCTCTCTCGCTGATTGGTGTTGGTGTGCTTCTTCTGGGTGAGGCCATCCGGTTTAATGGGGTACGCTATGCCGGTGGCGTTACTCGGACTACTAAAGTGGGCGCACCGGCCCTGTGTACCGCAGGTCCCTTTGCTCGGGTACGAAACCCCCTCTATCTGGGGAATATGGTCATGTATACGGGCATTGTTCTCATTGCTGGCGCTCCCAATTTATTGGCGATGCTGATCGTGACCTGGACATTTTTCATAGTCCAATATGGGCTAATCATTTCCCTGGAAGAGGAAACCCTAACGCGTTTGTTTGGTGAAGCTTATCAAACTTACCGCGTCAATGTACCGGCCCTCATCCCCCGACTCCGGCCCTGGCCCAATGATGATACCCGGAAGCCCATGTCCATTTCCAAAACCCTTCGGACCGAGAAGCGAACCCTCCAAAATGCAACCTTGATTGTGATCCTGATTCTGATTCGTTCCTTTTTGTTTTAACCATGCCAGGTCTTTCCTTCTTTATTGTGGCTGGTGAAGCGTCCGGTGATTTACACGGGTCCCTTCTAATGCGTTCCATTCGAAAGACGGCACCCGACGCCCGTTTTAAAGGACATGGCGGTGATCGAATGGTGATGGAAGGACTTGAATTGGACCAGCACATCAGCCAACTTTCTGTGATGGGATTTTCCGAAGTGATCAGGAAATTGCCCTTTATGCTGGGCGTCATGAAATCCACCCTGGATACACTGGCCACCGAATCTTTCGACCGGGTTATTCTCATCGATTATCCCGGGTTTAATCTGCGCCTGGCCAAGAAGCTCATGCCCCTGAATATTCCGGTGACCTATTTCATCCTTCCCCAGGTTTGGGCCTGGAAGGAAAACCGGATTCGCATCCTGGCGGACGCCACGGACCAATTACTGTCCATTTTCCCTTTTGAAGAACCCTGGTTTCAGCAACGAGGTCTTGAGGTTCAATTTGTGGGCCATCCATTTGCCGATTTGAACCTTTCTCCCATGGATCGCCCCTCGCGACCCCAGTTAACGCTCCTCCCGGGAAGCCGCCAGCAGGAAATTGATCGTCACTGGCCCATATTTATCCAAACCGCAAAGGAACTGCAACAGAGAATGCCCGACCTCTCCGTTCATGTGGTCAAATTTCCAGGTGTAACCTATGACCCTCTCCCTGACACGTTTCAATACTCCACAGGAAACACCCTAACAGTTTTAAAACAGTCTACGGCAGCGCTGGTAGCCTCAGGAACAGCCACTCTGGAAGCGGCCATGGCGGATTGTCCTGCCATCGTGTGTTATCGCTTATCCGCCTTTTCCTGGTTTTTGGCCCGGACCCTGGTCCATGTGAATCACGCATCTATTGTGAACCTGATCGCCAACGATACCGTGGTGCCGGAGTACTTGCAATATGATATGACACCGGAAGCTCTGGTCCCCGCCTTGACCACACTTTTGCAGGATACGGCAGAACGACGAGCCACACTGGACGGATACCGCCAGGTTCGAGAGGCCTTGGGCGAACCAGGAGTTTATGATCGAGCGGCTCAAGCCATTTTAACCCGAATGAGGGAATCCGCATGATGTTCTCATTATCTTTAAAAGCAGTAGCGGGAAAATGGTTATTGAAGTTCCTGTATGGATCCTGCCGGTGGAGATTTTATGGAGACCGAAATTACCAAACGTACCTTGATAACGGGCAATCGGTCATTATCGCCACCTGGCACGGTCGCCTTTTGCCTACGTTTATGCATTTCTCCGGAAAAGGACATTACGGTCTGGCGGGAACGCATAAAGACGCGGAATTGATCTCCCAAATCGGCGAGCGATTGGGATGGAATCTGCTCCGTGGTAGCAGCTCGGACCGGGGGCGGGAGGTGTATCGTGAAATGGTGGCGTCCCTTAGCACATCGGGAAAACTGCTGGCCATGACGCCTGACGGACCTAAGGGTCCTGCAAAAATTCCGAAGGCAGGCGTCATTCGCACCGCCCAAAAAACCGGGGCCGTTGTCATCCCGGTCATCGGCGATTCTTCACGTTCCTGGGAGTTCACCAATTGGGACACGTTTTATGTCGTCAAACCATTCTCTACCATCCACATGGTGTTTGGTCCTCACCTGACCTTTAGCCTCGATGACGATTTTGACGAATGTACTGCCCGCCTTAAACAAGCTCTGGATGAGGCCGAGATTAAAGCCAAAACCGCCTCCGGGCGCATAGTCGCCGATGAAACCACTTCTTCGTGAACTGCTCCGGCCCCTGGGCTGGATAATGGGGGCGGCTACTACGCTGCGAAATAAAGGCTATGATCAGGGCTGGCTGACCTCCACCAAGTTAGACACACCCATTGTTTCCGTGGGAAACCTGACAGTAGGCGGCACTGGTAAAACACCTGTGGTTATCGCCTTGGCGGAATGGTGGATTCGTCAGGGCAAGTTCGTGGCCATTCTGAGTCGTGGCTACGGACGCACCAGCTCCGGTTCCGTGATGGTCTCCGACGGCCACACATCTGAAAATCAACCATGGGAAGTCGTGGGAGATGAGCCGGCTCTCATGGCCCGGAATTTACCCACCGTCCCAGTGCTGGTAGACGAAGATCGGATTCGAGGGGCCCGGCTTCTGATAGACCGTTTTCATCCCGATATAATCCTCCTGGACGACGCCTTTCAACACCGACGACTTCAGCGTTCTCTGGATATTGTACTTTTGAGCGCCGGAGATACGCACTCTGCATATCAGCTTTTTCCCGTAGGGCGGCTCCGGGAACCCTGGTCAGGATTGAAACGGGCACACGTGATTCTGGTAACCAAATCCAATGTGTTCACCTTGTCTCCCGAAATCAAATCACAGCTTAATCAATTGTTTGTTCCCTGGTTTCCCGTATCGCTAATACCCCGGGATGTAATTCCTCTTACTACGACCACACCCAAACTTAACCTAAATGATCTGAAAAACAGGTCCATTCTGTTGGTATCGGGAATCGGGGATCCGGAGAGTTTTGCCGCTTCCGTTCGTGATTTGGGTATACCATTCCAGGATCACCTGATGTTTCGGGATCACCAGTCTTTCGGGAAACGTGAAACAGATCAGATCCAATCCCGGCTAATCAACGCAGGAGCTGATCTGGTGCTTACCACCGAAAAGGATGCCATTCGTTTGGAACAAGTAATAAGTGAGGATATCCCGGTGGCGTACTTAAAAATCGGGATGGAATTACCTGAGGAAGCTCAGCGGTTTATTTTAGAACAGATCGACGCGGCGGCCGGGAAGCAGAATTAAATCTGGGATACACCCCAGGCGAAAATCACACCCACAAAGGTCAGCATTAACGGCCAGCCTGTATTCACAAATTGGCGGGCGCCCGGATCCTCAAAAACATGAATCTGGAACTGATGCGTTGTGGCGGCTCCGTGCTCGTCTATGGCCAGAATAATCACATCGTTCGGTCCTTTTTGGCTATTCCGCGCCTTCCAGGTAAACATACCGGTCTTCCGATTGAAGGTGGCATATTTTGGCAGGCGCACCGATCGATAAGTGATTTTATCTTTGTTTAAATCCTCCGCCACCATCCGATAGCGATATTCGTAACCTGCCAGGGTTACCGGCTTGGGACGTGAAATAATGGTAGGAGCAATATTCACAAATACATGATTCACCTGGTGATCGTTGCGATACCCATCGGATACTTGAATTTCAAATACGTGATCATCAATTTGCGAAGCTTCCGGTATCCATACCACCTTTCCAGATTTGTCCATCTGCATTCCACGGGGTCCCTTCACCAGTGAAAACTCCAGAACGGCGTTGCTGTTTAAGTCTTCCACCTGAGTTTGGTAAATATAAGGTTCCCCCACCAGGGCTTTATCCGGCGCGACAGAAATGATGGCCGGTGGGTGGTTAACATACAATTCATAGGTCTGTTCATCCTTGGTGTAGCCGTCGGACACCACCACCGTTACGGTTTGAACATCTACTTGATCCTTGCCCGGTGTCCAGGAAATGGTACCTGTAACCTCATCAACCGTCATGCCTTCCGGGAACTGAGTCAGGGTAAACCGATTCACGGGATAGCGGGTGACGGTGACCCGTGGAGGTTTTCCCTGGTTGCCGTGGAAAAATTCCCAAAGAATATCCTTAATATTCACTGAACGGTTATCCAGGGTCTGCACCACCACAAATAAACGGTCCTGCTCAAAAAATATCTGGGACACATATTTCTTCAAATTCAGCCTGGAGATGTATCCGCTGGAGATGCTGTCCGGGGGACTCCAATACACTGTTTCTGCCGAATTCCAATCGCCGATGTACCGGTCAATATTAGCCTGGGTCACTTCATCGCTTATGCGAACAGCATAGACCCGGGTGGCGGCCACCGGATCCAGTTTGACCACGTGATTCAGAGGTAACAGCGTCGCCTGATTCAGATCGGAGGTTAATATTTTGTAGGTATATTCTTCGCCCACCGTGGCGGTCATGGGGGGCAGGGATACAATATGAATCGGCGCGTTGACAAAAAAGTCTGCTTCAAACGTGCGAATTTCTTCGCCATCGGACACATCCACCGCCAGGTGCGAAAAATCCAAATCATTGCCGTCCGGCTCCCAGTACAACCGTCCATTGTAGGGATCCATCCGCATTCCGTCCGGTAATTCCCGAGCGACAAATGTGATTTCATCGTTCGCATTGGGGTCAAAAATATCCGGTGTGAATTCCCAGGTGTCGCCCAACC
>CAZHTM010000037.1:10675-23280 GCA_964535735.1 uncultured bacterium
GTGCTGTCAGTTTGCCAGATCAATTGCCCGTTTTGCAGCACCATTCCATCGGGACCTTTTTCCAGGCCCAAAGACAGGGTGGCATCCAAATTCCGGTCCCGAACCTCCGGCGTGTAGGTAAACACATCATTCGCCAGGAATTCCGTAACACTTGGTTCGGACACAAACACGGGCGGATCGTTGACATAGATCCAGAGTCGTTCTTCATGCCCTTCCAATACGGGAACAACCTGATAGGTCACCAGGGAATCCTGACCTTCGGCAGGACCGGCATGTACTTTTTCACCGGTTTTCATTTGTACAAAATAATCCAGGGCATAAGCTCCCAAATTGGACTCATCCGGTACCCATCGAATCGACTGGGACTCATAATGGAAATACATTCCGGGAGGTGGCGGAGACAGCCATCGAAAGCTATAAAATTCTTCTCCCGGTTCTTCCGGAATTGTGTAGGCAAACGGTTGATTCACCGGCAATACATGGCGCGGCAATACATCCGGAGGAAGAGGAATTCCTGTGGGAGTCGCCAGGTACGGTCCAGAAATGAAGTCGGTAGTCTCAACCGGTATCTGTAGGGTATCCCCTTTCGTTGATACTTCCGCCACAGTGGTATCCATGAAGAGGGGAGCCATATCAAGGCCTAGATCAATTTGCACCAAATCGGACTCCAATCCATTCCAGCCGGCGGCCAATACTGTACCGGTGTACTGCCCGAATCGGGTAATGGGCAGGGTGACAAAAACCTGGGTGGAGAGGGAATCACTGTCTAAAGAATAATAATCCAGAGAGCGCAGGGTATCCGTGGTGTCACTGTAAACCACGGACAATAAATTGGCCTCTCCGGAGGTGAAAAGTATGTCCCGAAGGCCGTCGCCATTCAAATCGGCAATTTTCAAGTCTGAGATAGGTCCTGGTTCGTACGGCAATTGTTCCACCGCCACCGCTTCAAAAGACGGCGTGACCGCCACAACTTCCCCTGACCGGAAAGGTAATAATACATCCTGAAATCCATCCAAATCCCAATCCGTTACCGCGATTGAGGTAGGAATGAATCCACTCAACCCGGAAAACACCGTATTCTGAACTGGATTGAGTTCCCAGATCCCATTGTTCCGGGAAATGACCTGCGTTTTCAGAACCGTCCCCTCCGGAGAAAATACGATCAGATCGCTCAGACCATCCCAGTTATAATCCAGCGTCTTTATATAAATAGACCCAATGCCCACCCGGAAATCCGGAAGCGCAATCTGGTCTACTACTGTTAAAGCATTGTCCACATCCGAATCCAGGATGACAATGGAACGCTTGGGCGATCCCAAAGACACCGCCAATTCTACGTCGCCATCGCCGTCCATATCGCCCAAATCAAAATTTTGACAACGGAGATAGGACTGAGCATCGCCCAAATCTTTCATAAATGTGGGTTCGGATGGGAAACCGGAATCAGACCACTCATAGGCCAACACAATTGGGTGGGCCAGAATGTCTTTCGTGAGATTCATGGAATTCATCACCGTCACCAGTTCCGGATATCCGTTGCCATCCAGGTCACCGATCTGAATACCGGTGAACTCCACCGGCGTATCGCCTGGCGGATCCAGTTCCCATAACGTTTCCTGGTAGCCCTCTGCATCCAACCGATACACGGTAATGACGCTCCAGCGGCCATCATCATCCTCGGAAAGGGTTATGAATTCCAATTCGTTATCTCGATTAAAATCGTAGGGTCCCTCCATAGCCCGAATCCGGTAGGGATTTCCCCATACGGAGGACCCGATCAACACGGCAATGACAAGGGTTTTAATGGAATTCATTTTACCTTAACCACTGAGGGATCATCGGAGGGAAGGATTAAGTGAGTCTTGGGTCGGGTTTCAATATTAAAAAAAAACCCGGTTCCCAGCGTTTCATGAATGAATCCGGTGACGGCAGGGGAAACTCCAACAATGACTGAATTGTGGAATCGGGAAGACCTTCTTCCGGCTCCGGCGGTGTTAATTCTTCGGTGGGAATCACCGTAGAATCAGGCACAACCGCAGGTTCGGTAGGCCGTTCCACAAATCCCTTTAATTGAGCATTGATTAACAGGGGATTAAAAGCGGGGGTGACATCCACTTCTGTAATCGTTTTCTTGTTCCCATTGTCACGCACCTTTACTTCTCCGCGGATTGCCAGGAGGTCGCCGCCGGTAAAGAATATTCGCAATGTGTGCGGCGGAAGCGTGGGGCTGGTAAGTACTATAGAGGCTGTGGTTGGGTTTGTTTCGACGCTGTCCGCAAAGGGAAAGCTCAGAACGCGATCCAGGGAATCGGTGGAGAATTCTGCGGGAAACCCCTGGAAGAAGTAATTGGGGAATTCGCTCAGTTTTGGATCAACCAGTTTGGGTTGATAGGACTGCAACACCGTGTCCATGGGAGGAGAAATCTGGAGGGTTAATAAATTGGATTCCAAATCATGAATCAGGGTTAAGGTTTGAATGGCAGTGTCGGGAATGTCGGTGCTGGAATAATTGAAGGATACCCGCTTATCACGTTGAATACCGGCCAGATCGGCGGCGATGCGGTGCCCCAATAGCATAGTGGATGAACCCTCAACAGGGATTTCTTCCACCATAACACTGAACGGCGGCACGCCGTCAAACACGTAGCGTTTCTCCACCTCTGTCTTGGGCGTGATGACCAAAATACTATAAAACTCCTGCCGCTCCGGTGTTGACACTGTGGATGTATCTTCGGGCAATGATGGAGGGGATAACCATTCGGCGGGAATTCGAACAAAAGCATGGAGTTGGATCACTTGGGATTGGGTGATGGGAACAACTAAGTGGGTTTCCCCCATAAGATCGCGGGAATGCACCAACCGCTCTCCCAATTTCACATCCACCTGATAGGTGAACGTCACGGGTCCTACGGTGAGCGAATCGGGAATCCATTCAATCCAGAAGGAATCGGGATCGAAGAAAGCGCCGGGAGGTGGGATATCCAGCCACCGGAATTGGTGAAACATACCTTCCCGGTTCGCCAACGTTGGATACCGAAGGGTATCACCAGGCTCTAGCGTATCCGGATAGACTATCTGCACGGCATTGGAATCGATAGGCACTGGTTCTGGATAAGGGCGAACTGTTTCCTCTTTTGGTTCTTCTTCTGTCGCCGTTGGTGTTTCGGAGATAAACGTTAACGATTCGTATAACCCCGCTTCCACCCGAGCAATGAAGTTACGGGTAATGGCCACATCGGGGCTTCCGGAGGCAATTTGAAACAGGGATTTGCCGGAGTAGGTTGTGGAGTCCAAAGCCAGACTGTCCATTCCCAGGGAAAATTTCAAAACACGATCATCATCCAGCGGCAGAATCAAATCACCAATCCCATCGCCATTGGTGTCCCTCACCAGCGTTTCAGCGCCCAATAACTGGGCTTCGGGACGAACATCGAACGTGGCTTCAAATACCGGGACGTTTATGGATCGCAAGTCATAGAGCTCCAGCATAAACAGTGGGGGTTCCATGGCAAAGATAGCGAGACGTGTTTGATCGGCAAATTTGATCGGTCGGGTGAACAGGGGATTCACCCCGTTGGATAAATTTTTTGGTTGAAGGGGAATTACGGGAATCACCTGGGCTTCGCTGTCGGTAATATTCAAAACCATCAACATCACCTGGCGGGCCGGGGCGCTTTGGGTGACGGCAATATAGGGTCGATCCAAGGTGTGAAAGATCGAGAAACTTAAGGGACGCATGGGGGCGTCGGATTCCGTTTCATCCACTACCGGAAGGGGATCACCAAATCCGGTTCCTTCCCAGGGAAACAAGAGGAGCCAGGATGGACTCCCGTCAAGGGTAGGATCCATAGATAAAAAGGACGCTAACAGTTCCGGAGTATCATCGCCGTTGACGTCTTCTAGATGAACATCCGTGATCCAGCCGTACCAGTCTTCCGGGACCGTGAATGTCCACATGGGAGAATGGGTGCCGTCCTGATTTACTTCCACCAGCGCCAATGTGGGCGAACCGGTTCGATCAAATATCAATAATTCGCTGATGCCGTCCTGATCCAGGTCCCAGGTGCCCTCCACATGCAAACGCCCGCCGTAGAGGAATTGGGACGAAATAAAGACCAGGGTTAGCAAAATCGGCATGAATCCAGAATAGATCAGACCGCAGGATAATCTGGACCGTATTGCAGAAAACAAAACAGACCCCGTTGATGATGAAATGGTCGCTTTCAGATATCCACTCCCTTACCTTCAGATTTTAGGAAATATAGGGTGCTGGTCTCACATAAAACAAGGAAAAGCCCCTGTTAAATAGGGGTGAATATCGCTATATTCCAAAGGAAAAAATCAAACCGAGGTAGGTTTAAAAAGATCCATTTCAACAGTCAAAGGGGTATCGGAACCCATGAAAAAATTTGTCCTTCTTATCAGTATATGGCCCATCTTACTCATGGGCCAATATGACCCTTATTCCATTGAAGACCATTATGGGGGTGGAATTGGATACAGCCCCATGTACATTTCCCTGGACTCCATCCCTGGGGCCAATTCTCTTAAAAATTTGGGATTGGACCCAACTCAGTTTAGTTCTCCTTTTGTAATCCAGGGCGGAGAAGGCTTTGCCCAGATTTCCGGCCGGTGGCGGATCGGCGGCTATGCCGGTCTCGGGTCTTCCCGAATCAGCGCCGTCCCTAAAGTTTCACTCTATATCAATCGAGATGGTGTGGCTGGATATCAGGCGCCTCCGGCCATTGTGCCCGATTGGAGTGTAGTAGACACCGCTGTAACCTACACCGGAAATTTCGTCCCGTCTGTGCGGGGAACCTTTACCTTTGCCCTTGGTGCCGCCGGTGTGGAATACGCCATGCCCTTATTCCGGGATGTGGAAGTGGCGGCCGGCGCCTTATTCGGCCTGGGCCGCATCAATCTTAGCATAGATCAAACCTCCGGTACACCACGGTGGTCAACATCATTCTCCAGTATGTACGGTGAAATCACCGATTCTACTCTGTATTATGAAGTCGCCAATACGTCCGAACTTACCACCACTCAGTCTGGAGGACTGGTTTCTACACCAATGACCAGTCGTTTAGTGGATATCGGCGGAACCTTTTTTAATTTCCAGCCGTACATAGCGGTGAAATGGCAAGTTCTTGACCGTGTGGGCTTACGTCTCAGCATTGGTTATAATAAAGGATCCTTACCCGCAGGTGGTTGGACCTTAAACAATAGCGTTCCCATCAGCGATTCTCCCGCCGCCACCGTTCAGGGATTGGCTTTTCGGACCATGCTCTACTTTGGTCTGTAATTCACGGTCCATTTCATCATAACACAGGAATTTGAATGAAACACTGGAAATCAGGAATTAAAATTTCCTTTCTAGCCACCAGCGTCCTCCTGGCGGCTTTACTGATATATCCCCTTGGCGAAAAAGTGTATTCCCAAAGCCGGAATACGTACGCCATAATCAAAAACAAAATGCAAATCCTGAATCAGATTTTATTGTATGTCAATGAATTGTACTTCGACGATGTGGATATGGAGGAATTAATGGACGGGGCCTTTACGGGTATTATGAAAGAACTGGATCCCCACTCCATTTATATCTCCGCCAAGGACATGAAAGACATTGATGAACAATTTCGGGGCAAGTTTCAGGGCATTGGAATTGAATTTGACATTCTCCACGGATACGTCACGGTTATTTCTCCCGTAGCGGAAAGTCCTGCGGAAAAGGCCGGATTGCTTCCAGGAGATCAAATCATTGAAATTGACGGGAATGACGCTTATAACATCACCAAAGATGAAGTGTTTAAAACCCTTCGGGGACCGAAGGGTACTCCTGTAACCATTAAAGTAAGCCGTATTGGCGTCGAAAAACCGTTTACCGTCACCTTAATACGGGATAATATTCCCCTCTACAGCGTCCGGGCGGCAGTCATGCTGGACAATGAAACCGGATATATCTGGCTGACGCGGTTTTCGGCAACAACATCAGAAGAAGTTCACGCCGCCTTGAATAAGTTGGAAAAACAAGGCATGAAACGCCTGCTGTTTGATCTACGCAACAACAGCGGGGGTTATCTGGAACAGGCAGCAGAAATCGCCAACCTATTTATCGCTGAGAAAGATACGATAGTTTACACCAAGGGAAAACGCGCTGACATGGAACAAGTGTTTATTGCGGATCCGAAAAAGGGCCGGAACGACCTACCCTTGGTGGTTTTGGTCAATCGTGGTTCCGCCAGCGCCAGTGAAATTGTGGCTGGCGCTATCCAGGATTTGGACCGGGGCCTGGTGGTGGGTGAAACCACTTTTGGCAAAGGACTGGTCCAGCGTCAAATTCCACTAAAGGATGGTTCTGCTATCCGGGTTACTATTGCCCGCTATTATACGCCCAGCGGTCGCTTGATTCAGCGTCCTTATAAAAATGGAGACGATCACGCTTACTATAAAGAATTATATGAAGAAAACCGGGAAGCGAAAATGGATTCCCTGAAAAAATTGCGTCCCAAATATTTTACGCGGAAACATCGGGTGGTTTATGGTGGAGGTGGCATTACCCCCGATAAATATATTCCCTGGAAACCGGGCAATGAACCAGAAACCCGAAAGCTTCTTAGTAATGTGAAACGTCCTTTCTTCAATTGGGCCTCTGTTTACGCGAGTAAACACCATTCCGCTTTCGATTCCTATCAACAATTCAGGGAATCTTTTCAACTCGGTCCGGACGATTTTCAATCCTTCTTGGATTATCTGGATAAAGAGGAAATCGACTATGATTCCTCCGCTGTTTTCAAGGACCAGGACTATATTTTGAATTCATTAAAAGCCGAAATCGCCGGTGCAATCTGGAGCCGGGATGAGGCTATGGGTATCCGACTCATGAAAGATAATCAAGTGAATGAAGCGATAAATCTTTTTGAAGATGCTGCTGAATTCTTGACATCCAACCCGTAAATTCAAACCGTCTTGAAGGTCGGTTGACATTCCATTAGGGGTCGTACTAACTTCGCGGACTCAAATTGCAAATTTGGAGGAATAAATGGTAGAATATTTCGTCAATGGCGGACCATTCATGTGGCCGATTCTGTTTTCGTTGTTATTCGGAATCGCCTTTTCGTTGGAAAGATTTTATTCGTTGATCATGTCTTCGGTCAACACTAAGAAATTTTTCAGTTCCATTGAAACAACATTGGAAAATGAAGGAATCGACGCCGCCATCGAACTATGCGAAAAAACCAAGGGCCCGGTGGCCGAAATTTTTCATGCCGGTCTTTCCCGTTATGATCGCGGGTTGGAAGAGGTGGAAAAAGCCATTCAGAATGCTGGCGGCATTGAAATGTCTTTCCTTGAAAAAAATATGATTTGGCTAAATGCTGTTATTACCATCGCTCCGCTTCTGGGATTTACCGGGACGGTGTCCGGTATGATCAGCGCGTTTGAATCCATCGCAGCGGCGAATGACATTTCACCGGCTGTAGTCGCAGGTGGTATTTCGGAAGCCTTGCTGACAACTGCTTTCGGATTGATTGTGGCCATGATCATTCAAGTCTTTCAAAACTTCTTCGTATCCCGCATTGACCACCTCATCCTGGATATGGAAGAGCATTCTGTCCAACTCATGGACCGTCTGTACGCCATGAGTACGAAAAACAAATAAAACCGGGAACGTTTCGTGCCTAAAAAAGAACGACGCCATAAGGGAAGTGAAATACCCACTTCGTCGATGGCCGATATCGCTTTTCTGCTGCTGATTTTCTTTCTGGTCACCACCACCATTGATATGGATAAGGGGTTGGGACAGGTTCTCCCTCCTGAAGGAGATACCATAGAAATCAATAAAAAGAACATCCTGAATTGTTTGATTAATTCCTCCGGAATGGTTCTTCTGGATAATGAACCGGTGGAAAAAAATCAGATCAGCCGAATCGTAAAGCAAAAACTCCAGGCCAACGATAAATTGATTATTTCCGTTAAAGCTCACCAAAAAACGGAGTATAAAGATTATATCGAGGTTCTGGATCAATTGAAAGAAGCGCACGCCACCCGTATATCCATTGCGGAAACAGACTGATGAAGTTTAGCCGGAAAACCAAACTCTCCAGTGAAATTCCAACAGCATCCATGCCGGATATCATCTTCATGCTGTTGGTGTTTTTCATGGTAACCACGGTACTCCGTGAATATTCCGGACTGCCGATTGAATTACCCCGCGCCAAACGTATTGAAAAGTTGAAATCAAAACGACATACAACCTCAATCTGGGTGTCGAAGGAAGGTCTAATTTCCATTGATGATAAACTTTTTGCGCCAGATAACGTTTGGAGTATTATGTACGAGAAACGTTCCAAAGACCCTCAGATTACCGTTTCGCTCAAGGCCGATGAAGCGGCAAAAATGGAATTGATCTCCAAAATTCACAATCAGCTTCGAAAGGCCGATGCCCTGAAAGTCAATTATTCAACCAAGACCCGGGTAGATTAAATGACCACAATCCGCGCACATGAACCAATTTTAAAGTTTCAGTATCCTTTAATCATTCGGATTATGGGTCTGGTGGGTATGTTACTGATTATCGGCACTTTTTTAGCGTATCCCCGATTTGTAAAAAAGGTCGTTAAGCTGGAAGCGGAACAGATTGTCATTGAGCAAGTTGACATTCCCCAGACTCAGCAGATTGACCGTCCACCGCCACCTGCTCGTCCCGCCATTCCCATTGAGTCGGAGGATGAAGATATTGCTGAAGATTTGACCATCGAAGAGACGGATCTGGAAAGTTTTGAAGTTTGGGATGCGCCTCCACCGCCCAAGTCAGGCCCGCAAGTTAAATTTATCCCCTACGATGATCCCCCTGTGGCTCTAACCAAAATCACCCCAAAATATCCGGAGATCGCCCAGGAAGCGGGCATCGAGGGTACAGTGATTGTTCAGGCCTTTATTGATGCTAAAGGGCGAGTTACAGAAACAGTCATTTTGAAGGGAATCCCAAACACAGGGTTGGACGAAGCGGCCGTCGAAGCCGTTCGGGCCACGCGGTTCCGTCCCGCTAAACAACGGGAACGTGCTGTTGGAGTTTGGATTTCTATTCCAATTCACTTCACAATTACAAATTAAGCATTAATTTTTTGGTATAAGAAAAACCCCCGAAAATTCCGGGGGTTTTTTCGTATCATCTTATAGTAAGGTCTCAACCCACCAGGCTGGCCTTTAAAAACTCCCGATTCAACCGGGCAATATTCACCAGTGAGATTTCCTTCGGACATTCTACTTCACAAGCGCCCGTATTGGTACACGCGCCAAATCCCTCTTCATCCATCTGGGCAACCATATTCATCACCCGCTCCCGGCGTTCAACCTGTCCCTGGGGAAGGACGGCAAATTGAGACACTTTGGCTGAGGTAAACAGCATGGCAGAGGAATTTTTACAGGTGGCCACACAGGCCCCGCATCCGATACAAGCTGCGGAATCAAAAGCCTCATCGGCAGCTTTCTTAGGAATAGGAATAGCATTGGCATCGGGAGCTCCGCCGGTCTTCACGGAGATATATCCTCCGGCCTCCATGATCCGGTCAAAGGCGGTCCGGTCCACAATCAAATCCCGAATAATGGGAAACGCCCTGGCCCGCCACGGCTCCACTACAATTGTATCGCCATCCGAAAACGTTCGCATGTGCAACTGACAGGTGGTCACTCCTTTGAGGGGACCATGAGCCCGACCATTAATCATCAATCCGCAGGTTCCACATATCCCTTCACGGCAATCATGATCAAAGGAAATAGGTTCGTCGCCCTGCCGTACCAGATTATTGTTCAGCATGTCCATCATTTCAAAAAAGGACATATCTTCCGAAACCTGATCCACTGTATAGGATACGAACTCTCCCGGAGTGGACCCGTTTTTCTGACGCCAAACTTTGAGCGTTACCTTCATTATTTGTAACTCCTCGTGCTCAAGGTCACATTTTCAAATACAAGTTCTTCTTTGTGCAGGATTTCCGGTTTTCCCACTTCTACGAATTCCCAGTTAGCGGAATAGGTGAAATGTTCATCATCCCGTTTGGCTTCATTTTCTTCCGTTTGAAACTCTTCCCGGAAATGAGCACCGCAGGATTCTTCACGATGCAAGGCATCCTGCGCCATTAGTTCCGCCAATTCCATAAAATCCGCTACCCGGCTGGCTTTTTCCAACTCCGGGTTATATTCATCAGCACTCCCGGGGATTCTCACTTTCTTCCAGAACTCTTCCCTAAGCGCTGGTATTTCTTTCAGGGCTTTTTCCAATCCCGCCTTATTCCGGGACATGCCCACATATTCCCATAAAATCCGCCCTAACCGCTTATGCAGTTCTTCCACCGGTTCATCACCTTGGATATCCAACAATTGTTTGAGCTTATCCTGAACCGCTTTTTCCGTTGAACGGAAGGCCTCATGCGACGTATCCAGGCTGTCATGGGGTTTCTGCGCCAAATATCCGCCGATGGTGTAAGGAATAATGAAATATCCGTCCGCCAATCCCTGCATCAGGGCGCTGGCACCCAGACGATTGGCGCCATGGTCGGAGAAATTGGCTTCACCCAATACAAACAGACCGGGAAGAGAACTCATGAGATTGTAATCCACCCACAGTCCGCCCATGGTGTAGTGCGGAGCGGGATAGATGCGCATGGGCACCTGGTAGGGATTTTCGCCGGTGATCTGCTGGTACATGTCGAACAGGTTGCCGTATTTGTCTTCCACCCACTGGCGACCGTTCCGCTCAATTACATCGGCGAAATCCAGGTAGACCGCCAGACCTGTGGCCCCGACACCATGACCTTTATCGCACATTTCTTTGGCGCGACGACTGGCCACATCCCGGGGAACTAAATTTCCGAACGAGGGATAGAGCCGTTCCAAATAGTAATCCCGTTCATCTTCTGGTATGTCATTCGGCGGCCGGTTGTCGCCCGCTTTTTTGGGCACCCAGACCCGGCCGTCATTCCGGAGGCTTTCACTCATCAAGGTCAGCTTGGATTGGTGTTCACTGCTCACCGGAATACAGGTGGGATGAATTTGGGTATAGCAAGGATTGGCAAAGGCAGCGCCTTTCTTATGGGCCCGCCAGGCAGCGGTGGCATTGCTGGCCATCGCATTGGTGGACAGGTAAAATACATTCGCATACCCGCCCGTGGCCAAGATAACGGCGTCCGCCACGTGGGATGTAATTTCGCCGGTGACCAGATTCCGGGTAATAATGCCCCGGGCGCGACCGTCTACAACCACCAGATCCAACATGTCATGCCGCGCGTGGAATTTTACCGTTCCGGCGTGCATTTGCCGGACTAAAGCTGAATAGGCTCCCAACAGCAATTGCTGACCGGTCTGTCCCTTGGCGTAGAAGGTTCGGGAAACCTGCGCGCCACCAAAAGACCGGTTATCCAATTGTCCTCCATATTCCCGAGCGAAGGGAATTCCCTGAGCCACACACTGATCGATAATATTGTTACTCACTTCAGCCAAGCGATACACATTGGCTTCTCTGGCCCGGTAGTCACCACCTTTAATGGTATCGTAGAACAGTCGGAAAATACTGTCGCCATCATTGGGATAATTTTTTGCGGCATTGATTCCGCCCTGAGCGGCAATACTATGCGCCCGGCGAGGCGATTCATGATAGGAGAAGGCCTCCACATGGTATCCCAGTTCAGCCAGCGTCGCCGCTGCGGAAGCACCTGCCAAACCCGTGCCTACCACAATGATAGAGTACTTACGTTTATTGGCCGGATTGACCAGTTTTAAATTGAATTTATGATTCGTCCATTTTTCCGCCAGCGGTCCATCCGGAATGTGTGCATCAACAAAATTCAACATAGTTAAAACCCTCCCTTCAGGAAGCCAAAATAGATCGGTATCGTTGCAAATCCGACTGGAATAATGAGCCAGAATATCACCGCAATCGCTTCTATCAGTTTTCCATATTTATTATAGCGGATCCCAAAGGTTTGGAATGCGGACTGGAATCCATGACGAAGATGAAATCCCAGTAAAAACATGGCGATCAGATAAAAAACGGCATACACCGGATTTCCAAAGCCCACGTCATTTCCGGTGATAATGTCGTAGAATTGACCCTCTTCATGATGGGTTTGAAATGTAAACCAAATCGTCTGCAAGTGGACCACCAGAAAAATAAAAATGATACTACCAGTGACGCCCATAAACCGGGAGGAAACGGGACTGACTTCATTAGCCTTGCTCTGATTGTAAGACGTATCCCCAGCCGATTTGCGATTCCTCAGGGTTAATTGGAGGGCATTGATAATATGTACCAAAAAAATCAACGTGAGAAGGACTTCAATGACCCGCACCAGGGGTTTCAGACTGGATAATCGCTCTACATATAGATTAAATAAATCTGGACCCGCATACAGAAATAAATTTCCAAACAGGTGAATAACCAGAAATAAACTAAGCAACAATCCCGTAGTTGCCATGGTGATCTTTTTACCTACCGACGAGTTTATAAACTGGAAAAACCAATTCATCGTATCCTCTTTTCTTCTTTAAACACCATAAAAAATTATCCTCTTTCTCTCGATATAAAAAAGGGATTCTCTTGTCCTGAAAAA
>CAZHTM010000038.1:0-22749 GCA_964535735.1 uncultured bacterium
CCTTGACTTCAAAAGGAATGAAATCCGTTTCCCGCTGTAAAACAAAATCGACTTCTTTAGCATCGGCCGTATGCCAAAAAAACAATTCCTCTAAAACTGAAATGTTTTTCCAAAGGGATGAAAAAACCCCATTTTCAAGTAATATTCCAAGATCTGTTCTTTGTTGAAATGGTTGAACAGATTTTAACAGCATATTACGAATCCCGGTATCCAGGACATAGATCTTCGGCATTTTTTTCAACTCTTTTTTCTTATTAGTAAACAACGGTTTAATCCTGGCGACAAAAAATGTGTCTTCCAGTATTTGAATGTATTTCGACAATGTTCTGTGATCCGTTTTGATGGTTTTGGATATGGATTGAGAATTGAATAATTGTCCGGTCTGAGAAGCGATTAACCAAACCAGTTGATTAAAGGCGTCAATTCTTTCTATGTTGAAGAGGTTCCGTACATCCTTCAATACATAGCCGTTAATCAGTTCATTCAATACGGAAGCTTTTTCCCCGGGATTGTTTTTTAATACTACTTCAGGATAGCCCCCGAATATCAGGAATTCCTGATAGCGTTCATACAGGGTTTTATTAAAAAAATTAATGTATTCATGTTGCACATTATTTATGTTTTCCCCGAGGAGCTCAATGATTCTGGCTTCATTTTTAAAATGAAGAAATTCCCGAAAGGTCAATGGAAATAAATTGAAAACAAATTTTCTTCCCACCAGTGAATCGCGGAATTTGTATTTTATCTGAGCGGCAGACGAACCGCTTAATACCAGCTTTATCCGATGTGCATAGTGATCGACCGCCAGTTTCACGAAATTTGAGAATTCATCGAGATATTGAATTTCATCAATAAAAAGAATCACCCGTTCTGTTTCCGGAAATCCCTGCGCTTCAAACCAGCGTATAAAGGTATTATATCCAGATTTAAACAAAGCCAGGTTATCCCGGTTTTCCAGGTCGAAGTAGAGCGTTTTTTCCTTGCGGACTTGTTGTCGTATCCTTTTCAGAAGCGTTGTTTTTCCAACTCGCCGCGCCCCCAGAATAAACAACGCTCTGTGGTTATTCAGGTTGTTCAGAATTTCCGGTTCAATTTTTCGGGGGTAGTCCATTTCATCCTCGCTGTAAACGGCTGGAACATACAAAGCTGTGTAAATATAAACCAGATAATTTTGTCATAACAATGTAAATATAATCCGGTATAAAACAGCAGGGCTCTTTGTCAATAATTCGATTACTTTTGACATTAACCAAAAATACTCGTTCCCGTGTAAATATCTCGCAGTAGCAAGGACTGGTTTTTTTCCCGTAGAACCGGTTATCATCAGAAAAAGGCGCTGCTTTCTTCGGGGAATTAAAATATCATTGATGAACATTTTTCTAATTCCGGTATTTTTATTCCGATAGAATCATCATAATAAATTGGATTTAATTCCCATATCCCAAAGTAATTTGAAGCAATTTCATCAGGGCTAAATCCTGTTCTTGCAATTACAGAGACCGTAAGTTCAGCAATCTTTCCTGCAATTCTTTTCCAAGCATCTCGCCTTTCCCAACGATCACTCATTTTATTAATCTGTTGAATTCTTGTTTTTAATCCCGGGTTTCTGCTAATTAAACAAAATTCATACTTTTCAATTTCATCTCCACGAAGAATTGATCTGATATTTTCAACTGAACGCCAATATGAAAAATCTTCAAGATATTTTTCTCCGGTACTCACAGAATCGAATAATAATTCAAAATAGTACTCAGTTAGTGTAATAATATTCTTTTCATGTATGGCAGTAACATTTTTTAACACCTGTCGCGTTTTCTGTAAATGAATCTTATTGTAAATCATTTCGCAAAATAAACGCTTATTATCTGAAACCAATTGATAAATCTCAACTTTTTTAGGGTTGCCGGAATTACCACTTCTGTTACACCGCCCGGCAATCTGGATTAGACTGTCTAACGGTGCAAAATCCCGGATAACTCTTGTCATATCAATATCCACACCCGCCTCAATACTCTGAGTTGATACAACAATACATGGTTCGTTATCCTTTAGGCTCTTTATTTTGAATATACGGTTTAGTCGGTCTATTGGAATAACATCAGAACTAATAAAGAAAATTTCACAAGCCGGATTTTCATTCTTAATACCAAGAAATACCTGCTGAGCTGATTTTCTAGTGTTTAAGGTTATTAATACACGCTCTTTATTTTGAATCCAAAAAGCAATTTGAGTTTGAATTTTTTGAATAAACTCTTTTACCGTATAGGTTTGATTGTTGAGAATATTATTGAAATCAAGTTCATATCGATTAAATTGTTGAAAATAACTTTTATAATTTGGCAATAAAGGAAACGCACCAGATATAAATCCCGGTAAAGTTGCAGACATTAAAAGTACTTTTGTCATTGATATTTCAACGATTTCCTTAAGCACGGCCTCTAATGGTTTCCAAAGTTTGGTTGGAAGGGATTGAACTTCATCCATTACGATTATTGCGTCTAACAAATTGTGAAATCGCATCTGAAAACTAGATTTTGGATTAAATATTGCGTATAAAAACTGATCGTAGGTTGTTATAATTACATCACTGCGCCAGGTATCTATAAAAAAACTTTCTTCATCTGTCTCTAGCTTAATACTATATTTTCTGTCTGATAATGAATGGGAAGCAATTAACCAGCTCCCGTCGTTTTGGACACCTCCTATTTTTAATATTTTCAGGTATTCATCTACCGTTTGATTGATAATAGAAAGAAAGGGAAGCACTATAATTATTTTTGGAATAACCCCGCTTTGGTCTTTTATCTTTTCCCGCTGATCCAAAGCCCATGTTGCCGAAAGCAGTGTTTTACCGGATCCGGTTGGTGATGTGAGAGTGAATATTGCCGAATTCTGATTTGAGTTTTTAATGACTTCCTTACGTATTTCAGCACGGAGTTTATTAATTCCGGTTTCTGCCGGAATCCCTATCTTCTTGTCAACCCATTCTTTTTCCCATCTATGACGCATGAATTCAATGTGTTTAGCAATATTCGGCACTACCAATAAGGCTTTATCAGATTCGAGCAATAAGGAATATAAAAGTTGAGTAACCAGGCGAAAACGAAATGCATCTTTAGGCTGTTGTTGATTAATAAACTCTTCGACATCTTCTTCTAAAAGATCATTGATTTTGTCTGACGGAAAATCCACATTAATATTCACAGCTTTAACTTCAGGATATTCCAGTACCTGCTTTTTCAATATATAGTCACTATCTAACCAATCATTTTGTAAGTCATAGAGCGTCTTTAGCTTAGAATGATGCCCACCAATACATTGCAATATTTGAAAGAATTGATCTGGGAAATTTTCGTATTTCACACTTGCAATTAACGCTGATAACCTCGAATGCGACTTCAATGCAGGATTATCAGAATAATTGTTAGGGTCCTTGATATATTCCTGAAAAAAAGAACATTTTTTACCCTCATCATGAAGTTGAACAATATCATGTAATAATTTTTTAGGTAACACAGCCTTAAATTTTTCAGTATGAAAAGAAAGCAGGAATTTTATCGCAATTCCTACCTCTTCGATATGTTGGGCGAAAGACTTTTCGGGATAGTGTGATAGCATTACATAAAAATTATCTTCTGGTTATTTACTTGAACAGCCTGACTGGTAATTATAGGTACCGGTTTCATGTTTCGTTCGAAATAATAGTTTTTATGATTGAATATTCTTCCCTCGGAGACTTCACTTGGCATACGGATAAAATGAAGCTCAAGATTACTATCAAGTATTTCATCCATATCTAATTTACCGGCATATTCAGGGAAAGAGCTGAAAATATAGTGTTTACTTTTACTCAGGTTTATTCCGTTTCCGTTTTCTATCCATTTTAATTCTGCAATATGCTCGGATATTCCTAAACTGGGACAATAATGCCATCTCCGATTCTTTATTCTTTCAGCAAAGTGATCATGATACTTTTCAGGCAATGATACCCACAGTTCATATCGGGGATTGAACAACCATTCCTGTGTGAGCATTTTTTGGTTTTTAATTTCACTATTGCTTCCTTTAATACTTTTTACCACAGTATGTGGGAGGGGGGATGAAAGTGATTGATGGAATTTATTCGTTACCCAAAACCGATCTGGCAATCTTCCTCCTAAAGCAATATATGCCGGTTCCAATTCGGTTTGCGGAATATCTTTCCCTAAACCCAGAACGGCTCCAATCAAACCCAATATTGCTGTTCTGGGCGGTAAAGGATAAGATGGCATACTTACATTTGCCTCGGCATAAAGGAAATGACCGAATCTGCCCTTTAATTCAAAATGAACAATTTTCATTTTTCCCTCTTCTTGTTATGATCTGCCATCCAATCTCAATTTTTCCCAATCCTCTGGAATCCTATTAGATAGGTGCAAATCATCCGATTTTTGATAGGTTACTTTTTCAATTTTGTGACTATATTTCTCTAATCGTTTAAGCAGGAGAGAGATGTCCAAATCGTAATCATTTGGCGAATTCCAGTCTTTTTCCTCTTTTCCATCCTTTGATATCGGTTTAACATAATCCTGCAATCTTCCGAATTGGAATTCTGATTTTGGTTTATAGGAAATGTTCAACAGGAAATGTGGCATTTGACCGCGTTTTGTTCGTGTATTGGCGCTTTCACGAACACTTTTCCAAAGCCCATTCAGGAATAATTGATAGTCTCTATCAGTCAGCTTTGATATTTCAGCACTATACTCGTTAGCAACACCGGAAAAAGCAATCAAACCATAACGAATTCCAAAATATTGCGTAAAAGTTCCTTGTGATTTCTCTTCATCACTTCCAAAAGTTGTCGTTCCATGAATATCAACCTGTTCAACTTCATGAATTACTTCACCCATATTGATCTGAACCGGACCGGTTATAGTTTTTGGAATCGGTTTCGGCTCCCATTTCTCTTCCTTACCCTCAACCTCTATCTTTTCAGCTTTAAAAGCGTATGAACTACCAAAAAGCCGTGCGTCAATAAAAGCACCCTGAAGTATATCGACTATTTCAGATCCGGTTGCCCGTTTCAAATTATTTTTCACCAGATAATGAGCGACCCGTCCTGTCAGGTTGGTCGTTCGGCCATCAATTGTGTCAACAAGAATATCTTCACCAATTTGTTTGAAGTAATCTCTGACAAAACGTTTTAAGCGAACATCGGTTACAAACACTGTATTGTCCGGTAAAACTCGTGGACGATTTTCATCTGGATCACCATTGGGGTTACCCATTTTAATATCGTACAAAAACAGGAATTCGTTCCGGTTGGAAAGGGTGGTTATTGGTTGTTGTCCGTTTTCATATTGGTTTTGTGTTTCGTTCATTTTATTTCTCCTCATTAGATTTAGTTGGGATTACTTCGCTACTGACGGATTGTCCAAGTAGTAAAAAATAATTCGTTGGAACATTGTCCAATTTGATATTATCGCCCAGGATTTTTCCTAAATGTCCGAGTTCCTGAATTACTACCCTAACATTTTTATTACCTTCCGCATCATATGCCAACAGCTTTTCTCGGGTTTTAACATACAATTCAGGCAAATCACTGCCTTTTAAGGTGAGACGTTTTAGCCAGGTAAGTGCATTAGCGCCAACATTGATACCCTTTGCCCCTTGTAGAGTCAAAAGTCTGCCAAAAAGAATACCCAAAGTAAAAGCGAATGCTTTCTCATAGGTATCGATTCCGGATTCATCTGAAAAATAAGGTTTCAGCAAATCCGTTTTCGGTTGGTATGGATTTTTATTCATTTTCATTACTCCTACTTGTTTGAAATAATAGAGCCACCAGGCAAGATGCCGTACCCAACCGGCAGAGGTCAGGTACGTTTTCCCTTTATCGGTAACCCCTTCGTTTACAGCCCCCCACCAAAAGCCCGAAAGGATAATATCCTCTAAATAAGTTTTTGCAGTAATCATTATTTCTGACCAAAACCGTTGTTCATTAAAAAAAGAATGATGGTAAACACTTTTGGCAATATCTCGTCGTAACCTAAGTAATTTTTGACTGGTATTGTATCCTTTAACTTTTTTACCTCCAACTCGCCTAAAAATATCTTTCAAAGAATTCAAAGAAAGATCAACCGAATACAGGCTTTCTATCTTAATATTAGGGAAAATTGGGTTTTCCCATTCTCTCGCCCGATCATTGAAATGTGATAATTCCTTGAGTCTTGTCGGCGGAATATCGGTTACACTTCCTTCCAAATCCCCGATAACTTGTCCGATCGTTAACCAATAGATATTGACATTGAGAATTGCTTTTTCTGTTTTTAAAATATTCCAAAGTCTTCTTTCGACTGTATCTGTTTTTGTTGTCATACGGTCAACTGTTTGTACAACGCGTTTTATTATTCTTTGCCGGTTTTCCGGGTCATTCGAAATAGAAGGAATAATCAGCGCCGGTTCTCCTGCAACATAGGTTTGATATGGCCGTTTCTTCGTTTCCGAGTGTTTTTGTAAAACATGATTTTTGTAAATATAAAGTAAGTCCGCACAAACCTGACAAATACTGTAATTCTTCCATGCATCATTTAGTATCAATCCGCTGAAAGAACCTTCTCTGTCAACATTTCCGATGTTAATCCCGGCTCCTTTCACACCATTTGGGAAGACTTCCACATCTTCGTTATTACACAGAGAGCATTTCGCTTTTTTTATCCTGTCGATTTTGTTTACAGTATACTTTTCTTTCACCAAATTTTCTTGAAGATATGAAATATATCCTGAAGCTTCTCCAGGTGTTTTCCCATTAGTATTCTTTATAACAATCAGTGAGCCTTTATAATTAGCGCCCTCTTGGCTAATGAAACAATCGATGGGATCATTAAATTTATTTGATTCCCAGTTTATAGTACATTTATCGAAGATATTTAACTCCTTTCTTTCAAGCATATTGATTATATCTTGAAAATAATCAGAGTAGGTTGCGGCAGATTCGGCGATACCTTTCCATTTTTTTAATGTCTGTTTTAAAATTTTTGTTTTAGGGCTGAAACCGGTATTAGGATTATACCCCAACTTCATAACCGGTCCGATTTGTGGAGAATTACCGCTACTTGGTTTTACAAAAGGATACTTGAATGAATCATTTTTCACTTCGGTCAAAGATACATTGATCAAATCATTGTTTTGCGAATCAGGTTCAAATAGTATTACCTGTTTCCCATCCTCTATTGTTTCGATTAAATATGAAATTATTTTACCTGGGTTTTCTGAGGAGTATTTCTCAAACCATTCTTCTAGGTTATTCGGTATTAAAATTTCATTGCCTAATTCGTGATATAGATAATCCAAAGCTATTAATCTCATTTCTTGTAACATTATTCGTCCAATCCTTTCTCTTTCCCCCAATCCCGCTCCAATTCTGCCCGTGTCCACATTTCCTGCACTGTTTCGCAGTAGTCAACTACTATACGCTTAGGACACCCTCCGGTGCAGGTTGTTTTATATGATTTTTGAATACTTTTCCAGTGATTCATGATCCAATTCTTTGACTTGTGATTCTATAAATTTTCGTAAATCTTCCTTTTGAGGTAATTCCAACTGATACTTTGAAACATACAATTGATTGTTTATCCCCGTTTTGGCATACTTTACCAGAGCCTGGTTTTTCTCGGTGCAGAGTAACAATCCAATCGGCGGATTATCCTCTTCCGCCATTTCATGTTTCCGAAACCAATTCAAATAGGTGTTTAGTTGTCCAAGGTATTCGTGTTTGAAAGCATCCACTTTAAGTTCGATCAGTACGTGACATTTTAGGATCCGGTGGTAAAAAACCAAATCAAAAAAAAAATATTCGTCTCCGATCAGGATTCGTTTTTGGCGTTTCTCAAAACAAAAACCGTGTCCCAATTCCAGCATGAATTCCTGCAATCGATCTAACAAGGCTGTTTCCAAATCCGATTCAAGAACAATACTGATAGGTTTCAATCCCAGAAACTCAAAGACATAAGGATCTTGAACTGTGACCGGTAATGATGCTTTGTGCGCGAGTGAATTTATATGGTTTGCCAGAGCCTTTTTATCTTTGGATAGACCACTCCGTTCAAAATACAGGCTGTTTATCTGGCGTTTCAATTCCCGAACCGACCAATTACCTCTGATACATTCTACTTCATAAAAGATCCGTTTCAGGGGGCTGTCAATTGTGATAAGCTCAGCAATATGAGTAAATGATAAGTTTTGCAAAATTACTTTTCCGTTTAACAGGGTTTCGGGAGTCGGCGACTCCCGATTTTCGACTTGCGGTTTTTGGGTTGGCAATAAAGACCTGAATTCGGGAGTCAGCGCCTCCCGAATTTGAGGATAAGTGTCGTAAAACAATCGATAACGTCGCAATTCCCGTTCGCTCATTCTTTTCAGACTATGGCTTACCAGCTCTTTAGAAAGGGTTTGTAACAGTTTTTTCCCGTATTTAGCTCTGTCGGTTCCGCCCATCTCATATTCACGGATGTAATATCCCATCATCCAATTCCTGACAGTTAAACTAATATTTATGGCTTTTGCGGCATTCAGCTTGGTTTGGTTATGAATATTAACCAGTGCATTAACAAGGGAGCGGAAATTCAGATCTGTTTTTTTCATAATTCCGATTGCCTGTCGCCTTTACATATAGTTTTACCTTGAAGAGTGTCCTATGAAGTTTGAATAATTTCTCCCCGCTTGCGTTCCAACTCCTCTTTTGTCCAGGTTTCCCACACAGATTCACAATAATCCACCACAAAACAGTCAGGGCACCAACCACTGCAACCATCCAGATGCAAATGGCTGTTTTTGGACATAGGCACGGTAATCAATTCATTAATGATTTCCTCCGTGAGGAAGCGATACGCCATGTGCGCGGGTACCTCCAAAAAGATTCGCTTTTCCTCCAAAACGGACGTCAACCTGTTTAACTCTGTTTTAACTTCCTCATCGGTTAATTCATTGGCCGGCCTGAATTCCGGTAACAGGTCACCGATACGCGTATCCGGTTCTCGTTCAATCTCCAGGATGTGTTTTAAAAACTCATTTTCCACTTCCGGTGACAGACCATCCGAAATATTAATGGACCCGCCATTGGCAACAATCTCAGCCTTCATGGCCAAGTTTTCAGCTTTTATCTTTTCTATATCTTTCATGTTTTATTACAACGAAGAAAGCGAAGTAAACGAATGGTCTTTTTGTTCATTTTCCTATTTATAGACTCTTTTCGTTTAATTCGTTTCTTTCGTTGTGAATCCTCACCACGGTACCGAATCCCCGGGCGGTTTGTTTCCCCAGTCCCATATAATCGGGGATTAAAAAATTCACTGAAAATTCCCCCTCAAAACAGAGCATTCTGTTATTTTTAAAATTCCGCATTTTTGGTGTTAAATGTGATTCTACACGAAGATCATTCTTGGCTGGAATATCGTAATGCAATCCTTTGGCCAGGGAGATAAGATTCCCAACCAATATTGATTCCAGGATCGATCTCCGCTCGGCCCAGGGAGCGGCTTTGTATCTTACGAAATTTTCCTGATTCAACGGCATCCACGGCAGAACAAACCGATACTTGAATGGCGTAGTGGATTGACCTAAAGGATCGCAATTCAACACAACCGCTTTTTCATTGATTCGGTGCTGTTTTCCGTTTATCTCCAGGTGAGCGATGTCGATAAACACTTTTTTCAAGATGGCAATGCCATCCTCAAGGCCAATAATCGTTGGCGCATCATTCAGCACCTTGAATTGGATCACCGGGTAATGATAATGAAATTTTCCCCCCGGCAGGTGGTTATGGATTAGATGATAATCCCGGTAACGGTTTGCCAGATAACCCCGGAATTTTGGAATATCAAATTCTCTTATTTTTAACTCAGGAAAGGATAAAACAATTTTTTGCACTAAGATTTGTTTCATTGGTTGTTATACCTCTACGAAAAGTCAATTGGAAAATATCAAATCCGCCTTTGCACTATAACCCAATCGCTTCATCAAACAGAGCCAATCACAAAACAGTCCGGCTACCTAAACAAATTAATTTACTCTAAAAAAACTATTGTTTAAAGCGTTGTACTCATCAGGAACTAGTCATTCATATTTCTTTTACCCATTCTATAGTATCTGTTTCCAGTACCGAATAGAATAGACCAAATCCTTGTTTCATGTCACGGTTTCTCGCGATTCAATCAATACTCGGACGCCAATGTTTATTCAGGTTCCGGATGGGACTGAATCCAGGACGCGGTTGCGGACATAAGATTTGGATAAAAATCTAAAAACGCGGTTTCCAAGGATGTGTTCAGGGTCTTTAGTGTGTCCAGGGTTCCCCCTAAACCATTGGGCTGCTTAAGGCGTAGGGCCAGTTGGTCCAGGGAAAGGACCACACCCTCCATGGTCGCGTATCTATTCAGGAGATCGGTGGACGCCATGAACTGAAAAAACCGCTGACCTTCAGGTGGAAAATTCTGTGCCCGATTTTCCAGGCATGCGTAGCACCATTGGATAAACATTTCTCGATTCAGTCTGGGATAATATTCCTCCCAGTGATGAATCAAATAATGATCGAACACTACATCCAGAATGATGCCTGCCACCCGCCGGTGAGGTGGAGGAAAGAGGGGGCGAAGGACTTTGATCCGAGGATGCTCATCGGTAAAGCAGTCAATCATGCGGTGAAGGCGGATGCCCCGGCGGACAGTCTCCGGCCAGGTATGGTCTTCTCCCGCCCGGAGAAAATCTCCCAGGAAATTGCCTAACACCAGATCTTCATTAGAATCGGACAGGGCAAAATGGGCCAGGAAATTCATACCTTGATTAAATAAAGAGATTCAGTAGGATTTTAACCTTTCGTGCGTGGAACCAGATTCGATGAATTATTTTCCCTTCCGAAGAGCCTTTAATCCCTTCCATGCGATTTTGGGAAGCCGATCCAGGTCATTGAATTCACCAGCTCCTTTCAGCCATTCACCGCCGTCAATGGTGACCACTTCTCCATTGATATAGCCGGAAAAATCGGACATGAGATAAGCCGCCAGATTGGCCAGTTCCGGGTGTTCTCCGAACCGCCCCAATGGCACTCGTTTTTTCATAGCCTTTTCAATGCCCAGCCCGGGAGGAACCAAACGATTCCATGCACCGGGCGTAGGGAAAGGGCCAGGCGCAATGGCATTGGTGCGAATCTTGTATTTGGCCCATTCCACAGCCAGAGAACGAGTCAGAGCCAGTACTCCGGCTTTGGCGGCGGCGGACGGAACCACATATCCTGAGCCCGTCCAGGCGTAGGTTGTGACAATATTTAACATGGTACCGCCGTCCCCGGCGATCATGGCTTTCCCAACAGCATGCGTCATATTAAACGTCCCGTTCAATACGATGTCCACCACCACTTTGAAGCCACCCTCCGTAAGGTCCTCGGTGGGACAAATAAAATTTCCGGCAGCGTTATTCACCAAGCCGTGGATCGGGCCCAATTGCTCCTGTACGGTGTCCACCACGCGGTGTACCTCCGCTGGTTTCCGAATATCACAGGCCAAAGGCAGGACCGTACGTCCAGTGGCGTCCGAAATTTCTTTGGCAGTTTGATCAAGCACGTCCTGTTTCCGGCTGGAAATAATCAGGGTGGCGCCTAATTCCGAGAAGCGATGAGCCATGGATTTCCCCAAGCCGGTGCCACCGCCAGTGATGAGAATAGTTTTCCCCTCCAGAAGGGTGTCTTTAAACATGGGTCTTCCTTTCTTGAGAAAATGAATAAATCCGTTTATCTTTGGTCATGGATCCGCTCAATTTAATCGGGATTGTCCTGTTTTTTGGCGGTTTATTGATTTTCAGTTTTAAACTCAGTCACTATAACCGCCGAAAATACGGCCCTCAATCATCTGATCAAACCGCCTCGACGTCCCCATCGTTGGTGCAAATGCTGAGCCTGATTATTCTGGCATTGGCTCTGGTTATCTTTTACCTTTCACGCGGGTAACCGAGGCTGGAGTTTCCCTTGGATTCAATGTAATTTAATCAACCTATGATCGCAATAAGATAGGAGAACCTGTGCCGGCAAAAAAATCATCCTCTCCCAAAATATTTGTATTAGATACCAATGTGATCCTCCACGATTCCAGTTGTATTGACCATTTCGAAGAAAATGATGTGGCCATCCCCATTACGGTGTTGGAGGAACTGGATCGCTTTAAACGGGGGAACGAATTAATCAATTTTCATGCCCGACAATTTTTACGTCGTATTGATGATCTCACTGGCGATGTCCTCTTTGCGGAAGGGATCCGCTACAACGGGTCTCAAGGGAAAATTCGGGTGATTGTGGATCATGAATGGGATGAAGATCTGATTTCTGTTTTCTCGGAAGATTCTCCGGACCATCGGATCTTAAACAGTGCTTTCCGCCTGGCGAAACAAAATCCGGATCGGAAGGTGATTCTGGTCTCCAAGGACACCAACTTGCGCATGAAAGCCAAATCCCTGGGCATCCGGGCGCAGGATTATACCACGGACAAAGTGGAAAGTATTGATAAGCTGTACACCGGTGTCACCTGGATCGAGGATGGGGATCCGGCCCTGATTGATCGGATCCATCAGGAGCCCGATGGAATTCCCTGGGACAGTACCGGACTAGATTTGACGCCTGTGGCCAATCAGAATTTCATCATTAAAAATCAGCAGAAATCGGTACTGGCGAATTATAATCCCGAACTGAATTATCTGGTGAAAGTGAATAAACAACCGGCCTACGGAATCACGCCTCGGAACGCGGAGCAGACCTTTGCTTTAGCGGCTCTTACTAATCCCGCCCTGCCTCTGGTGACCTTGTCCGGGAAAGCGGGGACGGGGAAAACGCTGTTGGCTCTGGCAGGAGCCTTGGAATGCCGCCGGTCCTATTGGCAAATCTATTTAGCGCGCCCCATTGTTCCCCTGAGTAACCGGGACTTAGGGTTTTTACCGGGAGATGTCCGCTCCAAAATTGATCCCTATATGCAACCCCTGTTCGACAATCTGAGTGTAATCAAGCATCAATTCAATGAACAGGACGACCGATATCTTAAAATTAATGAAATGATGGAATCCGAAAAACTGGTGATCAGCCCCCTGGCGTATATCCGAGGCCGCAGTTTTCAGAATGTGTACTTCATTATCGACGAAGCCCAGAACCTGACACCCCACGAAGTGAAGACTATTATCACCCGGGCCGGAGAAGGCACAAAAATTGTTTTAACCGGCGATATCCATCAAATTGACCAACCCTACTTGGACTCCCTATCTAATGGGCTCAGCTATCTGATCAATCGGATGAAAGGCCAGACGCTGTACAGTCATATTACATTGGAGAAAGGGGAACGGTCCTATCTGGCGGAACTGGCCAGTGATTTACTCTAAGGAATACCCATGACTGAAACTGATCTGACATCCACGATCCCGGAAGAACTTCAGGCAAAACAACTGACGTTACCGGACGCTGAATTACCGGCCCTGGATTCTCTGGCCACCTGGAGCCATCGTTTGGGCATCTTTCTGATTGTATTGGGGGTTTTGTATGTCCTCACGATTTTTGTATACGCCATTCCCACTGTAGTAGCGGGTGTCTTTTTTATCGCCATGGGGACCCGGCTTACGGCGGCTGCCCGGGATCTGCGGGAAGCCCTGGAGCAGCGCGATGGAGAAGCGTTGGGGTCGGCGTTTCGGTTCATGAAAACATTTTTTGTTCAAAATCTGGTGTTCTATAGCTTAGTGATTGTGTTTATGATTTTAATGGTCGTGGCCATGCTGGTTTTTGCCCCGGCCTTTCAGGAGTTGTTAGAAGGAGCCGGCGGATTTAGCGGTTAAAGCGCTGTCTACCGAATCCCCTGTTTTACACTCCGAAGTCCAATTGTGGGTAAAATGTTGGATGTTGAATGTTGGATGTTGAATGTTGGATGTTGGATGTTGGATGTTGGATTTTCTGAACTACCGAACTTGCGATTTAATGATTTTTTGATTCATGTTTATTGTTGTAAGAAATCCTGATTCCTGATAACTTATCTTTAAGTGTAACGCACGTCTAGTTCTGAAAATGGGGACTCTTTTACGACAAGCACCTCGCCCCTGAAAGAACACATTTCCTATCCTTGTATTCAAAAAAATGGGGGAATTATGGATAGTTCCAATGGGGAAAATCCTGCCTTTACTTTTGGGCTGGATCCCTTGGGAAAACTAGAAAAATTATCTGGTATAGACTTGGCCAATGATGTGATGTTATTGGTCGATCTGGAGAGAAATAAAGTTTTGGATGCCATTCCAGGATCCGACACATTTTGCGGTTGGACACGGGAACAATTAATTCACATGAAACCGGAAAATATTCTTCCGAATACTTTATTTCATCAGGTTGAACAATCCGGGAATGGCTGGTCGTCTAAGCGTTTTGAAACGCAAATAGCTTGTAATAATGGACAAAAACGCGAATTAGAAGTTTTTACCGTTCGGATTTCTGAAGGAGGGAAGCAACTCCTGGCATTTATAGTCAATGATATTACCCGACGGAAACGACACCACGCGGCCCTTGAGCGGTATTTTACGGTCATGGATCAAACGCAAAAACTGGCTGGCATCGGTTTTTATGAAGGCAATTTAGCCACCAATGAAGGGTTTTGGTCAGAGGGATTATACCGGCTTTTCGGCTTTGCTCCTGGAGAAGTACCTCCCCGGCAAGAATCGTTTTTTAAAATTGTCCATCCCGACGATCTTCCGAAAATAAAAGCGGCTATTCAAAAATCTTTGGAGGAAAAACAACCCTCAGATATCATTCACCGGATTATTCGTAAAGACGGAGAAACCCGAATATTACGCGCTATTTGCACTTTTGTTTATGATCACCAGGGGAGGCCGACCCATCACCGCGGAACGTTTCTGGATATAACCGAATCCCAGCATTTACTAGAAAAAATCACTGAAAGTGAAGAAAAATTCCGAACCATCGTAACGCATACGGAAGAAATTCTGTTCCAAACAGATGAAAAGGGTATCATTACTTTCATTGCTGGCAGGGGGCTGAAGCGTCTGGGATATACACCAGAAGATTTGGTGGGACGTTCGGCAGAAGATTTCCTTCAAAACCGTCCTGATGAATTACACGATGTGGAACGAGCCTTGGCTGGTCAAACCGTTCGTGGCGAAATCAATTTTCGGAATCAGCGGCTGCGTTTATGGTATTCACCACTTCGGAATCTCTCCGGTAAAATTGTAGGTTTGTTGGGTATGGCGATTAATGTCTCTGAAGAATACAAGGTAAAAAAAGAGCTGGAGGACAAGGAAAATTATATACGTTCCGTATTCTGTAATATTCATGAAGACATTTACGTCATTGACAGGAAGTATAAAATCCTTGATGCCAATCGGAAATTTTTAATTTCCAATGGTTTGGAACGCGATCAGGTATTAGGTCGGCCCTGTTATTCAATTTCCCATCGAAACGACCATCCCTGTGATTTGGAAGGGGAGGATTGCTATTTAAAACAGGTCTTTGAGACCGGAGAACCGGTGAATTATCGCCATATTCATAGAGATAAAGATGGTCATGAACGGTTTGTGGATATTATCATGTCCCCCATCCGTGATCATTCCGGTAAAATCACCGAAGTTATTGAAGCCACTCGGGACATGACGGATCTGGTTCTGGCCGAACGAACCAGGCATATTCGGGAAGTAGAATTCAGCGCCGTTATTAATACGGCCAAGGATGCGGTGGTAGGGATTGATTCGGAAGGAAATATTTCTATTTGGAATCCTGCCGCCGAACAAATGTTTGGTTATTCCCGGGAAGAGGCGATCGGTACGTCCATGCATTCAATGGTCGCCCCTGAAAAATATCAAGATGATGCGATAAATGGCCTCCGACAATTTTTTAAGAACGGAACGGGGGAGATCATTGGCCAAACGGTCGAAATAACTGGCCTGAAAAAGGATGGAACCGAATTCCCTATAGAATTATCCATTTCCAAAATGAACCTGGATGGGAAATGGCATGCCGCCGCGATCATACGGGATATCACCGAACGCAAACGGTATCAGGCAAAATTGAAGTCCGCCTTAAAAAAAGCCAAAGAAGGAGAACGGGTCAAAACTATTTTCTTGGCGAACATGTCCCATGAAATTCGAACGCCCCTGAATTCAATATTGGGGTTCACAGAAAGCCTGAAGGAAAAGTTTAAGACGGTGATGGATTCCGAAAGTGAATGGATGTTTGATATTATCAATCAAAGTGGACAACGTCTATTACATACTATTCATGAAATTCTGGATATGTCCCAGTTAGAGACCCAATCGTTTGTGATCAATCCAAAACGTATTGATCTGGAAGATTGTGTTCGTCAGACGGTGGTTGAACTGGAACCCCGTGCTGAAGAAAAAGGGCTATCTCTAAAACTTCAGGGACTGTCAGGGACAACCACGGTCACAGTTGATTACTATTCATTCAGTCAAGCATTGTCCAATATCATTGAGAATGCCATTAAATATACTAACCACGGTGGAGTGACCATCCAGTTGACAAAAAATGATGAATACATTGTTTTATCTGTGACGGATACCGGCATCGGAATGACGCCTCAGTACGTCAAACGATTGTTTAATCCATTTACACAGGAAAGTGAAGGACACACGAAAAAATTTCAGGGAATCGGATTGGGTATGTCTTTAGCCAAAAAATATCTGGAACTAAATCGTATCCGTTTGGAACTGAACACCAAGAAAAATCAGGGAACCCGGGTTAGACTGTTTATACCATATTATCTGGAAAAACCGCTCGTATCCGCGTAATTCAGTTTTCTCAAGTTCCGATCCAATAGGTGATTTTCAACGCCAATACATTATCACTGGGTTGAGAGAGTAGATTCTCCAGATCGCGTTGGACCGACATTCCGCCGGGATTTTGAAAATCTAAACGATTGGTTGTCCATACCAGGTATAGTGTAGAACCAGGACGGAATTCCCACCGCAGAACCGCATTTCCGATCATGGATTTATAATTAAAATCCGGATTCCAGAATTCAATCACATCCGAGTCGTCTCCACCGGTGGGATCCAGACGATATTCCCCATCATCGGTTTTTTCCAAAGTAGAAGATCCATCGACACCATATTCCATAAAGTCGTAGGATTTCGGGTGGGTGAATTCTTTAAAATGAGAATAGGATCCGGTTGCCAGGAAGGGTTGGAAATAGACCTGGAAAGACAGAGTGGGGGTGAAGGTGTAATCCAGTCGTAATTCGGCAGCCAGGGTTTCCCGGTCCAGTTGCGCCACTATGTACCGATTGCCGTACATAGCCACGGCGGCCGAATCTTCCCAGCGACCCACGTATTGATCGATCTCTGTACCAACGGAATAACCTACATCTAGATTGATATTAAGGTTGGTGCTAAATTTCCATCCCAGTTCCCCGTTTACATTCCAGCCGGAGCCTCCACTCTCAGACTGGTTGAAGCCAAACCCGGTGCCACCAGTGATATTTTTTCGCCAGTCAGAATTGATGCCACCGCTGAAAAACAGTCCGGACGGTGAAACAACCAATGGTCCACCCCGAAGTTTGGTGTCGGACACTGTTTTGGGACCCCAGCCAGAAAACCAGTTGAAACTCCAGTAATTCAGCAATTGGAGATATCCGAAGAAGAAAACCATTTCATTGATTTTGATTCCTTCGAAATTGTGGTTGGTGGTATGAGCCAGGTTCACGGAGGCGAACCGAAACACCTCTCCCGGGTCGTACCATTTATACCCTATAAGCAGGTGCTCATTAATGCGATCCGTTCCAAACGTGAGACCCATATCATTACTTTCGAATCCGGGGGTAATGAATCCTAAACTGGCATTTAGGGTAACATGTCCCGTTTCCTTGTTCAAAAGAAACCGTCCTGAAAAACCATTCAACGAGGTCAAGGTCGTATCCACCTCCAAATGCGACGCATCGGGACGTTGGAAATAGTGACTGGAATTTTGTTGTAAGCTCGTGATGCGATCGCGACTACCTAGAACATTGGAGAACCCTAACCAACCGCTTAAGGCCCAGTCGCGGTCCGGACCAAAAAAGGTCCAGCCATCTACTCCCCCAGCGAAAGCCTGCTGATTCAGATTCGCCCGTAGACTCGAATCGGCAAAATTGCGCGTTACTAGAGTTCCCAGCAAGCCCAGACCCTGCTTTCCTTCATGGAATTCTTTTTGGATTCGTAACAAATTATAAAAGGTAAGCGGTTCCACTTCGGTTTTACCGCGAATACTGTCCGCAACAATGGTGCGGGCAAATTCCCGGTCAGTCAAGGCGCTGAGACCGCCCAGGGACCATTGTCCTGGTAATTTTCCACTGATTTTGGCAGCCCCTAAAATAGATGTCACCGAGGGCATTTTCACCCAATCCCCATCTGCCCAGCCGGTTGGAGCCCGGCCAATGCGTCGGCTGTAAAAGAAATTCGGTTCCGAAAAATTGAATCCGTATCGATTGGTAGGGCCCCCTTTTCCGAATTGAAAAATATTGGACCCTTCCACAAAAAAGGGTCGCTTTTCTTCATAATACGTTTCGTAAGCTGAAAGATTGATCGTGGCCGGGTCCACTTCAACCTGGCCAAAATCAGGATTAATTGTAGCATCCACGGTAATGTTATTCCCAATGCCCAGTTTGAAATCGGATCCAACCCCAAAGTTGGAATCCGTGCCGTTATAAAAGGGGTTGTCATCTCTTGAAGGCAATGAGCTATAACTGCCGGTTACATAAGGGAGCCATTCAAAACGTTTTGGCGGTTTAATATCCCGAATACCTCGTAACGTAGCAAAATGGGACACAATCCCGCTCTCACCCCGGGGAATGTATACATTCAGGGAATGTTCACTCCGACGTTGGATTTGACGGCCAAAGCCAATGCCCATAACGATTTCCGTCTGATCCGCTTGGAACCGAAGCTGGGAAAAAGGAATGCGAATTTCCACGGTCCACCCTGAATCGTCAATACGTGTTTTCCAATCCCATACACCGTCCCAGGAATTGTCGAAATTGCCATCATTGTACATGGCGCCGTCCTGGATTGCCCCCACCGGGTTGACAACAAAATAGAATCCGGATCGACGGTCATGGTAGGTATCGATGGCTACCTGGAATTCATCGGAAGCAGTTCCCCGGTCCCGACGACTCATGTAACCTATGATACTATCGGGTCTGCTATCCGCAAGCCGAGCGCCCACATAGAGTGAGCTATTGTCATATCCAACCCAGACCTGGGTGTCCTCGCTGGCTGGATCCCCATTATCCGGATCGATTTGGATGAAGGTTGTATGCGGTTCGGTCTGATAGATACTTTCGTCCAACCGACCGTCAATGGTCAACGGTTTGTCCAGGCGAACGGCCAGCACTTCACGGATGCGATAATTTTCCGGATTAAATGCGGAAATCGATTGGGGTGAACCGAAAAGAAGTGTCAGTCCACTCAGGATGAACGTTAAAAAGGATAGTTTTTTACTCATGGAAATAGTGGGTCTAAGGTGGAAAGAAACGCAGATGTTAAACAAGTGACTGAATGTTATCAGCACGATATTTTCTGCTTGGGTGTACGGTGTTTTTTCCTATCATTTGGTGCGGATAGGACACGTATCAGAGATAATGGTTGTCATGAAAAGACCAAATTCCTTTAGTCGGCGAAATATTGATGAATCAAAGGGCTTAGGAAAACAAATCCCAAGGCTGTCAGGAAAGCCGCCAAGATAAATTGTACCGCCGGGCCGGGCATTTCCAGACCAGAATAGGGATTTTTCTGATGAACCTCTTTCCGAATAGCGGCTAAGATCCGATTTACCAGGATCAGGCTGACGATTAACAGAAGACCCATGAGACCGTAGTCCAGGGCTTCTAATTGCAGCAACCATTGACCAACGGTCATATCAAGGTCCTGGCCAGGAGGGCCGCCCCCAAAGCACCGGCTGAATCACCAAGTTCATGTTTTCGAATAGGTGTATCCGGTTTATCGGTGAAACAATGGCGGTATACAGCTTCCCGTCCCTCCGTATAGAGCCAATCAATATTGGACACCCCGCCTCCCAGAATCACCACATGGGGATCAAGAAGGTTTATTATGTTTCCCAGCGCCATTCCGAAATTGTTCAAAAAATCCTGTTTCCAGGCCTGAAAGCGGGGATGGGTTTCATAGGAACTCAGAATCTCAGGAAGAGTGGCGGTAATACCGGTGGAGGCTGCCCAGGCGCGCTCCAATGCGGGACCGCTGAGATAAGTTTCCACACATCCCTGGCGACCACAGTAGCAGGAATGTCCGCCGGGATGCAAAATCGTGTGTCCCCACTCTCCGGCACCCTGAGAGCGTCCGGATAGGATATTGCCTTTATAGATAATTCCTCCTCCCACACCAGTACCCATAATGACGCCGAAGACCAGGTCATCGCCGCGACCAGCTCCGAGCAGCGCTTCGGCTAACCCAAAGCAATTGGCGTCATTTTCCATGACGACACCTTGCCCAAGACGGTCCTCAAGATCCTCTTTCAAAGGTTGGCCAATGAGACAGACCGTATTGCTGTTTTTTATCCGTCCTGTTTTGGGCGAAATAGCGCCCGGCGTTCCGATCCCAACTGGGAGCGAGTGGTCTGACCCCTGGCATTCATGAATTAAACCGATCAATCGATCCACAATCGCGGCATAGCCCTCCTCGCGGAGGGTGGGAATCCGTTTCCGGAATTGCACCGTATTATCCGGGCCAAGACGTATCCCCTCAATTTTCGTTCCGCCCAAATCAATGCCAATAGTGGTTAGAGACATTCCTTTAATACCTGTTTCAATTCGGATAAAATCATGGAGGTGGCTCCCCATACCTTTACGGTGTCAAAATGAAAATAAGGCACCTGAAAAGGTGTATCACGGAATACCCGGTCTTCCGTTTTCACACGATGGTCATCCAGAAGGGCATCCAGGGGCACTTTGATAATCCGGGCCACTTCTTCCCTGGCATGTTGCGTCATAGGCTCATGGGATGCAATCCCCACAAATGGATGGATCGTGAATCCAGTAATTGGGACGGGTAACGTGGACAGAGCCCCCACCAACGTAATCTCAGATTCGGGGATGCCCATTTCTTCCCGGGTTTCCCGTAGCGCGGTAGCTTCCAGCGATTCCCCCGGTTCCCAGGCTCCGCCAGGCAAGGAAACCTGACCTTTATGGTGTTGCACATGTTCAGTCCTCTCGGTCAGAAAAAAGTGAATCCCATTCTGGGTCGGGAAAAACAAGATCAGTACAGCTGCTGGAGTGAACGAATGATGGTTGGGCCATACCACCGGTCGTTGGGGCCGGGTCATCATTATTCGTTGAACATCTTTTCCAGGCAAAGGCTGAGCCAAACGATATTTAAGTTTTTTGGATAGGGCTACAATGTCCATTGAGTCGAAAAGTTACAGGAAAATATATCTTCATTGCCTAATATCTCACTAATGGAACCCAGAGCAAAGCCAATAAAACATATTTTATGGGACTGGAACGGAACCTTGTTGGACGACCTCTGGTTGTCGGTAGAGGCCATTAATGTCGTACTGGACCGTTATCAGCTTCCGCGAGTAACCACGGAAAGTTACCTGAATATCTTCACTTTTCCAGTGAAAACCTACTACGCCCGTCTGGGATTTGATTTTCGGGAGCATCCCTTTGAGGTGGTGGGGACGGAATTTATCGAGGAATATACCCGGCGCATGACCCAGCCTGCGTTACGCCCCGGAGCTCGGGACTGTCTGGATCGCCTGGCGCGCGCTGGTGTAGGACAATCCTTGTTTTCCGCCGCCAAACAGCAAATGTTGACCGATCTAATGGATTATCACCAATTGACCGCGTATTTTGATGACATTATTGGACAAAATGATCATTATGCCCATGGAAAAACAGAGGCGGGAAAGGCTTGGCTGGCCAATAAAGGTCTGGACCCGGAAACGATCGTTTTTGTCGGGGACACTCTCCATGATTTGGAGGTAGCCGAAGTGATGGGGGTTCACGGAGTGTTGCTGTCCGGTGGTCACACCAGCGAGGCGCGACTCCGGGCCCGAACATCTCAAGTTTTTCAATCCCTGGAAGCATTGCAAACCTGGCTTTTCAATCATTTGAACGGAACCCCGGAGAGCCATGAATAAATCATCCTCAGATTTAGAACGTTTACGCCAACAAATTGACGCCCTGGATGAACAGCTGGTGGATTTGATAATCCGGCGGATTCAGACTGCCAGAGATATTGGTCGCCAGAAACGGGAAACGGGCCAGGATATCACAGATCAACAACGGGAGGACCGTATTTTACACCGGTTGAAAGAACAGGTTGGGGACCGGCTTTCCATGGATCAGTTAAAACAGATGTACTCCGTGATATTTCAATTGTGTCGTGATGTCCAGGAAGGTTCAACTTAGGGAGATAGGTATGATTTGGATTCTTTTGGTCAGTCTGTGGAGACAAGGGGAAAAGTAAAAAGTAAAAGAGTAATTATTTAATGAAAGCAGGAGAGAGGAACCTGCCTGTTTCCCGATTTTCATTGGGACTTCGGCAGGTAAATCGGGAACCAGGAAAACTCCAATACACCAACACCCCATCACTCCAATTAAATAATTACGTTTTACTCATTACGTGTGAAAATTTCATACGAATAAACTTCGCCGGAGTAATATCATCACACGAGAAAGCAATCACACAACCGGGAAATAATTGGGATGGCTCCAACTCAGGCGCGGGATTTCCAACTTCGCT
>CAZHTM010000039.1:0-22641 GCA_964535735.1 uncultured bacterium
TTTTTCAGAGTATGCAGCGCCAGCAGGTTATTGCCTTTGATCATCAGATTTTCTCTGATTGTGCCGTTCTCATCCCGCTTGATTTCCGTTACCCCTTGCTCCCCGTCAACCGTGTAACGCTTCCATTTGGTCAACACCTTGGGGTCAAACAGGCGGTCGATCTCGTCCTGCGCCAGAATTTCATTAAAAAATATCTCTTTGCGTTTTTCTTCCTCTTTGGTCTGCCCGCCTTCCAGCACGCAATCTTTATACGGCCAGACAAGAGACACTTCGCCCCGTTCCCGGAGGAATTTCCCGTTAATGGTCAAACCGATTTTATTCCGAAACCGGGTATAGGAATTGGCCAGAAAGTTTTTGTCGGAAATGTATTCAATGAAGGTATTGATATTGAAAATCCAATGGCTTTCAATCTTATCAAAGAATTTTGCTTTTATTCCAGGATCGCCAAGCAGCAGCCTGACTAAATCATGATCTGTTTTCCATGCCCGGTCAATTACCGCTGCCTTTACCAGTTCCCCTTCATCGTCCACAAAACGGGGATCAGTCCTGAGTAGCTCAATCAGTTTTTCGTTAAAATTTTGAGGCATTTAGGAATCCTTTAATATGTTGTTTTGAGCCATTTAATACGTGGTATTAAACGTAGTGTTAGTATTTCGTTTTTCCCATTCCATTCTATCGAATGAAAAGACGGCAAAATCAATTGAATTAAAAAATGTAAACCAAAATATACATGTGGTCGGACTGTCTTGTGCATAGTTCCACCAATATAGGAATGAACCATTAGCGAAGGATTTAGGGTTTGCTAAATGGAGAATCTTGTCTCGTATATTTTTAGCTTGGGGTCTTAGATACACTATTTCCAGGACAGTTTCCAGAGGCATAATTGATTTTTTTTCTTTATAAAAAATACCTCTGGCAATTCTCTCAACAACACGATTAATTCTTTTTGAATCGATTTTTATTTGAGCAGATTCTCCTAAATAGATACCACTGGGAGAAAATAGCTGTATGGGTTTTATGAGAGCTAATAAATATTGTTTATATCTATTAGCTTTAGGTTTTTGTAAACTTTGAAATATTTTTGTTTTCCAAAGTTCTCGCGCATTCTCATCATTCCAATAGCCAGGAATGGATAAGAAAAAACGGAAATACTCGTCGTCCTTCGAGTATGCTCCATTACATTTTGAATGCGCCGGTACAGTTATTAAGTCTTCACCTTTACCTCTAAGTTTTGGTAAAAAAATATTTTTTGGTGGTATATGATCACGAGAGTCTGCTTCATTTTCGCCACAAAGATAGCATCGCTTCTTTTTAATGTCATTTCCTACTATTCTTTGGTTCATTAGAAATATAATGAGTAGTCCTAATGGTTGCTATGTAAAGGCCGAATTTTGATCAAGCCCAAAAGAAAACACATTTCGCAATTCATTTTATTCGCACAGTTAAAATTCAAACCCAATTGTCGTAAACCGAATACCTGATGATAGTTCTGTATTTCATTTCAGGGCTTCTCCTCGAAACAAGTTACTCTTTTGGTCACTCTAGTGTCCTTGTAAAAACCATCGTCGCCGGGACGAATGAAAGTTAAGTCCAGGGGTTTAAAGGTGACAAGTGCTGTGTGTTGAAGTAACGGTAGAGCCGGTGGTCAGGTTTGATATTGGTTAATGGAAAATGGAGTGATGGAGTTTTTGAAAATTGCGGTTGGATGCCTGGAATTGGTTGTTCATTGTTGGTTATTCGGTACTGGATATTCTGAACCCTTCGTGTCCCTTCGCGTACTTGGTGGCGAAAAAGATCGAAATGTACGGTCACTTATTTTTCACCTGATTCCAAATCGCATCCATTTCTTCTAGGGTGGCGTCCTGGATATCTTGGCCTCGGGATTTCAATTCCCGTTCCACTGCTTTGAAGCGGCGAATAAATTTTTCGTTGGTTTTCCGAAGGGCATCTTCAGCCGAAATTTTCAGAAAGCGAGCCAAATTGACGATGGAGAACAGTACATCGCCGATTTCCTCTTCCAATTGGTCGGTGGACCCATCGGTTTGAGCCTCTTTCACTTCCTGAATTTCTTCATGCACTTTGGCCCACACATCTTCGATACGATCCCAGTCAAACCCCACAAAAGCCGCTTTCTGTTGAAGCCGTTGCGCTCGGATCAAAGCGGGTAAGGTGGTAGGAACGCCGTCCAGACGGGATTCCCGTCCTTTTTCTTTATGTTTGGTCAATTCCCAATTTTGTTTGGCGTGGAAGCTGGCGTCTGCCTGTGCATCGCCAAAGACATGGGGATGTCGCCGCACGAGTTTCTCATTAACAACATCCAGGGAATCGGCAACTGTAAAGCGGTGGTCCTCCGCAGCAATTTGGGCCTGCATAACCACATGCAGAAGAATATCGCCCAACTCTTCACGGAGCGTATTCCAATTTCCCTCATCCACACTCTCTATTACCTCGTAGACTTCTTCCAGAAAATATGGAAGCAACGACGCATGGGTTTGCTCCCGATCCCAGGGACATCCATCCGGGTCCCGGAGCCGGGCAACGGTTTTAATCAATTGTTCAAATTTGTCACCAGTAGTCATATTATTCCTGCCTTAAAGGTTTTAATGCTTTCCAGGGAACCTGGGATAGGAAGCTTTCTTCCCGGCTCCGCATAGCGTCGCGGTCTTCGTCCGTTTGATCATCAAACCCCAGCAAGTGAAGACAGCCATGAATAATCAAACGGGCGATTTCCCGGGACTCTGGTTCCTGGTAAAGAACCGCATTTTCCCGGGCCCGGGGCAAACTGATATACACTTCTCCTTCGGGAGATGGTTCCTGGTCATCGTTTAACCGGAAGGCAATGACGTCGGTCAGTTGCTGCACATGGAAAAATTCTTCCTTTAACTGACTTAACAACTCGTCATCACCGAAAATCACCGTTAGATCCGCATCCTTAACGGTGTATTTATTCCATACGGCTTCAACGATTTCCCGGATCACCGTTTCAGGGTAGTGATCCAGGGTTGGATCAAATTCAAGTGTCAGTTGATTCACACCAAAGAACGCCGAAAAACCTCATCCGGATTGGGCGGTTGTTCTTCGTCCTCCGGATATTCCACGCGAATATGATAAATCCCCCGCAGCACCGGAAGCATACCCGTATGACCGTCTATGGTTCCTTTAATCTTCCGTAATTCGTCCAGGGTAAGAGGACACTCTGATAACTGCCCATCCCCGATGCGTTTTTGAATAATGCGGTCCAGCATGGCTTCAATTTTGAAAATGTCCGGATCTTTTATGGAGCGAATAGCCGCTTCCGCCGCCTCACAAATCATGAGAATACCCGTTTCTTTCGAATTAGGTTTCGGTCCAGGATACCGAAAGGCGGTTTCGTCAACTTTGTCTTTTCCGCCTGCTTCCTCCACGGCCTTCAGGTAAAAATATTCCACCCGGGTCGTGCCGTGATGCATGGGAATAAAATCACTCACAATTTTGGGTAACCCGTATTCCTCCGCCAACCGCAGACCTTCTCGAACATGGTTGCGAATAATCTTGGCACTCATAGTGGCCGTCAGTGTATTGTGTTTATTCTTTCCAAGAAACTGATTTTCAATGAAGTATTCGGGGTGGGTCATTTTTCCGATATCATGGTAATAAGCGCCCACCCGGCAAAGCAAGGCCCGGGCGCCAATGGCGTCGGCGCAGGCTTCCGCTAGATTGCCCACTACAATACTGTGATTGAAAGTTCCATTGGCTTCCCGCTGTAACCGTTTCAGCAAAGGATGATCAAAGTCCAGAAGTTCAATCAAGGTCAAATCGGTGGTCACATTGAAAACCATTTCTAACAGACCAATAAGCCCATAAGTAATAATCGGTGCGGCAACGCTGTTGATGATCAGAAAGATGAGATCATTCTCCACTTTATCCAGTGAATAGTTTTTAAATAGGGCTAATCCAATCACCACCAGAATACTGGCGCCAATCAGAGCGAACATGGTGGTAAACAGTTGGGACCGGGTCCGAAGCTGCCGGATGTTATACATTGCAATCGAGGAGGTGAACATGGTCACCACAATAAAGTCCAGATTGTTGCCGATCATGATTCCTGTGAGAATCGCCATACTGGTGATACTCATGAATCCAATCCTGGCGTCAAAAAGAATTGTAAGCACCATGGCAGCCACCGAAATAGGGATCAAATATTCGGACGCATCCATGCGGATGACCACCACATGAGCGATACCGACGCCGGTTAAAAAGACTAACGAAATGAGTAAAATCATTCGCCAATCATCGTAAACGTGCTTCCGGTATAAAAGTAAGAATGTGAAGAAGAAGGAAATGATCACACCGATCAGGATCGTCCGGCCGGTAAACGCCAGGGCCTTGTCCAGGAAGGAACTTGAGCGTTCCCGCTGATTCATGGCCAGGGAGAGGGACGTGAGCTTTTGCAGAATGTCCGGGGTGATGCGCGTGTTTTTATCCACAATGCGCTCATCTTTGAGTACCGTCCCCTGGTAGCGCGGCACTCGGTCCAGTCGCGCCTGCTGGCGCCGCTCCGTAGTCTCTTTATCATAGATCAGGTTGGGCTTCATGAACTCCACGATGAGAGGGTATCCCAGGTCTCGGCGAATATCCTTTTCACCTTCATACATCTTATTGATTTCAACCCGTGCTTTGATCCAGGCGGCTTGCAGATCATTAAACGCATCGGGACTTTCCGTTTCCGGTACGTCACCCTGGGCGATCATGACCTCTCGACTGATAATTTTATCACGTTCAATGTCATAAATCCCTTCCGCCCACCGATTGCGACAAATCTGAACAATATCATCCTCAAATTGCTTTTGATTAAACCAGGGCAGGGTATCGCTGGTCACGTGGAGAAAAGAGGCCCAGGGCTCCTGATCAGTTTTAAACGGATATTTTTCCGCGAAAGTCTGTTCCAGCATCTGCCACTTGGCGCTGTCAGCCGAAAACTCCGTTTTTGCATCGGCATATTGTGGTTCGTACCGATATCGATACACCAGTTCCTCCGATTCCCGGTATTTTCGATAAGCCTCCCGCAGATCGTTGGCCAGAACAAAAAAATCATGGATGTTCTGAATGGACTTTTCCACCACATCGGAATTCCGGACGAATAAAAACGGCTCCGCTTTTAAGGCTTCGTCTAGATCCGCCTGAAGTTTCTCATCGGTCTTGAGAATGGGAAAGGTAAAAGGAGCAATCACCGGCTCCCGGGCAATTTCATTGAGCTGGTAGGTATATTTTAACGCGGGACCCGTCGGGAAAAAGATGGCCAGTAATAGAACTAATGTCGTCAGAATAATGGCATGGTATCGGTACCGGGTGGTAATCAATTTCCACCGGGCTTTGTGTTGTCGCCGGGCGTGGAGTTTTTTTAGCATCCCTAGTCCAGAACGGACTTTATAATCTCCCGGGCAATAACCAGACGTTGAACCTCACTGGTTCCTTCGCCGATTTCCAGGACTTTCGCGTCCCGGAAATACCGCTCCACATCATAATCTTTCACGTATCCATAGCCCCCATGGACCTGAATGGCTTCGATGGTGACGTCCATGGCCACTTCGCTAGCAAACAGTTTCGCCATGGCCGCTTCTTTCACCACGTCCCGGCCCTGGTCCTTGAGCCAGGCGGCGTGGAATACCAGCAGCTTGGCCGCCTCGATCCGTGTCGCCATATCCGCTAATTTGAAGCTCACCGCCTGGAACCGATGAATAGGACGCCCAAATGCCTCTCGTTCAGTGGAATAACGTAAGGCTTTTTCATAGGCTCCTTCCGCGGTGCCCACAGCCAGGGCTGCCACGGAGATTCGTCCTCCCGTCAGGGTCTTGAGAAAGGTTTTAAATCCGCTGTGGGGGTTACCCATCAGGCACGTGGCAGGTACCCGCATGTTTTGGAAAAACAATTGGCGAGTGTCACTAGCGCGCCATCCCATTTTCTTTTCTTTGGGGCCGATGGTTAAACCGGGCGTATCGGTGGGAATGACAAAGGCGCCAATCCCGATCTTTTTTCCATCCTCAACAATTTGAGAGGTTAAGGACAACACGCCAGCTTCACCGGAATTGGTGATAAAAATTTTACCTCCATTGATAATATAATCGTCTCCGTCTCGGACAGCGGTAGTTTGGGTAGAGCCAGCGTCACTTCCAGCGCCCGGCTCCGTGAGACCGAAAGCACCTAAAATTTCCCCTGAAGCAAGCCGGGGAACCCAGGTTTGTTTTTGCTCTTCATTCCCGGCCAAAACGATAGGCATAGTGCCCAGTGAAGTATGAGCCGCCATGGTGATAGCGACAGATGCGTCTACCTTGGCCAGTTCTATGACCGCCGTAGCATAAGCCACCGTGTCCATCCCGGCGCCACCGTATTGTTCCGGCACGGGAATTCCCATGAGGCCCAGCTCTCCCATTTTGGAAACCAATTCCCGTGGAAATCGACCGGTTTCATCTAATTCACGGGCTAGGGGAGCCACTTCATTGTTCGCAAAATCCCGGACCATATCCCGGAGCATTTCATGTTCTTCAGTAAAAAATAATGTATCCATAGTTTATCAAGTATTTAAGGTTACCAGCGAATAGCGGCGGAGGCCCAGGTAAACCCGGAACCGAAGGCCGCCAGAATAATCACATCCCCGGCGTGGATTTTACCCGCGTCCAGGGCTTCAGACAGGGCAATGGGTATGGAGGCACCGGTAGTGTTTCCGTACTTATGAATGTTGCTAAACATCCGATCCATACTCACACCCAGTTTTTTTGCCACCATTTGGCTGATCCGTAGATTGGCCTGGTGGGGAATGATAAGGGTCACGTCATCGATGGAAAGGTGGTTGCTTTCCAATGCTTCATGAATCACCTCCGGAAATCGGGTGACGGCATGACGGAACACCTCTCGACCATTCATTTTGGGATAATGCCGACCTTCCTCAAGCATTTCCGGAGAGAGACGGGGATTAAATCGGGATGCGGGCGCTTCACACCACAGTTCCTTTAAATATTTTCCCTGTGAATGGAGATGGGTGGACAATATGCCGGAAGAATCATCACCAGGCTGAAGGATGACGGCACCGGCTCCATCACCGAATAACACGGACATGTCCCGACCGGCAGTGGACACATCCAAGGCCGTGGATTGCACTTCGGCGCCCACCACCAATACCGTATCGGCTTGACCGGTTTTGACATATTGATCCCCAATCGACAAAGCATAAATAAATGCTGAACAGGCGGCTTTGATATCAAAACTGGGGACAGTTCTCAAGCCTAGAAGATCCTGGAGCTGATTACCAACGCCCGGGAAAAAATAATCTGACGTGAGGGAACCCACCACCACCAGATCAATATCTTCCGGTGAAATGCCGGCTTTTCGGATGGCGCCCTGAGCGGCACGTAAAGCCAGATCACTTGTTCCTTCACCGTCCACGACCCAATGCCGTTCTTCGATCCCGGTTCGAGCCACAATCCATTCATTGGAAGTCTCCATCATATTTTCCAGATCGAAGTTGGTAACCACTCGCTCTGGAACGGCGTGGGAAACCCCCGTAATTTTTGATCGACGCATAAACAGATCCTACAGTCTATTCATAGGTTTGGAAAGGAAGTCATTTTCATTTGAAGCTACCTGGAATTTATTTAATCCCGACCTGGAATTCCTGAAAAATGTTGAGGTCGGAAAAGGAGATTAATCCCTGCTAATCTGAATGTCCCGAACATTCAGTTGAAGCTTGGACTGTCCCTGCCATTCATTCACCTCCACTACAAAAGCCAAATCCACGGGCCAGCCGGTAATCAGTTTTTCATAGTAATCTCCCAGATTGAACCCAATGGCGTCCATGGTGCGGCCGTTCTGCCGAACTTTAAATTTCAGGTGGTCCCCATTGCCTACCAGACGGGGATTCCCCACAACTTCCAAGCCACGAGCCGCAAATTTCGGACGCATATTTCCGGGACCATAGGGACTTAATTTTTCTAAGAAGCGCATGAAACGAGGATTAATATCGGTAAACGTTAATTCCCCCTCCAACACAAGACGCGGTTCCAAATCTTCCGGGGTTAATTTGGAATTACAGGCTTCAATAAATGCGGTGCGGAACTGTTCAAATTGTTCCCGTTTGAGAGTACATCCGGCGGCCATGGGATGACCGCCAAACCCTTCCAAATATTCCTGACACTCGCTAAGGGTTTCATAAAGGTCTAAACCCGTGATACTCCTGGCCGATCCTTTGCCCAATCCGTTCTCGTCAAAGGCGATGATGATAGTTGGTCGATGGTATTCTTCTTTAATTCGGGAAGCTACGATGCCAATGACACCAGGCGCCCAATCTTCATGCCCAAGAACAATGGCATAATCATGTTTGAGATCAATCTCAGCATGGAGCATTCGTAACGCTTCATCCACCATGTCCTGCTGAATAGCCTGGCGCCGGCTGTTTTCTTTATCCAGCGCTTCCGATAAACGCGCCGCTTCCTGGGGATCGTTGGCCAGGAGAAGATTCACAGCGCGATTGGCATCGCCCATTCGTCCAGCGGCATTGATCCGCGGAGCGACGCCAAACACCAGACGGCTGACGGTCAATTCCCGATCTTGGAGATTGGCGGACGTTAACAGCGCGCGCAACCCGGGATGGGAGGTTTCTTCTAGACGACGAATACCGTGACTCACGATAATCCGATTTTCATCAAGAATGGGTACCATATCGGCAGCCGTTCCCAACGTAACCAATTCCAGAATATTGGGAATCTCCGCCCAATCCCGATTTAGTTTTTGGGCCAGGGCCTGAATCAGTTTGAACGCTACGCCGCCCCCGCATAATCCTTTAAACGGGTAGGCGCATTCCTCCTGTTTGGGATTGAGAATAGCCACGGCTTCCGGCAGAGCGGCGTCAGGGGTGTGATGATCGGTGATAATGACATCAACGCCCACCTTCCGGGCGTAATCCACTTTATCAAAGGCATTGATACCGCAATCACAGGTGATGATTAAATCGGCGCCTGAGTCCCGGGCATGCTCGATCCCTCTGATGGACAAGCCATAACCGTCCCGTTCCCGGTCCGGGACTTCCACCACCGTTTTAAATCCAAAATAATGAAGCGCAGTTGTGAGAAGAGCCGCGCCGGTGGTGCCATCCACGTCATAATCGCCAAAGATGAGGATCGGAATTTCCTTTTGCAAATTGGTAAGGATTCGCTCCACCGCCTGGTCCATATTTTTCATTAAAAAGGGATCATGGAGTCGTGTAAGCTCCGGATCGAAGAAGGGGCGTGAGGATTCCAGGGACTGAACCTGTCGGTTGGCCATGACCCGGGCCAGAATTTCCGAGCAATTGAATTCCCGGATGAGCCGTTGGATAATATCCGGATCTGGTTCGGGGAAAATCCACCTCATGCGCAAGGGCTCCCTAATCCAAGTGTATGCTGGAAATTCGAAATTGAGATGGAGAGTCGGTCTATAAGCCGAGTCCTGTTTCCCGAATGTCTCCGGGAAGATGGCCATTCATCTGGTCCCGGTCTTGCAACCGAGATCAAGCAACCTACCCGCTCCTCTCCTTCCAAAGGAAGCACGACGCGGATCACATCGGGGCCGAAGCCATCGGAGCCTATTTGGTCTTGCACCGGGTGGGGTTTACAAGCTTCCGCCGTCGCCGGCGGAACTGGGGGTCTCTTACACCTCCGTTTCACCCTTACTCTCCCGTCGGAACGGGAGGGCGGTCTAGTTTCTGCTGCACTTTCCATATCCTCACGGATTCCCCGCGTTACGGGGCACCCTATCCTGCGGTGCTCGGACTTTCCTCCCCGATCCCGCCAGAACGGGATCAGAGTAGCCATCCGACCAACTCTCCTGTAAAAAAGCGAAACGAAAAAATCCGTTTTAATGTTTCCAGAATAAAAAACGTCCGCACACATCACACGTGTGAATGGCGGAATTGTTTCGGATTTCCGAAACGATCTGCGGCGGAACTACCGCTCCACAACCACTGCAGGCATTGCCGTTGGCGGGAACCACTGCCAGCCCATCCCGGGCATTGCCAATACGCTGATATTGACGGAGATAGCGATCATCGATCTCGGCTACCCTGGATTCCCGTGCCGCTTCCAGTGATTCCTTTTCGGCGGCAGTTTCAGCATAACGCTTCTCCAGTTTTTCCCGACGTTCTGCCAAGTCTGTACTCAACGTCGATAAATTGGAAGCCTGCTCCTCGACACTGGATTCCAATTCTGATTTCTCTTCCAACAATTCCAGGTTCTGGGTCTCCAATTCCTGGAGCTTGTTTTGCAGGGTTTCAATTTCCGCCATCATGGCATCATATTGACGGTTTGTGGTAACCAGAGATAACTGATCTTTATGTTTGTCAATCTTCTCACGATAAATCTGAATATCCAATTCATTTTTTTCCAATTGGACTTCGATTTCTTTCAACCGGGTTCGTCCCGCCTCTACCGCTGTGGTAAGACGGTCCTCTTCCGCTTTCAATTCAGCAACTTTTTCAGGAAGATTGCCTAGAAGTTCTTCAAGTTCCTGAAGCTGGGAATCAATTTCCTGTAATTCGACCAGTTTTTGTATCGTGCTCATTCATATCCTTTCCTAAAAAAAATGCACCGTAATCGGTGCATTTGAAATTTTGGCGCTTGTGACGAGTTCAACCCCTCGAAAGGCAATCTCGACAGATAGGGTGGCATATCCTAGACTAAGTATTTTTCCCATGATTGAAGACGGTAAAGTTACGATATATCGGAGAAGGAGAAAAGAACCTGGGTTTAAATTATCTTGATTCCCCAGGTTAAATACACCAAAGGATATCGCGTTTTATTTGTGCTGCGTTGAATTAGTGTTCCCCTGATATCGTAGGGGCAGTTCCAAGCCGTTTTGGCGCAATAATTCACTATCGAATAACAAATCGCTGGCTTTCCCATCGGCGGTAATTCGCCCACGATGAAGAATGATTACTCGTTCACACACATCTAACGCCATGTCCAAATCATGAGTGGCCAGAATGCGGGTATGAGTGAACCGATTCAAAAGGTGAATTACTTTCCGACGATTCATGGGATCCAGATTAGACGTGGGCTCATCAAGAACCAATATTTTAGGGTTGAGGGCCAATACTGTAGCGATTGAAACGGCCCGTTTTTCTCCCCCGGATAAATGGTAAGGGGGACGATCCCGGAGATGTTCAGTGCCCACATTCCGAAGAGCGTCCATCACTACAGCTTCTAAAATTGTCTCAGGTGTACCCAAATTTCGAGGACCAAAGGCCACATCTTCGAAAACCGTGGGCATGAAAAGCTGATCATCGGGATTCTGAAACACAAAACCCACCGTACGACGAACCTCGTTCAAATGGGCTCGATCCACGAAAACATCACCGACCTGGACCGATCCGGCCTGGGGCAGAAACACTCCAGCTAAATGGAGCAGTAAAGTGGATTTTCCGGCTCCATTGGCGCCAATCAGGGCTACCGATTCACCATGCGTAATGCGAAACGTGATATCCTTCAGTGCCACCGTGCCATCCGGATAGGCAAAGTTCAGGTTACGGCATTCAACCAGATGATGGCTCATGGGAGTAGGCTCAGGAATAACCGGCCGAACACATCCGGAAGGTTCGAAAGACGGAAAACACCAAACAGGATAAGCCAAATCAAAACGACTTGGGTATCACGGACGGTCCATTTCAATGGAGAGGAAAGGGGTGTAGGACCGGTAAATCCTCTCAATCGCATGGCATTGGTAATCCGTTCTGCTCGATCCCAGGTACGGAGGAGCACCGATCCTATTAAGGCTCCTGCTACGGAAGGAGACAGCCTTGATCCACCAGCGGAACGGCATTGCCGTGCTTGATTTAGACGAATGAATTCATCGGTAAGGATAAAAAGGTACCGATAAATTAAAAGAAACAGGGTGCTTAAAACGTTGGGAAAGCGAAGGGCCGTCAAGGCCTGAGCAATGGGCATGGCTCCCGTAGTTCCAATGAGAAGCAATCCAGCGCTGGCATTCAATAAAAATCGGAGTATTATCGATCCCAGCGAAATCCAACCCTGAGCCACTACTCCGAAGACGGGTAAAGAACGGGGGGCGGTATCTAGAAAAGGATTCAACACACCCACTAAAATCGCCAGAGGTAAAATAATTACTAGTTTCCATATGAGCGCCCGAAAGGGAATCCGTCCTGCCGTGGCCAGCCAGATTGGGAAGCTAAAGAAGGGAATGAGGGCCTGGATGGTATAGGGCGAGAAGGACATCACAACGACCACAAAAGTAAAAACCAAAATAAGTTTTGCTCGGGGGTCTAGGCTATGGACAGACGAGGATTGCCGGGATAGGGCATCCAGGGATCGAATTTCTGCTAAAGCCCGGGTTAGGATACCAGTATTCACGGTCCTTTGCGCGGTGGGTTTGCTGATCGGTGTTTAAAATAATAGGTGACGCCAGCCAATAACAGCAAGGTAATGAAGACGCCTAAAATCCCAGCAACTGAGGATGAATCATCGGATGAAGATCGTGGATGATAATCGGGAAAAAGCGCAGTTTTTTCCTGAAAATTAACTGAAGACTCTTGAGAAAAATGCGCTTTGGACAAAGCCCATTCCAAGCCATCCGGATGTTGGGAGGCGTAACGACTGCCTATACCCGCCAGTCCCAAAGCTAGAACCAGGAAAATCCAACTCTTTGACCACCAGGATGACTTGGCCGAGGTGTGTGGATTCGGAATAAGTTCTGGTCGGAGTCTGAATAGGAAGGAAAGAATCGCCACAGTGAGGAATCCTTCCAACATTCCGATGGCCAGGTGGATCGGTAAAAATGCTGCTAAAAATGGCTTCCAGTTTAAGGAGGCAAATCCTGACAGAGCCGTTTCCAAAACGACACCGATAGCGCCTAATTCCACTGCCAGAATCGCCGCACCCATTATCTGAAAGCGCGGCAGAGTGGAACCCGACCGGGAAAAAAACCGCCGCACCAGGGGATAGGCGATAAACGCCGGGAAAAACCCCATGTTAATCACATTGCATCCCAGAGCAAGCAATCCGCCATCAGCAAAAAACGTGGCTTGAATAAAGAGCACCGCAAACATAACAAGAAATGCTGCTTCCGGACCTAATAGAAAGGCCAATAGAAGTCCCCCACCTAAATGGCCACTGGACCCGGTTCCGGGAATGGAGATATTGATCATTTGCGCCGCAAATACAAATGCGCCGGCAACCCCCATCAGTGGAAGATCATCCATGTGCCGTTCTTCCAGTCGGCGAGCTGAGTAGCGGGTAACCGCAAGCGCTGAAATCCACAGGGTTCCACCGACGGCCGGTGAGATCAAGGCATCACTCATATGCATTTTGGGAGTCCTTCGATACGATGAATACGCATAAATATTATTTGGAGTGACATGGGGTAGGGAAATCTACTTCGGACATTATTCTAAAAACAATGAACAATGGTCCCGTATCGCTGGCAGAAGCGGCTGATTGGCGGTAATTTTCTTCTCAGCAGCAACCCTGGATTGATCGAATGAATCATAATAACTGAAAAGCCAAGATGCCGCCTATACTGAGTATGAACAATCTTTTTGGGATATGAATACCCTGTTGAATATTTTGAATGTGCGGATTGGTGAATTGGTTTTTACCGGTGATTATCCGAATGATCCTCGCGGGTCAACCCAATTCATCGAATATTGTTGCACTAACGCGGGGATAAAAATCACACCTCATAACCCTCATCCCACGCATCGTTGACAGCACATGGAGTGGTTTAACCGACTGGCAACACTTCCAGCAAAGACCAAATGGTTGATAACCTTGGGGGTGTTTCTGATTGGATTGAAGTTTAATGCCCTGATTTTGGTTTTCTTGCCCTTTGTTTTTATTAAGCGACGCCCTAGATAACAATAATCACTGAAAAAAAACAGGCACCGTCATGAAGACGATGCCTGCGACATTCACCTTGATTATTGAAGGTCAAGAATCAGGTAAAGAGCACCGTCGCTCCGGCTGATTTTTCGTAGAATTCGCCTACAGTAAGCACATCATCAATGGGTTCCACCAGGTCATCTTTGGTTATCTTGAACATATCCATAGCCAACTTACAGGCATAGAGTTCACCACCAGAGTCGTGAATCATTTCCAAAAATTCCGGAACCGGAGGAATATCCAACTTTTCCATTTCGTTCTTCATCAGGTGCGTGGCAAAACTAGACACGCCGGGAAGGGCGCCCATGAGGGTGGGAAAGGGCCAAGTGATGGGCATTCCCAGCATGGGCATAGCCAGATTCAGGGAGGGATTTCCTACCGTAGCCACTTTCAGATTTTCCCAGGTTTTTTTCATAATGGCGTTTAATCCAAAGAAGGTAAAGAAGATCGTGGCTTCGATGCCTTCCATTCGAGCGCCATTAGCCAAAATCAGCGCGGGATAGACTTCGTCCAATCCTCCGTGAGCGCAGATTATGGATACTTTTTTAATCGATTCGGAGTCACTCATGATTTTCTCCAGGTTGAGTTAGATACAGCCATGGGGCTTTTTGATGCCAGCAATCCGGGCCGCTTTTTTTGCCGGCCCACCCGGAAAGAGTTCATACAGTTCCTTGATAGGAACTCCACTTTCTTTGGTCAGCCGACGGATTGAAGGTCCGGAGCCTTTTTCTTCAAATTCTTTGCGCATAAATTGGATAACCTGCATGTGGCGATCGGTCAATTCATCAATCCCTTCTTCCTTCGCCAATGCAGCAGCAATATCTTCGTTCCAGACGCTGGCGTCCTCCAAATAACCATCATCATCAAATTCAATGGTAACGCCAGCTAATTCTCTAGTAGCCATACTTATTCTCCTTTGGTGGGTTGCGATTTAGTGGGGGAGCTATTTTCGGCGGCAATGTTTTTTAAAAACATCACCATAAAGCCGATACCCCGCTTCATTTCCGGTGTATTTAATTCCTTAACCATCCGCCAGAGTGAATAGGATTCACTCTCCCGAGGATCAAGGGTTTTATAGATAGACGCTGCATTGTTGATGGCATGCAGCATTTCTGGTTGGGTCAAGTTTTTGACGGTATCCAATATGGTGACAATATTATCACCTAAGAGGCGTACATCTTCCACAGAGAAATGAGTGACAATATTGTCTATGATTTTCAAGGCCGCCCGTCCAAACTCGAAATATCCTTTCCGATCCAACTCATCCAGATACATGAGGAAATCGTTGAACAATTCTTTGGAAATGGGCCGACCATCCTCAACAAAATCAAGGAGACTCTCCAGTTTGGTCACCATCGCCGTGATGTTGCGGGTATTCCGAATGATCTTCTTCAGCAGGTGAAGGAAATCGCCAGTATGGACGAAGGGCGCCACGTCTTCCAGTTCCACTACGGCAGTCTGGAAAACATCCTTGGCGATGACATTCAGATCATCCCGGAGCTCCTGGAATTCCAGTCGCTGGCGGCGGGATTCCGCCAGTTCAGTGGCGATAAAATCCAGTTGGGACCGGATTTCTGCTAATTGGGTTTCAAGTGTCGCGGAATCCATGTCAGGCTCGCTTTCCCGCCATAAGCATTTGGGATTCGATGGGAAGCTCAGCGCCCCTCAACAGGAGATTCCAATACATCCACCGAAACATAATTTTCCCGTAATGATTCATCTTGGTTTCTTCCAAAAGGGAGAAAGGACCGACGCCCGGTAATGGGAATTTCCCCGGCAGAGGTTCCGTGGTGTAATTGAAGTCGATCAAAATTCCCTTTCCAAAGCCCGATTCGATATAGCAATTGGCATGACCATCAAACGAAGCACGGAGGGGGCGTCCTTCTATGGCGCTTAACAGATTTTCAAAGAGAACGTCTGATTCAAAATGGGCCACGGACCCGGCTTTGGAGCTGGGCAGGTCGGTGGCATCCCCGATAATAAAGATGTTTTCATAATCCCTGGATCGCAGCGTGTGTTTATCCGTGGGAACGAAGTTCAATTCATCACCCATTTCGGAGCGAGCGATCACCTCATCTCCCATATTGGTTGGAATAGTCACCAGCAGATCATAGGATACTTCCCGTTCATCCCAGGACACAATTTTATTGGCTTCGGCGTCCACCCTGGCGATGTTGAAATCCGAAATCAGTTTAATGTTCTTTTTTTCCAGGAAATCACCAAAGACCTGAGACGCTTTAGGTTTGGTAAATGCGCCGTCCAAAGGCGTTACAAATTCAATCTCTACTTTGTCCCGGATGCCTTGCTCCGTAAACCACCAATCCGCTAAAAAGACGAATTCCAGGGGAGCCACTGGGCATTTTATTGGCATTTCAGCGATATTCAGGACGAGTTTTCCCCCTTCCCAATATTTCAGGAATTTCGATAGGGCGGTGGCGCCTTCCAGCGTGTAGAAGTCAAAAATATTCTTCTGCCAACCGGGACCAATCATTCCTTCAATTTCACCAGGATTGATTTTACTTCCCGTGGCTATAATGAGAAAATCGTAGGGCAACACCTTACCATTTTCCATGAGCACCCGATTGGATTTCGGTTCAATTTTATCAATAGTCCCAAAGATGACTTCCACTCCGGCGGGGAAATATTCCCGTTTCGGCTTCACCACATCTTTGGGGGTATAAATCCCAAACGGGATGAATAAAAATCCCGGTTGGTAATAGTGAGTTTCCACTTGATCCACAATCGTGATGTGCCATTCATCTTTGTCCAGGACTGGTTCCAGTTTATTCAGCATCATCGTCCCGGCCGTTCCGGCGCCTAAAATGACGAGATTTTTCATGATAGAGTTACTCCTGTGAGGAATTCCCAGCCGAAGCTGAGGTTAAGGTTTTGAATAGGGTTTTAATATCCTGACATTTTTCAGGTAATCGATACACATTGCAGGTTCGGCAATCAGTTTGCTGACAGGTGGCTCCCTTTACGGTCACCTGCCAACAGGGTTCAATAATCGATGTATAGGCATCGCAGGCCAGACAATCTTCTTCCGGACATGGCTTTATCAACCAGCAGGGAACCTGGGCAAACAGGGATCGGATTCCTGCGATATTGAGACCATATTCATCCAAGTATTTCCGTATGCAGTGAATCCTTTGGATGTCGGTCCGGGAATATAAATAGCGGTTGGTTGGTGTCCGGTACGGAATGATCAATCCCAGGTCCACATATTGCCGAATCGCGTATACCGAAGTATGGGTCAATTGAGACACCACACGGAGGGGAAACAGGGGCGTGGTGGGATCATTCAAATCGTGTTCCGTTGCCATCCTTTACTCCTTTGCAGTCACCAGGATTTCGAACTGTTCGCCATAGCTCCAAGCCGTTTTCTGAACTGTTGACAGCAGATTTTCTGTAGTATTCACAGCAGAAATTAAGGAGTTAAACATGCCGATACAAGAAAAAAGGACCAGGTAATCCCCTTATCTTCTAATACATTATTTCCAGGTATAATCTATCAATTCGGCAAATATTATTCGTATGAAACCACTCACGCGTAATGAGTAAGGAGTAATTATTTAATTGGAGGAATGGAGTGTCACACTTCACACCGCCCGTTCCGTATCTCACAACTTTCGACTTTCAACTTTTCCTCCTGCCAACTGCTTCCTACATCCTGTCTCCGGTTTCCGGTCATACGATTATCCGGGGACCGGTTTAATAACGGTAAACAGACTCTAGGGATTGCTCAGATCCCGATCCAATTGTTCCTGCTCTTCCAGGAGAGATAGGAGGGTATCTTCGCAATCTTTCTGACGACGTTGCAACGCCTGAAGAGCTTCAAAGTCACTAGCTATTTGTGGGTCGTCAAACTGGCGGATAATGGTCTCCAGTTCAGCTTCGGCTTCAGCCAGAAGACGCGTAATTTTCTGGCGTCGATTCTTTTTCCGTTTCCGATCTGCGTATGACAGAGAGACCGATGGGGATTTTGGGGACAACTTCGGAATGGGGGATTCCGTGGATGGTTGGGTCTGGCTTTTCTTCCAACGATAGTAATCATAATTGCCGGAAAAAAGTTTAATGGTTCCCGCTCCTACTTCACCGGTAAAATCGGTGACTGTATTCAGGAAATGCCGGTCATGGGAAATACAAACAATGCTTCCGGAAAAACGGGCAAGAGCCGATTCCACCACGTCTCGCGAGGTCAAGTCCAGATGATTGGTGGGTTCATCCAGCAATAACAGGTGCGCGGGCGTACAGAGCATCCGAGCTAAAGCCAGACGAGCCTTTTCCCCGCCAGACAGCACCAGAACTTTTTTATCGACTTCGTCACCGGAAAACAGAAACCCTCCAAGGTACGTGCGACAATCCGTCAATGACCAATCGGGAACTTCCTTACGGATCGTGTCCAAGACGGTTTCATGGGGATTTAATACATCCAGTTGATGTTGAGCGTAATAGCTGACCTGAACACCTGGCGTGATTGTGCAGGTTCCTTCGGTAGGGTGTTCCACACCCGCCAATAACTTCAGCAGTGTGGATTTTCCGGCACCATTGGGACCCACCAGACTCAATTTCTGTCCTCGTTCAATGGTGAGGTTAAGATCAGAGTAGATTGTATGTGTACCAAACATTTTGGTGACCTGGTTGAGTGAAGCCAAGACTTGAGGGCCGCGGGTGGGTTCGGGAAGGGTGAGACGAAACGTTGGGACACCCTCCTCCGGAGGAACCACACGATCCATTTTTTCTAATTGCTTGATCCGGCTTTGTACTTGGGAGGCTTTAGTATTTTTATATCGAAATCGCTCAATAAACCGTTCCGTTGCCTCAATTTTCTTTTGTTGATTGCGATAGGCAGCCCAGAGGTGATCGCGTTGTTCCTTTTTTGCCTTTACATAAGCAGAATAATTCCCGGTGAATAATTGTACGGTGGCCTGATTAACCTCCAGAATATGGGACACCAATTTGTCCAGGAATACCCGATCATGACTGATGAGAACCAGTCCGCCTGACCATTGGGTCAGAAAGTTTTCCAGCCAAAGCGCTGCTTCTAAATCCAAATGATTCGTGGGTTCATCCAGAAATAAAAAATCGGCATGGGTTAGCAGAAGTCCCGCCAACTTTACCCGCATGCGCCACCCGCCGCTGAGGGTATTCATAGGTTGATGAAGCTGCTCTGGATGAAATCCTAAACCGGTCAGAATGGCTTTGGCTTCCGTCTCCCGGGTCCAACCACCTAAAACTTCATATTCGTGCTGGAGATTACCCAACTGTTTCAGCGCTGCTGAATCGCCGGTCTGTACTGCCGCGCTCATGTTAAGACGGTTAATCTCAGACTCTAGTTCCGCCAATCGGGGAAAAGCAGCCAGGACATCGCCCAAAATGGTGCGATCACTTCCCGCAGGGATTTCCTGGGGCAAGTATCCGATGACTGTTTGACGGTCCCGATACACTGAACCGGACGATGGCGATTCCAGTCCCATGAGAAGTCGGAGGAGAGTGGTCTTACCGGCGCCATTGGGACCCACAATACCCACTCGCTGACCAGGATTGATTAAAAAAGAGGCATTTTGAAATAAGACACGGTCGGGAAAAGATTTACTGAGCTGCTCTGCTCGAATCATAGTGGCTAAACCAGGTGTCCGGTCATGAAATCATCAAACGCATTTTCCAATCGAACCGGAACCAGTTGATTATGGAGCGGAATAATAGATTCGACCTGCACCAGGATATAGTTGTCCGTGTGGCCCCACCACCGGCCATTTTTTTCGTATTCAAAAAGGACGTCGCGGGTGGTTCCTTCAAAGCGCCGTTGGAATTTGAGGCGTTTTTCTTTGGATAGAATCCGCAGCCTTTGACTGCGTCGGGCTTTTTCATCCGATGACACCGCATTTGGCAACACGGCCGCCGGAGTATGATCCCGTTGGGAATAGGAAAACACATGTAGATAGGAAATGTCCAATGAGTGGAGAAATTGATACGTCTCCTGAAAATCCGCTTCACTTTCCCCAGGGAATCCCACAATCACATCCACCCCCAAAGCAGCATCCGGAAGTTTGGATCGGACGGATTGAACCCGGTCAGCGAAAAGATCGCGGAGGTAACGACGTTTCATGGCTCGTAAGATCCGATCCGAACCGGACTGGAGAGGAATATGAAAATGGGGGACCAACCTGGGCGAGGTAACCACCATATCGATAATCCCGTCGGTGAGCAGGTTCGGTTCAATCGACGATATTCGTAAACGTGAGATCCCGGATTGGCGATCCAGAGCGTTCAGCAAATCTTCCAAGGAATCACCCGTGGTCTGACCAAAATCGCCCACATTGACTCCCGTGAGCACGATTTCCTGAATACCCGAAGAAGCAATGTGCTGTGCCTGTTCTACCAGGAGTGGAATGGGAGCGTTCCGACTTTTTCCCCGGGCTAACGGGATTGTGCAGTATGTACAAGGATAGTCACATCCATCCTGGACTTTAAGATATGCGCGGGTTCGATGCTCCAAAGAATAGGACGGTTGAAAGTCGGTAAGCTGATCCACCGGAGCGGCACTAACCGTGGTCGTTGTTAGGTCCAAGGCTTCAATTTGATCCAACAATGATAATTTTTCTCCGGAACCAAAGACAGCGTTGACTTCATTTAAAGCTGCCAAATTATCCGGTTTTAATTGAGCATAACACCCGGTAACGGCAATAAAGGCGTTAGGATTTCGGCGCCGGGCCTGGCGAAGCAGTTTCCGGCAGTCACGATCGGCGTTTTCCGTGACAGAACAGGTGTTGAGCACATAAACATCCGCGGAATCAGTGAAGGGAACCGTCTGGTATCCCAGTTCCTGAAAGGAACGCGCCAACGTATCCGTTTCCGCATAGTTTAATTTGCAGCCTACGGTTTGGAAGGCAACAGTTTTATAGGGTGTGCTCATGGATGTTTTTGGGGATCAAATTGGGGCGGGAATTTCGGGGTAAACCGAATGACGAACAACCTGGGATTAGGTAAAATGCCAGTCTGTGACTTCCGGAAAATATACGCCACGTTTTAGGTAGGGAAGGTATAGAAACCCTCGGGGTTCCGGTGCCAGACGGAATTGAACCTTACGATTCCAATCCCGTTTTCTTAAGGTCAATCCGGGAAGCCAGGCGAAATGATGATAAAAAGCCGGTAATCTGTTCGATTGGACAAAGGCGCTCGATTTAGGAATCTGGCCATGGAGGATATCTGGCGTTGGTTGTAGAACGCCAAGAAAAATGGCTTCACGAAGGGGTCCATAGTGAATTCTCAATTCATTCAATTCCTCTTCCAACCGCAAGATGGTGTAAGGACCCCAAACCGTAGGGTATTGGCGATACGTGTTTCGTTGATGAGTAATAGAAACTCCCGTTTGGAAACGTGGCTTGGCCATCCAGCGGCGAGGTGACGATTTCAGGATCCATTGCTCTAATTGGGTAGGAGAAACTGCCTGGCGTAAATCAATTTCCAGAGCGGCGATGGAATTTTGGCGCAGGAAGTCAACCTTTGCGGAAGATGACGCATGGTCCACCGCAAATTCCACAACCATGTCCCGTCCCTCACCATCCTTGGCGATCAGGTCAAAAACAAAATTGCTCAAAGGATATTCCAGGCGAATGTGCTCCAGCACAATTGGCTTTTTCCGATCTGGGGCCCAAACATGTCCACACTGTGCCAGTAATGCTTTGGCCAAAGCATGGAGATCGCTTTCTCCCGGTGGCCGTTTACAATTGGGATTACGGCGCCAGTGGGCAAAATGAGGCGGGAAAGCACCGGGACGGGGAATGACCCTCTGATGGCAATAGGGACAGGAAAAGGATCCGGATTTAGGTTCCAGGATGTGGACTAAACGGCGATCCTGAAAGGCAAATTCATTGGTGGCAATCACGGGGAAGGTGATACGGACCATTCGGCGGGCATGGTCTTTTGGGTGTGGGGATCAGTAGTAAGATAGGTATTGCTTCCCAGGTAGAGGGTGAACGTTAAATCGTTGGCGTTGAGAAGGCCGTCTTTCATCGTTCCTTCACGCGTATGAACAGCCACCACTTCCCCCACGAAGAGATCGTGATCTCCAACGGGATAGCGATCCCTTAACACACATTCATAGGCGGCGTAGGCGGTTTGAATGGTAGGACATGGAATGGATTGGGAATCTTCAAGAGGAATATTTAGAGTTGGGACTTTGTCCACATCTCGCCCGGATAAGCGGCCACAGGCGTGAATCATGTCCAGAGCCTTCATCGAGAGGAAATTGCAGGTAAAGATCCCCGTATCCATAATCATTTGATGTGTATAGCGTTTGGGACTAATGGCAACCCCGAAAAGTGGCGGATTGAAACTGAGTCCCGTATTCCAGGCTGCCGCCATGAAGTTTGTTTTAGCCCCTTGTTTGGCGCCCACTAAAGTGACATTCGCCGGGTAGAAATGATAGAAACTGGTGAGGTCGGTAGTAATCATGTGCAACTCGCTTTATTGATCAGGGAGAAATTAAACCAATTTTAATTCATTTCAGGGATAAGGGCCGTGGATTTATCTCCCTGTTTTCTTATCGCCCCTTCCGTTCGTTGTTGAGAAGTAAGATACCCTCTATTTGCTTTCCTTAACACATTTTATTGATTGTTTTTAATCTAACATTTTGAACAATCATAAACAGGATACCTCTATCCTATTTATATGTTTGATATTTTTACAGTATTTCTTAATCTTATTTCGTTGTAGCAGACGATAACTATAATTCTTAGAT
>CAZHTM010000040.1:0-21846 GCA_964535735.1 uncultured bacterium
TCGGGATCGCCATGACAATTCTTTTTCCCTTAAATTTCCCTGTCATCGCGAGGAGCCTCGATAATTATCGGGGCTCCGAAGCGATCTCCGTCCAAGCACTCCGGAACCTGACCTGGCTTCTAAAAAGGGATTGCTTCTCCCGATTACGCTCCGCTTATCGGGATCGCAATGACAATTCTTTTTCATTCCATTAATTTCCTGTCCTCGCGAGGAGTCCCGATAGGCATCGGGACGACGAAGCGATCTCCTTCCAAGCGCTTCGGAGCTTGACCTGTCTTCTAAAAAGGGATGGTCCCGACCTGCGGTGCGGGATTTCCAACTTCGCTGCACTCACCATTACAGTTCTTTTTCATTCTCTTAGTTTTTCCTGTCATTGCGAGGAGTCCCGATAACATCGGGACGACCAAGCGATCTCCTTACAAATCAAACCAGTTTACTGGACACAGTATTCACTTTCCGGTACATCGGTCCCGCGGAAGGATGAAGTAATTTTAGGGACCAAAAACTAATGGGATTTCCCATATCGCTAAGCAGGGGATTGCTTCTCCCGATTACGCTCCGCTTATCGGGATCGCAATGACAATTCTTTTTCCCTTAAATTTCCATGTCATCGCGAGGAGTCCCGATAGGCATCGGGACGACGAAGCAATCCCCTTACAAATCAAACCAGTCTTTGGCCAAATCTTCCCACTTGGGATTCATTCCTTCAATCAACTCGATTTTCTTTTTCCGTGATCCACCCTTTATTCTTTTCTCTTCCTGAATTGCTTCATAGACATCATTTGTTTCTGAATAGTACACAAGTTTTGTACAATTATATCGCGCAGTGAATCCGGGAATCATTTTGGTTTTATGGGCATAGATTCGACTTTCCAGATCCCCTGTCACTCCAGTGTACAACACAGTGTTCCATTTATTCGTAAGGATATACACATAATACGTTTTCATAAAATAAATTTACCGAAGACAGCTGATAATGTTCACTTTCCGGTACATCGGTCCCGCGGAAGGATGAAGTAATTTTAGGGACCAAAAACTAATGGGATTTCCCATATCGCTAAGCAGGGGATTGCTTCTCCCGATTACGCTCCGCTTATCGGGATCGCAATGACAATTCTTTTTCCCTTAAATTTCCATGTCATCGCGAGGAGTCCCGATAGGCATCGGGGCGACGAAGCGATCTCCTTCCAAGCGCTTCGGAGCTTGACCTGTCTTCTAAAAAGGGATGGTCCCGACCTGCGGTGCGGGATTTCCAACTTCGCTGCACTCACCATTACAGTTCTTTTTCATTCTCTTAGTTTTTCCTGTCATTGCGAGGAGTCCCGATAACATCGGGACGACCAAGCGATCTCCTTACAAATCAAACCAGTTTACTGGACACAGTATTCACTTTCCGGTACATCGGTCCCGCGGAAGGATGAAGTAATTTTAGGGACCAAAAACTAATGGGATTTCCCATATCGCTAAGCAGGGGATTGCTTCTCCCGATTACGCTCCGCTTATCGGGATCGCAATGACAATTCTTTTTCCCTTAAATTTCCATGTCATCGCGAGGAGTCCCGATAGGCATCGGGGCGACGAAGCGATCTCCGTCCAAGCGCTTCGGAGAACGCCCTGTTTTTCCCTCCATTTCTGAACCGAATTCCCCTAGAAAAGCCATTGCCTTTTCCTTGCGGATGCAGGTAGTTTTGTTAGATGCAGTATCCCCTCTATTTCATTTCCGACATTCATTTGAACCTGAACCGGAATCCGAAAGAAATCGAACGGCAGGGGCGGTTGTTCTCCTTTCTCCGTCATGTGGGTGAAACCGGGGGCACGTTATTCATCGTCGGCGATCTCTTCGATTTCTACTTTGAATACCCGGATGTTATCCCCAAAACCTATTTTGAATTTTATCGGGAATTAGCAGCGCTCAAGGACCGGAACGTCGCTATCCACTATCTTCTGGGAAATCATGACTATTGGGGACAAGAATTTATTTATTCCACTCTCATGGACCGCGTCTATCGCCGCGACACCTATATTGAAGCGGGAGATACCCGGCTTTATCTCACTCATGGCGATGGGATTCTTTCCTGGGATCGCGGTTATCGCGTACTGAAAAGCGTTCTGCAACATCCCTGGTTTATCACGTTTTACCGTTGGATCCATCCCACGTGGGGCTACGCCTTTGCCCGTCTTATCGCCAACCGGCAAAAAAATTATCCCCATTCCGAGGATTACAATACCCGCGTCCGGAATGAAATGATCGCCTTTGCCTCCCGACGAATTAATGAAGGCGCCCATGCCGTGATCACTGGGCATTACCATCAAGCCGTGGAAGTGGGCGTGGATACGGGAAAATTGATCATATTAGGGGATTGGATTCGCCTTTTCACCTATGCTATTTTCGATGGTCATGATTTACAATTAAGAAGCTGGGGTTCCCATGCGTAGACTATTTATTTGGTGTCTGATTCTCACCCTGGCCCTTACCGGCTGTTCCCGGATCAAGCAACTTCGCCTTTTTGGCGGGAAAAAGTCCCTGGGGGAAGTAAATGCCAGTGATATTGAACGCCTTCGCCTTTCGTACCAGGACGGTCGCACCGAAGCCCTGGAAGAATTGATCGCCATTTTCAACGATACAAATCAACCGTTTGAGGTGCGCATTCAGGCCGGTGAAACCCTGGCGGAAACCCATCACCCCCTGGCGCTGAACGCCCTGGCGTCCAATATCGCCCGCGCCGAGGCCCTTGACCTGTCCTTTATGCAGGAATCCATACGCCTCCTGGCAGAATTTCGAGACAATCCCAAGGCGGCGGATGCCATGGTCCAAGCCATGCATGCGGTGGAAGAAAAATCGAATTCTTTACACATGACCCTGGTGAAATATCTGAATCAGGTGCGGTCCAAAGATCAAATTTACGCTCTACTGGATCTTTACGAAGTTTCCAAAGCGAACCTGGCCCGGACAGAAAAATTGATGGCCGAAACCCTGGGCGCGTTGGGGGATGACCAGGTTATTCCTGTTCTGGTGGATATTGCCAAGGACCCCGACATTCCCATCGGCGTCCGAAATCGGGCAGTGGAAATCCTGGGTAAAAAAGACCCCACCCAGGTGGTCGGAGCGTTTACCGAACTATTGGGCGATCCTGCCACGATGGAAGAAGTGCGGGATTTTGCCCTGAATACCATGGGCGGCATCCAGGAAGAGCGCCTGGTTCTCACCCTGCTTCAAACCTACAACACAGGGAAAAAACAATATTTCAGTCTATTGAATACCCTCCTGGATGCCTTGGGCAATTTTGACGATCCGGAAGTGAAAGCGGCGGTGCTGGAAATTGCACTCAGCAGCGAATACGATGATGCCCTGCGCCGCAAAGCCATGGCTGGACTGGCAGCCTATCAGGATCCGGACATTTTACACCCCATTATCCAACTTCTGGAATCTCCGGAAAACTATCGACTCTATTCCGCCATTGTGGATTTGGTGAAAACCGTTGATCCCCCGAATCGCGACCTGCTGGATCGTTTGCGGGAAGCTGAACTCACGGCCTATCGGAAAGGTCAACGCAATGGGTAAATTTCTAATGGCGCTGTGCTTTCTAGGGCTGTTGACGGCCCAGACCGTCCCGGCGGACACGACTCAACTCCCGGAACAGCGCCCCGCCGACACCCTGAAAACACTCCCGCTGGGAAAACCCTTTTTTCCCGTGGAAGACAAATTCGATCAGCTCCAGTCTCAGATTGATTCACTGAAAAAATTAATTCGCGCATATCAACACCAGGAACCCATGCCGGCCATTGATGAACGCCTATTAACGCTGATTCCGGCTGTGGAAATGAAGCAGCGGATCACTCTCCAGAATGGTACGGTGGTCAGCGGGACGATTCTCCAGAAAACCGACGACCAATTGGTCCTGGCGACGCAAATCGGTCGATTGGTATTGGACCGTAAATTTGTTGTAAAAATCGACGAAAACATTCCTCTCCAGGCAAAACTGGAATTGGTACGCGATCCCCAGATCGATCTCTATCCCGACCGGGAAGTGATATCCGGCGTCGTTAAAAATACCGGTGAACGAGCCGCCAGTTTTGTACGGGTCGTAGCCAATCTCTGGACTGAAACCACGGACTTGTTTGCCAAGGATTCGTCCTTTGTGGATGGCACGGAAACCACTTTCCCTTCCGGAGTTATCACCGATACGACGGTGGAGCCCGGCGCCACGGCCAGGTTTACGGTAACGGTGCCCATTTCGGAGCCGGGCCGCGTTCAGTACCGGACCTTTGATATTCATTGGGAACCGGCTCCCTGATCTTCAGGAGATAACATGTTAACCAGAGCCACCGGTATTGAAGCGGAAGGGACCTGTCCGCCGGAATACAATCCCCAGGATTTAATCTCCTATTCCCGACTGGCGGAACTGGCAGATCATATTTACGATACTCGTCCCAATCTGGTGGCTCGGCTACCTGGGAACTCCGGCGCATATGTAATAAAATGGTTCGGCTGGCGACATCCCCTTCATTTCTATCTCAGTCCCACATTTCCTAGCCGGGCCTGGGCCAGTTGGACCTGCGCTCACGCCCTCAAGTCTGCCGGGGTGTATACGCCGGAGCCTCTGTGGGTGTACACCCGTCGGGAAAAGGGACGTATCCATGAAAATGTGTACCTCACGCGGGCTGTTCATCCCCATCGTTCCCTGCGACAATTTTTCAATGAGGAAACACCTGAAACCATAAGCCGCGTGTTAATCAAGGTAGGGCGGGCATTAGCCCGTATGCACGGCGCCGGAATTTTTCACCGGGATCTCACTACGGGAAATTTTCTCATTGATCCCGAAGAGCATGTTTATCTGGTGGATTTGAACCGCGCCAAGCTGAATCAAAACATGACCCTGGAGCGGCGACTGGTGGACCTGCGGAAAATCCATTTCCCGGACCGCATTAACACACCCCTCAGAGAAGCATTCTGGGAAGCGTATCGAAATAAGTCAGGATGGGACCAGGACTGGGATCAGTTATATCAGAATGAACGGACCCGCTACTGGTCGCGCCGGGAACGGTCAAAGCGCATTAAAGCCGCTTTACGCAACACGAAATAAGGCAATCCGATGGGCGTGCAGCCCCGGCAATACCGATCGCTGCTCTACCGGGATCAACCCCGCTTCCTGCACTTCATTATCAAACTGGGCTTGGGTTAGAGACGTAATTTTAGAGGGCTGGGTGAACACCTTCCGATGGACCGAATGAAACCAGGATTGAATGTAAACGGAGAGGATCACCCAGGATCGACTCACCCGGGCAAATTCTTTATAAATAGCCACTCGCTCTTCCCGCTGGTGCATGTGCTGCATGAGACGAAAGCAAAAAATGGCGTCCACGCTTCGATCGGTAAAAGGGAGATGGCCCGCATCACAGTTCACGGAAAGGCCTGAAAGTCCCAGACGGGAATAGGCGTAAAGGGCGGGGTAATACCCCCAATCGGCGGCGTAGACGGTGCCATGATTCCTAAGCACTTGTTGGAACCGACCGTATCCCACCGGCACGTCCAAAATCGTGCCCTTAATCTGATGTGTGGAAAGAAGGGATTCCACCAAGGCCTGTTCCCGGCGGTCAATGGTGCGCTGATCCCAGTGACGATAGCGCTTTTGGGCGTAGCGCTCCACATGATCCAGGGATGTCCAGCGGCCGTAAGCCATTAATATAAACCAGCCAGTTTCAGCATGATGGCATTCTGGGCATGCATCCGGTTCTCGGCTTCGTCAAAAACAATCGAATAGGGCGCTTCCAGAACGCCGTCGGTCACTTCCCGGCCTCGTTCCGCCGGAAGACAATGCATAAATAAGGTGTGCTTCCCGGTTTTTTCCATCACCGCTTCATTCACCTGAAAGGACTTGAAAATCTGGGCCCGTTGTTCCGCCTCGTCTTTCTGTCCCATGGATGCCCACACGTCAGTATAGATGACATCCGCATCTTTAACGGCTGCTTCCAGGTCATGCACAATGCTCACTTCGGACCCGGATTTTCCCCTGGCCAGAGCCACCGTATCCGGGTCCGGCTCATACCCTTCCGGACAAGCGCACACGAAATGGAAAGGCAACCGTGCCGCCAGCCGTAGCCAGGAATGCACAATGTTATTGCCATCGCCCACGTACACAATTTTCAGATTGTCCAACTGTCCCCGATGCTCGCGAATGGTGAGAATATCTGCCATGATCTGACAGGGATGGTTATAGTCGGTCAGTCCATTCACCACGGGAATCGTGGCATGCTCCGCCAGTTCTTCCATGTGGTGATGATCAAACAGGCGAGCCATAATCATATCATTGTAACGGCTGAACACACGGGCGATATCCTTTACCGCTTCCCGTTTCCCAATGCCGATATCATTGGGACCCAAATACAGCGCATGTCCCCCCATCCAGGTGAAGCCTGTTTCGAAAGACACGCGGGTCCGGGCGCTGGGTTTAGCAAAGATCATGGCCAGACTTTGCCCTGCGAAGGGGCGAAACGCATCCCGTTTCCGGAATCGCTGTTTGATCTCTTCCGCCAGGTCCAGAGTGGCCAGAATTTCGTCTGTGGTAAAATCTGTAATGTGAATAAAGTCCTTGGTCATGCGTTCTCCTATAATATGTAGCGACTGAGGTCCACGTCTTCGGCAATGCCCGTAAGTTTTTCTTCCACAATATCCTTGGTGATGAGAATCAATTCCCCGTTTTTTACCGACGTTTCAAACAGGTAATCATCCAAAAGGGTGGTCATGATGGTATGTAACCGTCGGGCGCCAATATTTTCGGTGCGATGATTTACATCTGTGGCAATTCGGGCAATGGCCCGGATGGCCGCTTTATCAAATTCCAGGGTTACGCCCTCGCTTTCCAGAAGGGCGGCATATTGTTTAATCAGTGCCGACTTAGGATGAGTAAGAATTTTCACGAAATCCCGGGTGGTGAGATTGTCCATTTCCACACGGATAGGAAACCGTCCCTGCAATTCCGGGATCATGTCTGAGGGTGTGGCTACATGAAATGCGCCGGCGGCGATGAATAAAATGTGATCAGTGGTCACCATGCCGTATTTGGTGGGAACCGTGCTTCCTTCCACGATGGGCAGCAGGTCCCGCTGCACCCCTTCCCGGCTCACATCGGGCCCAGCGCCTGTGTCGTGTCCCGTAATTTTGTCGATCTCATCCAAGAAGACGATTCCGTTGTTTTCCACCCGATCTTTGGCAATCCGGACCACCTCGTCCTGATCGATGAGTTTCTGTGCTTCACTTTCAATTAGGACTTCCCGGGCTTCCGCCACCGTCATTTTCCGACTCTTTTTCTGTCCCGGCATAATATTGCTCATCACATCCTTGAGCTGAAGTCCGATATCCTCCATCCCGCCGATTCCGAACACTTGCATCATGGGCATGGGATCCCGGGGGATATCCAACTCCACCAAATGGTCCTCAAAGGCACCCTGCTCCAATTTGTCCATGAGCCGCTTCCGACTGCGTTGGTACCGTTCTTCCATTTCCGGTGTCCGGTGTTTCAATTTATCTTCCATGGGAAACAGCAACTCCAACAGGCGTTCCTGGGCTAGCACCTCCGCCCGATCAATCACCATGGCTTCCATTTCCCGGCGCACCATATTCACGGCCAAATCCATGAGGTCCCGGATAATGGATTCCACATCCCGACCTACGTAGCCAACCTCCGTGAATTTACTGGCCTCTACCTTGATAAATGGAGCATTGGCCAGATTGGCCAGACGCCGGGCAATTTCGGTTTTACCCACGCCTGTTGATCCAATGAGAATGATATTATTGGGCACAATTTCATCCCGGATGGAGTCCGGCGCTTGTTGCCGCCGCCAGCGATTACGCAAGGCGATGGCAACGGCACGCTTGGCCCGGGTCTGGCCCACAATATATTTATCCAATTCCCGAACGATTTGCTTAGGTGTCAAGGCTTCCATTACAACTCCAGGACCGTCAATGAATCGTTGGTATAGATACAGAGTTCGGACGCAATTTTAAGCGATCGCCGGACGATTTGTGGCGCTTCCAATTTGGTCCCTTCCAAAAACGCCGTGGCTGCCGCCTGAGCGTACCCACCGCCGGACCCAATGGCAACGACGGGACCATCCGGCTCGATCACGTTTCCATCACCAGAAACAATGAAACTGCGTCTTTTATCCATGAGTGCCAGCAGGGCATCCAGATTCCGTAATACCTTGTCCATACGCCACTCTTTCGCCAACTCCACCACAGCTCGGCTTAGATCGCCGGAATGTTCATCCAGTTTTTGTTCGAATTTGTCGAAGAGGGTCATGGCGTCCGCCGCGGCGCCGGCAAATCCGCCCAGAACCAAATTCTGCGCCGTTTCAATTTTCCGGACTTTTACCGCTTTCTGTTTCAGGGCCATATCCCCAAAGGTGACTTGACCGTCACCGCCGAGTGCGACGGAATGTCTCCGCCGCACCCCTATTATAGTGGTTGATCTAATCTCCATCATATCCTTTTTGAGGCCGGAAACACCGGCTCCAGGTTATTTCTGTTCCAGTAACTCAAATAATTCCGTATTGCTCGGCAAGACCAACGTGGTTTTATCATCAATGATCTTTTTATAGGCTTCCAACGTCCGATAGAATTTGTAGAAATCCGGATCAGCCGAATACGCTTTAGCATAAATCTCCGTCGCAATGGCTTCGCCCTCACCCCGAATCTCTTCACTCTGTTTATAGGCATCCGCTAAAAGGATAGTCTTATCTCTATCGGTAGAGGCTCGTATCTTTTGAGCTTCTTCCGATCCTTCCGATCGGAATTTATTGGCCTGCCGTTTTCGCTCCGATTCCATCCGGGCATAAATGGATTTTTCGTTCTCCTGGGGTAAGTCTACCCGGCGAATCCGGACATCCACAATCTTGATGCCATAATCCATCGTCGCTATGTTGCTGGCTCGGGTCACTTTTTCCATAATCAATCCCCGGTTTTCGGTAATGATTTCCACCATGTCATGCGTACCCAGTTCCTGACGTAGTTCGGAATAAATGATGTCATCCAGCCGGGTAACAGCGGTAGGAATGGCCTGAACGGTTTGGAGGAATTTCAGAGGATCGACAATTTGCCACCGGACGTAATTGTCCACGATGAGGGTCTTTTTATCCCTGCTCAGAATTTCTTCAGGGGGCACATCATATTCCAGGAGTCGGTCATCGAAAAATGTGGCCGTTTGGAATGGCGCCGGAAGTTTGAAATTCAGGCCTGGCTTCTGAATCGTGCGGACGGGTTTACCAAATTGCAGGATAACCACTTGTTCCCGTTCATCAACTTTGAAAACAGTGGTCCAGATTCCCAACACACCTATGATAATGATGGCAATAATAAGCTGTTTCATTTGTCACCCCCTTTCGAGGCGGCTCCCAAATTGAGAAAATTCAGCAAGTTGCTGTCTTTTCCATCTGGAATAATATATTTTTGAATATTGGGAAGAATTTCTTCCATGGCTTCCAGATACAACCGCTTTTTGGTGATGTCCTTCGCCAATCTGTATTTTTTCAAAATGGCTTTGAATTTGGCCACATCACCTTCCGCCCGTTTGATCCGTGCTTCCCGAAAACCTTCCGCTTCCCGAATCATGGCCTGCGCCTCTCCCCGGGCTTTCGGAATGATATCGTTTCGGTATCCTTCCGCCTGATTGATCATCCGGTTTTTATCTTCCTTGGCCGAAGCCACATCTTTAAACGCATCCACCACTTCTGTGGGTGGGGATACATCCTGCAATTGAGCGGCTACCACCAGAATACCCGTCCCATATTTGTCCAAGATCTGTTGGAGTAATTCCTTGGTCTCTTGTTGAATCATGAACTTACCGCTGGTGAGAGCTTCATCGATATTGTGACTACCCACCACGGTGCGCAATGACGCTTCCGCAGCCTCTCTGACGGTCAACTCCGGTTCAACAAAATTGAACAAATACGCCACCGGATCTTTGATTTTATATTGAATGATCATTTGCGCATCCACAATATTTTCATCTCCGGTGAGCATCTGACTTTCCTTTTCCAGTCTCCTGTATTGGTTTTTTCCCAGGGTCCGGAATCCGATCTCAATCCGCTTCACTTCCATCACCTTTGGAGTGTCCACAACTTCAATGGGATAGGGAAGATGATACCGAAGACCAGAGCTTACCACCCGCGTTGCCTTTCCAAAAGTGCGGACGACGCCCACTTCATCAGGGCCTACGGTATAAATACCCGTGGAAAGCCACAAGCCCAGCACAATGATCAGAATCGGTAGCACTCCCAGGCTTAAAAGCCGCAGGGGAACTTTGATTTCCGTGTTCCCGATAATGATACGTTTAGTTGCCATAGTGTTTATCCTTTCCGGATTACAACTGTCGCCGCAGACGTGCCACCGGAAAGCCTAATTGCTCCCGGTATTTGGCCACCGTCCTGCGCGCCACAGGATAACCCGCTGCTATTAATTTCTTTACCAGTTGTTCATCATTGAGGGGGTGATGTTTATCCTCCTCCTCAATGAGTTTCTTTAAGGTTTGTTTAATCTGATGGTTACTCACCGTACGCCCGTCGGAAAATGTCATACCTTCCGTAAAAAACGATTTCAACTCAAACACACCAAAGGGAGTATCCACGTATTTTCCCCGCGTGGATCGGCTGATGGTGGAAATATCCATCCCAATTTCATCGGCTATATCCTGGAGTTTCATGGGCCGGAGTTTGTCCACTTGTCCCTGGAAAAATTCCGGCTGGCGGTCAATGATGGCTCGCATCACATTCCGCATTGTCTGTCGGCGTTGGCGAATGGCCTGGATAAACCAGTTGGCAGAATCAATATGCTCCTTAAGATATTTCCGGGTGTCCGCCGATTCAAACGCTTGTTCCTCGAACATGGCCATATAGTCCGGATTCACCCGTAATTCAGGTATACCACTGTCATACACCTGTATTATCCATTTGCCATCTTGTTCCCGAACAATTAAATCGGGGATTATTATGTCCGTGCGATCCTGGGCCAGGCCTTCCCCGGGACGGGGATTTAAATTCGCAATTCGATCCAGAGCCACCGCCAATTCATCTCGGGTACAGCCGGTCTTCCGTTGGATGGCTTCGTACCGTTTATGTGCCAGATCATCAAAATGATTCTGGATAATATCATAGGCCAGCGTGTCTTGCTCTTCTTCCAACTGGATCAGGAGACATTCCTGAAGATTTCTAGCGCCGATTCCAGGGGGCTCCAACTGATGAATGATTTTCAGGATCGGTTCCAAATCCTCCACGGACATTTCATAGCGGTCGGCGATCAGTTCCAGATCCACGCCCAAATAACCCCGATCGTCCAAATTCCACAGGATTTCTTCAGCCAAATGGCGTTGCTCATCCGTAAGATCATAGATGTTTAACTGTTCGATCAATGTATCAGCGAATTCCTTCCGGGCGGGAATAGGTAAATCCAGAGGCTCTTTGGATTGGTTGTAGATATTGGCTGGTTCATATTCATCCTGATCTTCCTGGACGTCCAGGGCATCATCGCCAGGTTTTTCCGGTTCCGGCTCCGGCGTGGTTTCCACAGGTTCCAAAACGGGATTAACTTCCAATTCCTCCAGAATTTTCGCTTCCAGGTTGGTGACATTCAGTTGGAGCAGACTGGCCTGAAGAATCTGCTGCGGTGTCAGTGTCTGTTTTTGGACTAATTTCTGTTCCAGGCGTGCCATATCAATCCAATCGGAATTTTTCTCCCAGATAGAGCCGGCGGGCTTCCGGATCATTGGCCAGATCTTTCGAGGTGCCGGTTTTCAAAATCCGGCCGTCATACAGCAGGTAAGAGCGATCCGTAATAGACAGCGTTTCCCGTACGTTATGATCCGTAATCAAGACACCGATATCCCTGTTTTTCAAGCCATGCACAATGGATTGTATGTCCTCCACAGCAATTGGATCTACACCGGCAAAGGGTTCATCCAGAAGGATAAAATCCGGATCCATAGCCAGTGAGCGGCAGATTTCCACCCGACGCCGTTCACCGCCAGAAAGATTGTGTCCTTTATTTTTCCGAATGTGCTGAATGGAAAGGTCCTCCAATAAGTGTTCCATCTTTTCTCGTTGTTCAGATTTGGACAAGGATGTCATTTCCAAAATCAGAAGAAGATTTTCTTCCACTGTCAGCTTCCCGAAAATGGATGGTTCCTGAGCCAGATAGCCAATGCCCTTCCGGGCGCGGCGATACATGGGTTCCCGGGTGATGACTTGATCATTCAGGAAAATGTCGCCTTTATTGGGTTTAATCATCCCGGTAATCATATAGAACGTAGTGGTTTTTCCTGCTCCATTGGGTCCCAATAATCCCACAATTTCGCCCTTCTCCACGCGGATAGACACATCCTGAACAACCCAACGGCTGCCGTACCGTTTGTGAAGCCCCTCCGCTTTGAGAATCAACGACGGATCACTCATAAGTTTTTCCTGTAACACCTGAAGGTTGCTCAATCGTCCATTGCTCCATGCGAGCGTCCGATTCAAACCCGATCCCATACAAGGTATCGCCAGTTTCAGTCGTCACCATCACCGAATCCTCCGTATAGACCAGTTCCTCCTCCGGGTCCCAGGACAGGGTGTCGGTATACAAATTGACGCCACTGTCAGACAGGACCACCACGTGATGAATGGCTCGCATAAAATTGGTTTTTTCATCCACTTCGGCTTGATCGGAATAAATGGTGGTGGTGTGTAAACCGTCCCGGTTATACAAATTCACAACCACATCATCTTCCAGATTGGTGTACAAGCGTTCATCAAATTTCTGCAAATGACCGGCTGAAACTTCAGCCCGTTTTATCCCGGCTTCCGTCATAGTGATGATCACACCCCAACTTTCCTGATCAGGCCGTCCGTCGCGGGTATCCGTATTCTGTGTTTCCGGAGTCGATGAACAGGCCAAGCCAGCAACGGCCCAGGCGCCGAACAATATCCATTTCCAGTTTGGAGTCATCCTCATTTATCCAGGAGCGCCGCTCTCAAATCCCGAAGCGCCTGCTCATACCGGTCCTGCTCCCGGAGAATCCAATCAATGGCTTCCCGGACGGCCCCATCACCACCGCGGGCCTTAGTGACATACACGGCTATCTCCTTCACAGGATCATAGGCATTATCCACCGCAATCGGAACGCCCACTTGCTCCATCACCGGTAAATCAATCAAATCATCGCCCATATAGGCAATCTGGGCGTCCGACAATCCATATTTTTTCTTTAACGCTTCATAGGGTGGAATTTTATTCAACGTGCCATTGTAAACATCTGTGATTTGCAATTCTTTCATCCGACTGGTGGTCGCCGGAGAACTCCGTCCGGAAACTATCGCCAGTTTTAATCCCGCCGCCCGCGCCAGAGCAATCCCGGCGCCATCGGAAACGTTAAAACGCTTCAGTTCCACATCCCCTTGCCCGCGGTAAATCGAGCCATCGGTCAAGACGCCGTCCACATCCAGAATCAGCAATTCAACCGCCTTAACCTTTTCTTTAATGGTCATTGTTAGTCTCCAGAGCTTCTCTCAGACGTTTCACATCCAGTAGCATGTCTTCCAGTTGATTCAAAGGCCATTGGGTGGCCGCATCTGATTTTGCCTGATCCACCGCATCATGTACTTCCATAAACAGCCCATCACATCCAGCGGCTACGGCGGCGCGAACTAGCGTGGGAATGAATTCCCGCTGTCCCCCGGTCAACCCTCCCGGTTTTCCCGGCACCTGGACACTGTGGGTGCCATCGAAAATTACGGGATACCCGTAGCGTTGCATGATGGGAATGGCGCTCATATCCACCACCAGGCGGTCATATCCAAACATGGTTCCCCGTTCTGTAAGCAGAATGCGGCGGGATCCTGCGGCTTCCAATTTTTCGACGATGCTCGCCACCTTTTCCGGAGCCAGAAATTGACCCTTTTTCACGTTTACTGGTTTCCCGGTCTCAGCAGCCGCCACCAATAAGTCCGTCTGCCGGCAGAGAAAAGCGGGGATTTGAAGTATATCCACCACCTGAGCCGCGGCGCGGGCTTCTTCCGGAGAGTGCACATCCGTTAGTACGGGCACCGCCACTTCCCGCTTCACAGCTTCCAGGATAATTAACCCTTCCTCCAGCCCTGGTCCCCGATAGGACTGAATCGATGTACGATTGGCTTTATCATAGGACGTTTTAAATATGAAGCCAAAACCCCATGGTTCGGCAATGGCGCGAATCGCTTCCGCCATCTTCAACGCGTGGTTACGACTCTCGATCACACAGGGTCCGGCGATCAAGGGAAATGACGTTCCGCGAAAATACGATGAATAGATAGAATCTTCAGGCATGATTTTTGCTTTACTTTGAGCTCAAAAATACTTTCAAAGGATGATACAGGGCAAAACTTCCCGAGAATCGGTAAGAGAAATTTATTAGGCTGAAAATGAATCCGGGCTCAGTCCGTCGCGGAATAATCCACGGCGGCCCGGACAAATTCCCGGAAGAGGGGATGCGCCTTTGTAACCCGGCTTTTGAGTTCCGGATGAAATTGGGTAGCCACAAACCAGGGGTGATCCCGGAGTTCAATAATTTCCACCAAATTCAAATCAGGATTAATCCCAGAAATGACCATCCCCGCATTTTCCAACCGGGCACGGTAACGGTTATTCACCTCCCAGCGATGACGGTGCCGTTCGCTGATTCGTTTTTTGCGATAGGCGGCGTAGGCTTTGGTCCCGGGCTTAATCTCACAATCATAAGCTCCCAGACGCATGGTGCCACCCTTCTTTCGAATCGCTCGCTGGGATTCCATTAGATCGATCACGGGATTGGGGCTGTGTTTATCAAATTCAGTGGAATTGGCGTGAGGAAGACCACAAACCTGACGTGCAAAGTCGATGACGGCGCATTGCAGACCCAGGCAAATGCCTAAATACGGTACTTGATGTTCCCTGGCATACCGGGCACACCGGATTTTCCCTTCGCTACCCCGGGAACCAAACCCGGGTAACAATAAAATTCCATCGACGTCCTTAAAGGCTTCAATCGTATCTTGATCGGTGCGCAACCCTTCCGTAGCAATCCACGTAAGATTGACCCGGGCATTATTTTCCACACCCGCATGGATAAACGCTTCCAGCACACTTTTATAGGCGTCCGGCAATTCGGTGTATTTCCCGCACATGGCGATGGTCACTGTTCGTGCGGGATGGCGGTAACGATGGATAAAATTTTTCAGCGTTGTGGTATCGGGCAACCCCTCTAACTTGAGACGATCCGCCAGGATCGCACCCATTTTTTGCTGATCCAGCACCAGGGGAACTTCATAAATGCTTTTCACTTCTTTTCCCTCAATCACATTGGAGGGAGGGACATTGCAAAACAAGGCAATCTTATTCCGTACTGCCCGACTCACTGGCCGGTCTGTGCGACAAAGGATTAAATCGGGGAATAATCCGATCTCCCGCAATTTCATGACCGAATGCTGGGTGGGTTTGGTTTTCAACTCTTCGCTGGCTTTGACATAGGGCAGGAGCGTCACATGAACAATCATGGCGTTGTGGTACCCCACCTCCACTGATAATTGCCGAATGGCTTCCAGAAAAGGAAGACTTTCAATATCACCCACTGTTCCGCCCACTTCACAGATGACCACATCATATTTTTTGGGCGTATTAACCAGTTTTATCCGCCGCTTGATTTCATCGGTAATGTGAGGAATGACTTGGATCGTATCACCCAGATAATCGCCCTTCCGTTCTTTTTCCAGCACGGTGCTGTAAATCTGGCCGGTCGTGGCATTGTTGTTTTTGCTCATATTCACATCGATAAAGCGCTCGTAGTGCCCCAAGTCCAAATCAGTTTCCGACCCATCATCCAGAACAAACACTTCCCCGTGCTGGTAGGGATTCATGGTTCCCGGATCCACATTGAGATAGGGATCTAACTTTAAAATTGTGACCCGAAGTCCGGAGCTCTTCAGGAGATACCCGATGCTGGCGGCGGCAATTCCTTTCCCGAGACCGGAGATCACGCCTCCTAAAACAAAAATGTATTTTACAGGTTTAGTCGCTGTCATGGATAGGTCCTAACTGGTTAAGGTCTTCCGGTGTATCGATTCCCCGGTAGGGATAATTGGTGATAATGCATATCACAGGAATGTCATTATCCAGAGCGCGCCATTGTTCTAGTCGATACTGGCGTTCATGTTCGCTGGGGGGCAAGGATGTGAAACGCTCCAGTAATTCCCCAGAATATCCGTACATCCCCAAATGGCGATAATAACCGCCGGATTCCTTTAACGGAACATCCCGTAAAAATGTGAGCGCCTGGCCCTGAACATCCAATCGGGCTTTCACCACATTGGGGTTCATTAAATCTGCCGGGGTCAAATCGGTGGAAACGGCCGTCACCAGCGCGGCTTTGTTCTGCTTACATTCCTGCACCATGCCATCGATAATATCCGGGTCCATCCGGGGCTCATCACCCTGGATATTAATCACAATTTCCGGGTTAAGCTTCCGGGCCACTTCGGCGATGCGGTCCGTTCCGGAAGGATGATCAGGAGAGGTGAGAATGGCTTCAAACCCATGATCGGAAACCAGCGTAGCCACGTCGGGATCGTCCACCGCCACAAGGACTCGGTCCAGCAAAGCGGCTTTGGCGGCCTGTTCTGCCACTCGGATAACCATGGGTTTACCCGCAATATCTGCCAAAATTTTCCGGGGGAAACGAGTAGATCCTAATCGGGCGGGTATGATACCAGCAATCATCGCCAACCCCTGACACGAGGGTAGGTAGAAATCTTGGAGGGACCGATAGGGTGAATCCTTTCAGATATACAGGATCCCACAAATCGCCGTGTGGAGGTATGACAGAATTGAATCAAGGACGTACAGAAATTAGCCTAGACCGGGAGAAAATTTAGACCCCCGCTGCTTCCAGTTTCAAGGAAGAAGGCAGGAAAAGGGAGGGATTATTAATTGCAAAATGCGTAGAAATGACGGAAGGTGACCAAACGGTCCCCTGCGAAATGACAATCATGCCGCCTCGATGATTATTGATGAATTACCGGAAGCGTAAGCGGGGGGATATTCATCCGGGCCGTCATGGATTGAACCAGTTCCCTGAAATAGGGCCAGAGTTGGATCGGCAGGACCATTTCCTTGTAAATAATCCAAAATTCTTCCGGAATATTTTCAGGTCCGGAAAAACGGACACTATATGTCGCTTTGATTTCTAGGGGGTTTTTCCCCCGGCCTTTCACGGGAACATCCACACTATAAGCGCCTTTTAGGCGATAAAAATCTTTTGCATGGTCCATGGAAAAACTATCCCGGATTCTGAACTTTGGATGTTCCATGTTTAACAATGCGGATCGGGAAACAGTCGAAGAAACCTCAATCAGGGAAATTTCCATTAAATGAATTGAATCAAGAATTTCCCGGTATTTCTCCGGCGGTAATTGTTTGCTTATTTCTTTCAGGCTATCCGACATAGGATTCCCCTTTTTCTGAAATCCTCCCGGGTGAAATGAAAGGTATATAACTCCGCTCAACATTTTCCTTTCGGGAAAGATTGACTACATATTCACTCTTGCTTCTTTCCTGAAGTCGATGTTCCCAAAGAACGGTTTGTCTTGTAAATAAAGCAGTCATGGATTCCAGATTTTTATCGTAAAGAATTTGCGCTATCCATGGTTTATATTTTTCCCTGGTTTCCAGGGTACCCACTTCGCTGGCCAGTATTGTGGCAATTAGTTGATTCAGACTGACCCCTTCCCGGCGGGCTACCTCTTTTACGCGACGATGCAAGGATCGGGGAATCCGCAACATGATCTGACCGCTGGGTAAATCTTCGTCCCGAAACTCCGGTTCCGGGATGGTTTGTCCCTCTTCCAATAGCAGTTCAAACAGTTCCCGGCGATCTTCCTCCAGGGCGGACAGGGCTTCTTCCCGGGTATCGGCGGTCGCGTAGCAGGTGCCTTTACCCAATTGGGGGTGGAAGGCCGTCCAGGTATGATCCTCCGGATTATACTCCAATTCAACCTTGTAAGGCAGAGAGAGATAATATTCAATATCTTTAGGCATCTTGATCCTCAAAATAAAGTTGCAACGCACGTAAAACTCGTTTTACACCATCAATACGAATCACCTTTTTAGCTCCTGTTTTACTTCCGGCGGCAATTTTTATAATTTCGAATTGAAAATAATCGGAATCCAGTCTCAGGCAAGGATGGCGTAAACGGTACGCTGAGTGACCGGAATGGCCACCTACCTCCTTGAAATTTAGCCCTGCTAAAACTTCTCTCACGAGGCTGAAGGATAATTCTTTAGGTTTTGGTTTTTGATTAAGCCAGCCGCGAGCAATGGATTCGGCCTTCTTTTTATTCAAATATCACTCCTATGTTACTATATATGATATCATCAGTCAAGATAAATAATAATTGCGTTTTCTATTAACCATCTCATTTTTCATTTTCAGATGCTCTGAGCATATCTTGAAGATCCCGGAGGTGTTTTTCTTTAAATTTTATCTCGCATTCTTCGCCACATAGGATAATCTTCAAAACGGGTTTGCAATTGCCGCCTTCTGACTCTGTTTTAAAGTTTTCGATTTGCCCTATGATGCCTTCTGCCTCAACAGCCCCATGCTGCCATCTGGCAAAGTGATCCGCACATAGACAAAGGGCATTGGCTTTAGTATCCATAAACTGAGCTAGTTTCCTGGGAACAATATAGTTGGCTATGAAAAATGGATTTCCATTCCTCTCAGGAAAAGTCTTGCCGCATATCTGACACTTCCCATCATAAAATTGGGATAAATACTCCCGCACTTGTTCGTCTGGTCCTTCAAGTATTGTGCGCATCGTTTCCTTGCGTCTCTCATTAGGCTTGGGTTCGTGATCCAAGCGCTTTTTATGTTCCTCATAACTTTTCTCCCGACGACGGTCAGGGTCCTTTACTTTGCCAGTATCTATAGCCTGCTCTTGAAGTTCTGTTTCCCCTGGCCTGTTAAAAGATTTTTGCAGTTCGTCTTTGTAACAGATTTTGTCTGTGTCTGTTTCCGTTTCCGTGCTCTCCTTATCTGATGCTACGGGTCGGATTTTTTTTCTAAACTCTTCGAGCAACTCGGGATGATTCTCAAGTTCTTTGGCAATATTAATTGTATCTTGCGATATACCGGCTTCTTCAGCGAGTTTGGCGACAACATCTTTCTTCATACCTAACTGGTTGACCAGTTTTTCATCACGAACAAATGATTCCGGTAGATCGTCGAGCTTGAGTTCAGCGGGTTTATGAAAGTTGCCTTGCTTATCTGGCAGCCACGGGGAGCCCATCAATAATCGACCAAAGTTATGCGAGATTTTTTCTTGCTTTTTGCTATCTTCATAAGTTTTTCGTGATGACGATTCCACTATTCCGCGGATACAATCCGAGTTTTCTATCGCAATGCGGTTCCATATAAATAGACTTTTCTCAAGCGTCGGATGTTTGAGAGCATATTTCAGCCCATCAACTTCAATGTCCGGGTCGAATCCATTAAGACCACGTTCGTGCCATCCGTGGGAGTCTTGAATGACGACGTGCCCTTTATCATTCTTATTTTCGCGTTTAACCCTCGGACTTACTCCAACCGAGAGCTTTTTGAATAATGGCTCCAAATCTTCAGGATAGGTTTTGTCAAGGAACCAAACATCTGGATTATTTTCAAAAAACATGCGCAACTCATCAGTATTCAAATATATCTCTTTAGCAGCTTTATACTCTTCTCTATTGCCATTAATTGCACGAAGGAATTTGATTGACGGCAATACCATGTTAAGAAGAACAGGGATTAGTTTTCCCGGTTCTGTTTGCTTCTCAAAGTATTCTAAAAAGCCATCTAAGCCTAATTTGGACAATAAAATCTTTAACTTACCGATAGAATTTTGAGATTTGGTATGTAACGGAGTATTCAAGACTTTACTAACTTTTCTCAAATCCTCTATATTTTCTTGAAAATCTCCCTGAAATGAACCCACCGTATATTTTGGAAATACAAATTCAATAACTTCGGCAAACAAATCGGGCTCAAAGAGTCCGAGATTTCTCAAAAAATCTTCTGACCCTTTGTCCTCAAAAATATTTTTCTTAATTGTAGGGAAATTCGTTTTGGAAGAAGATGGCAAATAGGCATTCGGCCGACCATCGGCCCGAAATGGGATTACATGGAAATTGTCTTCAAGTCGTAAAATTTTCTTCTTGCGCAATACCGAATCAGGTTTCTTCCACAACTTTGATCTATCATTCCCAAGAAAATTGTAAAATTGAATAATCCAAGTATCAGTTTGTGCTTGTAAAAATTCATCGGTAAGTAATTCTATAAATGTTTCGGGTCTTATTTCCTCCGCATCAAGTTCGCTCATTAAATAAGAACGTAGGTTGGGGGTCCGGTCTTGTGTTATTTCTCCTGACAACCACCTGATGTCATCATCGGACTGAAACAATTCCCTTAATTGATCATGCGTGAGGAGCTTCCTGAGCTCAGCACCGCGAGCCAGCTTTGCATTTCGTGCAGAGACAAAGGTTTCATCATCTGTTGGAAGTAGTTCATGGTCCAGGAGAGCATCGCGGACCGCCTCGACGATTGGATAAAACATACTGCTTTCATCAAGCTCATTCATCCTCTTTGCGAGTGTTTCAAGTAGTTGGACTGTTAACAGATTTTTCTCTTTTAATAGTTGCAACTTTTCTGCAAGCAAATTGGCGAGGCATTTCATCAACCATCGATTCCATGACACATCCTGAATATCTTCGCGGGAGCTTGGCAAAATGAAATCAGCATTGATTAAAAAGGGGAAACCTGTATCAGAGCGAACAGGCAGATACGCAAAAATCTTGCCTATGCTATTTTTATTATCATCTGCCGGGAAGGCAATAGTGACATCTCGCTTGTCTATATCTATTCTTTTCTCATGTCTTACATCCCGTGGCCTATCAACGGTTTGGGTGAAAAGCAAAAATTCTCTTACTTCAGAATATAACTCCCCATGTTTTGTTCCCTCAATCAAAAGCTGTATTAGAGGAGCTTGTTTGTCATCTTTCAGGATTGTCAGATTATCTCCACCATCCGTTCTAATCTGAATTTCCTTGAGCTTTGATAAAAAGAGTATCGTTTCCGGCTCTATATCCTGGAGCATTCCTTCGATTCTCTCATATCCAAAATCCGGCTTGTCAAGCGGCAAAATAATCGTAGTTTGCTTTGGATCAACACCATGCGGAATGTCTTTTATCCATCGAGGCACTATATATCCCAAGCTTGTCTTCTCATCTTTCTCAGGGAAACAAAACTGATAACCGTTAGAAAAAATATACGGTATTGTCGTGATCCGAAAAACTGATTTGAATCCTATCCCCTTTTCACCGATGTAACCCTGCTGTTTACTCTTGGTTGTTTTACCTATTGCACAGATAGCATCTACGTTATCGGGAGAAAATCCAATCTCGTTGTTTTGAACTATCAATGCACCAACGGAATTGGGAGTATTGGTTGGATCAGCTTTTACTAATCGGAAGGAAATGGATGGTTCGGTTCCCTTATAATACTCATTATCTTCAGCGTTTTGAATTAGTTCAAAAATGAAATGGGTATCCTTGGAGTATAAACTTTCGGAAAGGCGTGCGATAGAATTGATCAAATCATCAATTAAAGGATTCTCCTTGCTTAACTGTCCTTTTTCATCAAGCCAAAATTTTTCCTTACGTATTTTCTCAATATGTTCTCGCTCTTTACCCATTCCCATTTTCTCCTTCAACTTGCAGAACTCCATACGCCACGGGCTGGGCAGTAATATCGGCCCGTTCCATAGCAATATCCAATT
>CAZHTM010000041.1:0-20296 GCA_964535735.1 uncultured bacterium
GACCCGGTCTTTACCGATCCGGCGAACGGTGACTACACCCTCAGCCTGGCTTCCTTTGCCCTGGGAGCCGGCGCGACGCAGTATTACAATCCCCATCTCCAGTCAGTGGTGACAATTAGGGGAACTGATTTAGCCGGAAACGCTCGGATCCAACCAAACGGATCCAACCCGGATATGGGCGCTTACGAAGCGTCCTGGGCGGAGACACCGTATCCCGATGCGCCCTCGAATCTGTCGGCGGAACCGTTGCATCACGGGGTCCAATTGAACTGGAATTTCCCGGTGGCCGATGACGTGGCGCGGTATTTCATTTATCAGAGTCTCGATTTAACAAACTGGACTCCGGTCGATACGGTTACTGGTCGCCTGGTCACCCGTACGACGCTTTCCGGATTGACCAATGGAACCATCTATTATTATTACGTCAGCGCTCAGGATACGGCCAATTATGAAAGTCTGCCTTCCAATGGCGTGTCCGTGGTTCCCAAATACCAGGGACCGGTCTGGTATGTGGATGATGATGGTCCCGTTTTTGGCGGGGAAGGGAGTGCGGAAAATCCCTTTAAAGCGATTTTGGACGCGGTCCGAGTGTCCGATGATGGCGACACTATCCTGATTCTTCCCGGTTTATATAACTCCAGCGCCGACTGGAATATTAATCTCCAGGATGTCCCGATTGGGAATCCACCCCTGCCCTATGTGCGAAATCTGGTCATCATAGGTTCTGAGGGACCGGATTCCACCATTATCGATTTGGGAGGTTTCGGACAATTTTTAGAAGTTGTCAGCGGTGAGGAAGCCAGTATTTCTGGTTTAACAGTTCAAAATGGATCCGCCAATGATTACAGCGCGGTTATTAAGGTGGAAAACAGTCAATTCTCCATTGATCGTTGCGTTTTTAAGAATAACACGAACACTGGATCCGCTGGCGCTGTTGTACTAACCGGAAATAGTCAAAGCCACATCACAGTAACTAATTCCCAGTTTATAGGAAATGTAGGTAACAATTCGGTAGGTGTCTTTTTTGCCGACAACATTGATATATCTAATAGTGTGTTTTATCAGAATTCAGCCCGCTTGGGCGCCGCCTTTGGATGGAATCCTCCACCAGGAGCAACTGCAAGCATAGTGAATTGTTTATTCCTGGATAATACCAGCACGGAAGGTGGCAGTGGTGGGGCAATCTGGATTCAATCGAATATCATTACCGGTATTTCCATCTATAATTCCATATTCTGGGGAAATAGCGGGAATGGTAGTGATCCGGATGTGGGTGACGCACGGAATGGTGTCCATAACTGTGTTGTGCAGAATTTATCCTCTTATTCAGCGGATAATTACAGCTTTGATCCGATGATTGTTGCTCCGGAAGATGGCGATTTTTCACTGTCGGAATATTCTCCCGCCATTGGACGTGGCATAGAGCAGTATTTTGATTTCAGCAGCGGAACATACGCTGCGATACCAGCCACCGATTTCTATGGTAATCCACGCCCCCAACCTGAAGGTTCTTTGCCTGATTTGGGTCCCATCGAACATGAACGGGATGTTCAGCGCTATTTTGTCTATTCTGTGGCACCCACTCCTATCGGTAGTGATCAAAATGATGGGTTGACTGCGCCGTTTGCCACAATCCAGCGGGCTTTGAATGAGGCGAATGATTTTGATACGGTGGAAGTGGGTCCTGGAACGTATGTCGGGGCGGGAAACATCCAGTTGGATTTTGCCGGAGTAAAAACAGTTCTCAGATCTGCTGAAGGTCCCCAGATCACCAGTATTGACTGTGAAAACATCGGGTTCGGCGTAGAATTTTCCAGTGGGGAAGGTCCGGAAGTGATCTTTGAAGGCTTTACCATTAAACGAGGCGCTTCACCCGAAGGGGGCAGCGCGGTACGGGTTTTCAACAGTTCGCCGACATTGAGAAACCTGGTTCTGGTGAACAACGCTACCAACGGATCGGGCGCCGCCGTGGCGATCGATAACGGAGATCCACAATTCGTCAATTGCATTTTGTTTGGTAATACCGGAAATAGTGGAACGGTTTATACCACCGACGGTAACCCGGTCTTTGATCATTGCACGATTGTGAATAATACCAATAGTGACGGATCTGGAGCATTTGTAGTTGATGGCGGTTCTCTCACGGTTCACAATTCGATCATTTGGGACAATACACTTGCCGGAGAAGAAATCCTGGATATCCCGGGAACGTCTTCCCTGGATGTGTCCTACTCACTGGTTATGGGTGATTTTCCCGGAGACGCGATTTATATCGGTCGTCCGGCCTTGGTGAATCCTATCGGTGGTGACTTCCATTTGGAAGATTATTCTCCAGCTATCGGTTGGGCGGATACGAGTGCGTTTGTATCCCTGGATATACTTGGAAATCCACGCACGGTCAGTGATACCACCGCTCCTGATCTGGGGGCTGTGGAATCGGCTCTTGCCCGGCCCGATACATCCGGGTATACGCCAATGACCTTCTGGGTAGATGTGAATGGGAATGATGCCAGTAATGGCTTGTCCCCGGCTGATGCATTTGCCACGATTCAACGAGCGGTGAACTTCACCATCTGGTCTGATACGGTGAAGCTATTGCCAGGGCATTTCACTCAGGATTTTAAAACCAGCCGGAAAGACGTAACCATCCTGGGAGCCGGTTCTTTGCCGTTGACCCGGATTAGTGGTACAGCCTATCTGCACGGCGGATCGCCAAGCCTGTCTCACCTGGCCTTCCGGGGAACGAATGTGGCTCTGGACATGAATAATTCCACGCCGGAATTATCTTTCCTGGAATTCAGTAATAATAATGGCGCACCAGGACTTCTGGTTTTACAGCACAGCTCACCTAATTTTGATCATGTAACCGTGGTGGATAATGCCGGAATATTGTACCATGCCTCAGATTCTTCAACGATTACAGTAAAGAATTCCGTGGTTTACAATACCGGAGGAGGTTCCGATGCGGATGGGACTACCTCTTATGAAATTACCTATTCATTAACCAGTTCATCTGGTACCGGAAATTTAGATTTAGATCCAGGTTTCCGGGCGGGATCATATCGCCTCCTTGCCAGTTCGCTCCTGATCAATGCTGGTGATCCCAATGATGTAGATGAGGACGGAACGCGAGCAGATATGGGTGCATATCCCTATCTGACGAATCATACCGGGCCGGATTGGTACGTCAGTGAATTGGGGAATGACACCACTGCAACCGGCTCTGAGTTTAATCCGTTTGCTTCTGTCCAGGCCGGTTTGAATTTTGCAGGAATGAATGACACGATCTGGGTGGATGCCGGGACCTATGTAGGCTTGGCCCAAACCCGAGGACGTGATGTGGCCTTAATCGGCGATGATTGGGAATCCACTGTGTTGACCGGCGATGGCACCGGAGATGTTCTCACCTTCGATAGTGCGGTGACATCTCAAACCCTTGCCAAGGATCTGCAGATTACCGGGTCCGGCGTCGGATTCGCCGGTGTCCGTCTGAATCAGGCCAGTCCCACGTTTGACCATTGCTGGATTGAAGGAAATGATACGGGTATGGCCATGAATCAAAGCAGTCCCACGCTTCAATATTGTCTCATCACCGACAATGATAGCGATGGTCTGTTTGCTCTGGAAGGCTTGCCTCTCCTGATTAACAATACGATTGCCAATAACGGCGGGGTGGGAATCCTGCAAACCTCGGCCGCACGAGCCGTGATGGATTCCCTGTCCGGAAGAAATCTGATTGTATGGAACAATGGAAACGGCGACGTTTCCGGAAACGTGTCGCTGACCTACAGTGACTATTCCGGAGCCGTGGGCACTGGTAATATCAGCGCCGATCCTCTGTTTGTGGATGATGTCAACGGCGATTATGCGTTGGATTTATTGAGTCCATGTATCGATACTGGTGATTCCACCGATAGTTTCGATGCCGACAGCACCGTCCGGGATATGGGTGCCCTGCCCAATATTCGCACCTTCCTTGGTGGTACAACCACTGATAACATTGAAATTACTCCGGATACGGTTATTATTGTGGATGAGGATTTAATCATCTCATCTGATGATACCCTCACCATTCAACCGGGTGGTACCCTTTATTTGGGTGATGGCGTTACGCTGTTCGTTGAAGGCGAATTGGATGTCCAGGGTAATCAGGATGGTCCGGTGCAATTCTCCACTCTGTATCCCGGTGAAACTTTTGGCGGTGTCCGGATACAAGGCGGCTCCGCCAGAACTATTCCGGTGTATCGGTATTTGTCTATTTCCAATGTTATGACCGACAGTATTCCGCTGATCATCTCTGGTTCGGCGGTATTGGAACACGTCACCATTGCCGGGAATGATCCCAACGTGGCTTCCCTCCAGGTAAACGGAGGCTCGGTGGACCTGAATTATTGTATCCTGGAATCGGGCGTCAATGGGACCTTTGTTGATAATAACAGCTACCTGACCTCCACCGATCAATTTGTCGATTTAGCCAACGGTGATTTCAACTTAGTACCTGATGCGGTCGGTATTGACGTGGGAGTGGAAGAAGCAGCACAGTATGTGGATCCAGACTTCACCTATACCGACGCCGGTGCCTATTACCATGATCAAAGTCTGTATCCCGTGGCCGCTATCAATATTCTGTATCCGGCGAACGGGACTACCGTACTCGTGAGTCCCGATACCAGCGCTCTGGTGGGCTTAACCACGGAAGTACAACTCTTTAACCAATACGGTCGGTATAAAACCAATGGTCATGTCTTCTGGAATACCAACAACACATTTGGATATTTTGGTCAGGACAGCACCAGTACAACCGATCTGGATGGTAAAATAACCAATATCTATACCACCTCCACAGCAACCGGAGATGCGAATACGTTTGTGGTGAGCGCTGACGGCGTAACCTCTGAAACCAGTGGAACCTTCCTAATTGAACCAGGAGTTCCCGATTCGGTCTGGGTGGTGAATCAAATCGATACAGTTATGACTCAGTTGGATACAATAATCTTCTCCGCCTGGGTCTATGATCAGTTTGAAAACCTGGTCCGGGATGGGGAGACAATTGACTGGTCAGTTGTGCCTCTGGTGGGCAATGGTGACGGATTCGTCCTGTCGGCACCACAATCGCAGACTGCCGGCGGCATGGGCATGATCGCGTTGCAAACCGATCCTTCCACAGCTTTGCAGGTGGGTGATCAGGTGCGGATTCAGGCCAATTCCAATGGCGCCGTTCATCAAAGTGGTGTGATTACCATTGTGCCTGATGACGTCTTCAACCTGACGATGCCACCGTCACTCACGGAAAACCAGATTGACTTATCAGCGGACGTGGCCACAATCCTATTATCCGCCACGCTGGTGGATACCTTTGACAATCCCCTGGAAGGGGTTGACGTCAATTGGGCGGTCATTGAGGGTGCCGGTACTGGCGAAAGTCTCAGTTCAGGGGTTACCACAACCGATGCCGCCGGATATACGGAAGTGACCTTAACTACAGGAACTGTTTCCGGATTACAATACCGGGTCCGGACTTGGGTGACGCAAGGGGCTTTACTGACGGCTCTGAGGAATGGAAATGAATCAGATCCGTCTCCAGAAGATGTTGGAACAAGCCGTGAGTCCAAAAAAGGGTCATCATCCGTAGTGAAAGGAATTAAAGGAAAATCTACCAACGTAAAATTGGCAGTTCAGGGTAAAGTTCTTCGATCGGTTGGAGAAAACCAGGACTTGGGAAGCGGCTATTCCACGGAAGCAGTATTCGGATTATCGGATACCACTGCCGTGATTCAGATCGTGCCCGGTGTTACGACGACCGTGACCTTGCCCACGGATTCCGTAGATGTGGTTCCAGGCCAAACCCTGGATTTGACTCTGGAGGCCGTGGATCAGTTTGGAAACCTGGTGGCCGATGGAACCGCCGTAGCCTGGGAACTTGTACCGTCCAGTTCCAATGTTACGGTAGTCAGTTTTGATGATACTACTACCAATGGGAATGCCACTATTCATCTGGAAATCTCTACCGCCGCGGAATGGGAATTTGATTTTAAAGTTCAGGCCACAGTGGAAGGAGTGACTTCCCTCTCCGGAACCTATAATGTGGATGATCAAATTGCTCCGGCGGCTCCCCTCAGTGTAATCATCTCGCCTTCCGAGTGGACATCCACCAACAGTTTTAATCTCACGTGGACCAATCCGGCGGAACATTCAGGGATTGCTGGAGTCCATTATCAGATCGATTCGGAACCGGAAGTCTATGTAGCGGGAACTGACATAGCGTCACTCAGTGGTCTGGCCATTCCACAAAATGGAATTTCCACCATCACACTTTGGTTGGAAGACCAGGCTGGGAATACAGAAAGCACGAATTCGATCTCTGTAACGGCCAAATGGGATGATGTGGTGCCCAATAGCTTTAATCTCCAGTCGCCGCTGGCGGGCTGGTACAACAATGCGGTGCCGGAATTAAAGTGGGACGCCACCACGGACGCCACCTCCAGCTTACGGATTTACCGTTTGAATCTGGATGGGACCTCCATGGAATTTGATCCATCAGTAGTAAGTTATCAGGTTACATCTCCCCTTAGCGAAGGTAGCCACACCTGGACAGTCTTCGCCGTGGACAGCGCCTGGAATGAGATCGAGGCCTCCAATCCACAAACAATACAAATTGATGTGACCAATCCAGCCATTGCCCACAATCCTGTACTGGAAGGCAATGCGAATTCATTCGTGACCATTACTGCTTCGTTTAGTGATGGAGGTTCCGGAATCGATCGGGCCGAGTTGTATTACCGCAAGGGCGGTCAGTTAACCTGGCAACCGGCAGTGGATATGAAGACACTGAGTACCTACCAAATCGCAAGTGGATTTGTGACGTCCGTGGGTGTGGAGTATTATCTTGAGACCGAAGATGTGGCTGGCAACATAACCCGGAAACCGGAATCGGGATTCTATTCCATTTCCATTACAGTGACGGGTGACGGAATTGCCAGTGCCGATCGGTGGCCCACGGGGATTACTAACGGTACCAGTGTGAAGGACTATCAGTTAATTTCCTTCCCCATGCAGGCCGCCAACAATACACCTACTGATATTCTCGTGGACGATCTGGGGAGTTATGACAATACCAAATGGCGGTTCTTTACCTATGATGCGGGAACTTGGCTGGAGTTTGCGGACATTACGTCCATCGATCCCGGTAAAAGTTATTTCCTGATTGTGAAGGACCCGGGACTGTCAATTAATACGGGACAGGTGCGGTCAGTGAATACGGATGAAAGTTTCGCCATCAACCTTTCCCCCGGAGAATGGACCTTTATTGGCAATCCCTTCAACTTCAATATCTCGCTGGATATGGTGACGGTTGATGACACTATTTCCCTAACCGGTGATCCCAACTTTTATACGTGGGATTCCGACTGGATAACGACGAATAAATTAGAACCATGGCATGGATATATTTATAAATCTGACCAAGGTGGTCAGTTGAAGATAAATCCACGGAATGCCACGGGACGGATGATGCCGAAGTCCATGGTCTTGGATCAGCCACTGGAAGACAACGAATGGCTGGTCACCATCACCGCCACCAATGGGGCTCTTCGTGATGGTAACAACCAGGTAGGTATGCTGAACGCAGCCAAAGATGGTTTTGATCGATTGGATGCCTATGAACCGCCGGTGTTACCAGGTAACATGGCATTACGTATCGATGATCGCGATTGGCCGGAGGCCGGCGATGTGTATCGTCGGGATATCCGATCCGTCAACGACGAAGGACAGTATTGGGACTTGGAGGTTTTGTCGGGTGATCCTGGATCGTTAGTGAACCTCCAATTCGATGGTCTATCGGATATTCCGGAGGATTTCGATATCTTTATAGTGGACTTGACCCTGGGAACGGCTCAGAATCTACGTTGGAATTCCACCTTGAGATTTGCCTCCTCTTCCACTGGATTAGTTCACCGCTTACGATTCATTGCCGGTACCCGAGAGTTCGCTTCGGCCAACAGTGGCGGAGTCTCTCTGGTTCCAGAAGCCTATGCTGTGAGTCAGAACTTCCCGAACCCGTTCAATCCTCAAACGACCATCAATATTGGTCTGGAAGAAGGCGCTCAGATTCGCCTGGCGATTTACAACATACTGGGTGAAGAAGTGGCCGTCTTGGCCAACAATGAATATCGTCCCGCGGGATATTATAGCTTTATTTGGACGGGACGGAATACCTTCGGAAGACGGGTCGCCAGCGGCGTGTATTTCTACATTACGGAAATCACAGCACCCGATGGGGCACCCTTACTTCGGGATACTCGGAAAATGGTTCTAGTAAAATAGGGTGGCGATCATGAGGCGTGGACTTCTCATGGGAATACTGTGTGTCATCGGAGCACTGGGGATACTCTTCAGTGCTCCGGACGCCAAGGAGTTTGGGAAAATAACCCTGCCATTGGGCCAAGTTCAGGTTCAATCCAAAGGAGCGGGTGAGTGGGTACGAGCCCTCCCCAATCGAAAAGTTTATGTGGGCGACGTGATACGTACGCTGGATAAATCTCGGTGTGAAATTACCCTGTCCACCGGAGGAAAAGTCCGGATTGGTGCCAACTCGGAACTTGAATTGAATGCCGCCAATGTAAAACCCATGGAAAAAAATTATCAGGCTAATCTGCGGAAAGGGAATGCCTGGGTATCTGCCAAGGCCGCTTTTGGCGAAAAAAAGAATGTGTCCATTCGAACTCCCACGGCAGTGGCGGCTATCCGGGGAACAGTCTATCGAACCGTGGCCGGAGAGGAGGAAAGTTCCGTTCTTGTGTATGACGGCAAGGTAGATGTGAATCAGCCCGCCAACGTCGAAAAAGAAGCGGAAACACCACCGCCGGGAAAATCGGGCTTTCAAGCGCCACAATTCAAATTGGGACCGGTGGAAGAAGTTCAAGCGCCTACCGAAGTTGCAGGTCCGTATGAAGTCTCATTGGAAGATTGGATTACCCTGGTCAAGGGGATGCAAATCAATGTGCGGAAAGACGGAAAATACAGCATGTTCAAGTTTGACCAGGATACCGATGCCAATCTGGACTTCGTGAAATGGAACCAGGAATTAGATGCTCAGCCTTAGCATTTGACACTCCACAGGTCCATCATTTATACTAATTATTCTCAGATAAAAGGACACTTCGATTGAGTGATCTGGCCCGGCGATTAGCATCCGGAGCTATCATCGGATTGGTAGTAGGGATATTGTTGGCCCTGGGAACACGGGTTCCCGGGTTTTTTATCACTAGTCTTTTGGATGAATATGAGTTCCGTTCCTACGACTCCCGCATGAAAGCCAAAGCGGCTGGTACGGAAGAAGCCTCCATCGATTCGGTTGTCATTATTGACATCGAACAAAATTCCGTGTTGGATCTGGGTAATTTTAAAGATTGGCCCCACGCCTATCACGGTCAACTCATCGACGTGGTTTCTTCCGGTGATCCCAAGGCGATTGTGTTCGATATGATTTTTGATCCGGAAGACCGCTATGATTATGATTTGGTTAGCGCCCTGACCGAAGCCTATCCACCGGAAGATTCCCTGCTAACTGAAGTAACCCAACAGTTTTTAATTGCAAATGATCCGGAACGTTTTTACCAGTCCACGGCGGCCAGTGGGAAGGTTATCCATGCCCTGGTTTTTGAAAACAGTGACTCCGCCAATTTTCTCTATCCCATGGATGCAGAACCGGAGGGATACGCCTATCAGACACACATCCTGAAAATCCCTAAAGATCAGGCCGCGCACCTGCCTCGAGCGGAACGGATTGGCAATACCTATGTGGAGTTGTTAAGCGCCGCCCATCGTACCGGCAGCGCCAATTTCCCTCAGGACCCGGACGGCATTACCCGCCGGGCGCCCACCGCTATTTATTTTGAGGGACCAGGCCATGTGTATCCCAGCCTGGGCCTGGCGGCGATCATGGATATTTTGGGGATTCCCTCTGATGGATTTGATTACGACTTTAAAGAACACCTCCTCCGGTTGACCGACACGACCGGGACCGTAATCCGGGAAATTCCCATCGATGATCAGGGCCGGATGTACGTGGATTATTTTGGCTACTACAAAACCTTTTATTATTTACCCTATAGCTACTGTTTCAATCCCGATATGCTCCCACCGGAATACTGGAAAGATCGGGTAGCGATTGTGGGCTCGTCCCTGCCGGGATTAATGGATTTGCGGAATACGCCGGTTCAGGAAACTTTTGCGGGGGTGGAGATCCATGCCAATGTGATTTATAGCCTGTTGAAGAATCAATTTGTGCGTCTCACCAGTTCGACCCAAAATGCCTGGGCTCTCATTTTAATTAGTTTTGTATTGGGTGTGCTCACCAGCTTTCCCAAACGAACTATTTTATCCCTGCCGGTACCGCTGGCTTTGGCAGCGGGATGGGTGGTCTTCGCCTATTCGCAATTTTTAAATCATTCGCTTATGTGGGAAATCATCCGTCCTATAACTTCGGTGGGAGCTACGTTTATGGGTGTGTTTCTTTACAATTTCCTGGTGGTGGAAAAAGATAAACGTTTTCTCCACAATACGTTCAGCACCTATATTGCTCCGGAATTAATCGATCAGATGTATGCCCAGAAACAGGTACCGAAATTGGGTGGGGATTCCGGCATCAAAACGGCATATTTTACCGATATTCAAAGTTTTTCCAGTTTTTCCGAACTACTCACGGCCTCTAAACTGGTGGAATTACTCAACGAATACCTGACGGTAATGACGGATGAATTGTTGAAGGAGGGAGGCACCCTGGATAAATATGAAGGGGATGCCATCATTGCCTTTTTTGGCGCGCCCTTGCCTATGGAAGACCACGCCTACCGAGCCTGTATGACCGCCTTGGGCATGCAGCGGGAATTGGCTGGGTTAAGGAAAAAGTGGCAATCGGAAGGGGATAAATGGCCTGACTTGGTATTCAATATGCGTATGCGAATCGGGATCAATTCAGGGGATATCGTCACCGGCAATATGGGCAGCCGCACCCGAATGAATTATACGATGATGGGTGATGTAGTGAATACGGCGGCACGGCTTGAGGCGTCGGCAAAACAGTATGGGATATATATTCAGCTGACCAAGCAAACCATCGATTTGGCTGGTTGGGATAAATTTGAAGTCCGGGAAATCGATAAAGTGCGGGTAGTGGGAAAATCGGAAGCGGTGGAAAGTTATGAATTGATGAGTGAAAAAGGGGGGTTGGATGACCGCCAGATGGAAATGGTGGGATTATACAATGAAGGATTGGCCCTCTACCGTAAACAGGAATGGGATGCGGCCAAGGAAAAATTTGCGGCTTCGGAAAAACTGGAATTGGTTTTCCCAAAACGTCCCACCACACCCAGTCGGGTCTACCTGGACCGCTGTGATCACTTCAAGGAAAATCCCCCCGGTCCCGATTGGGATGGGGTTTGGGTATTGACGTCTAAATAAATCGTTCATTCATTCTTGGTCAATTCTGACCAAAACCGCATTGCCCGAAGGGAAAAGGACTGGGTATCTTTACGGATATGTTTTTCCGCATAACCACGCTTGTTCTGATCCTTGGGATGTCCGGTCTTTCCGGCCAGGGGGGCGACCGTGATTTTCAGAAGGAGATCAATTCCCAGACCCGGGAAATTGAACGGCTTAAGCAGGAAATAGAAGCCGCCCGGAAACGAGTGGAACAGGTATCCCAACAGGAAAAATCCACGGCCAAAAATATATCGGCTCTGGATGAAGAAATATCCCTGTTGGATCGTCTGATCACCCAACTGGACAGGGAAGAACAGCGTACCCGAAGTCAAATTGTTCAAATCGAGACCTCCCTGGGAACCAATCAGCAGAAATTGGAAGACCTTCGTGAACGGTATGCCCGCCGGGCTGTGCGCGCTTATAAAAAGGGCCGTCTTTCATCCCTGGAATCGATTCTCAGTTCCACCACCTGGCGCCAGGCTGTATACCGTACTCATTACCTGAAATTGGTGGCCGATATCGAACGGGATCTAAAGAAACAGATCGAAGCGCTGATTGTAGATATTGGGAAACAAAAACTCGACCTGGAAGTGGTGTTGCGGAAAAATCTGGCCTTGAAACGGGATCGTGCCCGGCAGCAAAAAACACTCAAACAGAAAAAAATTACCAAACAGCGGGAATTGGCAAAAATCCGGTCCAACAAATCGGAACTGGCTAAGCTCATCCAGGAAAAAGAGGCGGGGTTGAAGGAAATGGAAGCCCTCATGAAGAAAATCGTGGAGGCCAAAGAGCGCGCGGAACGAGAAGAACGGATTCGTCGCCAAAAAGAATTGCTCAAAGCCAAGAACTTCGCCCAGTTAAAAGGGCATTTACGCTGGCCGGCAGAAGGACGGGTGGTCACCAAATTCGGACGTCAGTGGAATGCGGAACTCAAGACCGCTACAGAAAGTCCCGGAATTGATATTAAAGGAAAACCGGGATCGCCCATCACCGCCACAATGAATGGCGTCGTCACCGCCATTACCTATATACGCGGTTATGGGACCACCATTATAATCGATCACGGGGGCGGATATTATACGGTATATAGCCATGTCAATAATATCCAAACCAACGAAGACAGCGAGGTCCAGGCCGGAGATGTCATCGCCTATATGGGAACATCCGGCTCCGTCAACGGGTCGATGCTCCACTTCGAAGTGTGGGGTAACCGTCAGAAACTGAATCCAGAAGATTGGCTGGAGAAGCGATGACTCCAGAACAGCTGCAACCGGAGATTTATGCCCGTCTGGTCCGGCTGATTGAAAATCAGCGAGTAGGAAGCGCCTACTTGTTTTCCGGACCTCGGGGGTGCGGGAAAGAAGCCCTGGCTATTGAATTTGCCGGATTGGTCAATGGTGGTCTTGAAGCCCCGGAACGCATGGATAGGTTCCGGAAATTAAATCACGAAAACCTGAAACTGGTCTTTCCGCTCTCAGCGCCGAAGGATTCCAAAACGGACGATCCTCTTAAACATCTGACATCGTCGGAGATGGAATGGCTGGAAGCCGCTCTCGCTGCTAAAGCCCGGGATCCGTTTTATAAAATCGAATTCCCCAATGCCACACGAATTATCCTTGCGTCCATACGCGAACTGCGTAAATCTCTGGTACTAAAATCCCTCACCGGGGGCATGAAGGTGGTCGTAATTTTTGATGCCCATCTTCTTTCTCAAGGGCAAGGGGAATCAGCCAATGCCCTGCTCAAAATTCTGGAGGAACCGCCGCCGGACACCGTGTTTGTTTTAGTGACGGATCACAAATCGGAACTTTTACCTACAATTTTATCCCGCTGTCAACATATCGATTTTCCGCCTCTGAGCGATAACCTGATAGAAGCGTTATTAACATCCATGAAAGTGGAGCCGGAAGCTCAAAAATTAATCGTCACCTTGGCTCAGGGGGATGCCCATTTAGCCCGGACCTTGGCTAAAGAATCACCGGAAGAGTTGAAATCCGTACTACAGGGATTTCTGGAACCGGTATTGAAACCGGACCCGGATCGCTGGCGGAATTTTGTCAACACATACAGTCGGATGGCCCGCAACGATCCGGCGACCTATCGGTTTCATCTCTACTTGGTTCGGGTGTGGCTCCATAATCAATTTCGGGATCGAAAGGGAATGAAGGGCAATGCCTTTTTGACCACCTTGTTTGGGTCGCTGAACGACCGCTTTCCCAATGCCGATTTTCTCCAAATGGATGGGTGTCTCAATGATCTTCTCCGGGCACCACAGCAAAATTTATATATGCCCTTAAGTCTGCTTAATTTCCTTACCTCTTTTCAACGCGCTTTACACGGAAAATCACCCTTATGAATTCAACGTTTTATATTACGACACCGATTTACTATGTGAACGATAAACCCCATATCGGTCACGCCTACACTACCATTCTGGCGGATGTCCTGGCCCGTTTCCATCGGGAAACCGGTGATGATGTCTTTTTCCTCACGGGTCTGGATGAGCACGGACAGAAGGTCCAGCAGGCCGCGGAAAAACGGGGAGTTTCTCCACAGGAACATTGCGATCAGATGGCCACCAATTTTCTGGAGTTATGGGAGAAATTGCACATCCGCTATGATGACTTTATTCGCACCACGGAGCCGCGGCATATCCAGGTAGTCCAGGATGTGTTGCAGAAGGTCTATGATGCGGGGGATATCTATACGGCGGAATACGAGGGGTGGTATTCCGTGGCGGAAGAGCGGTTCATTACCCAGAAGGAAGTGGACTCCGGCGAATTCCGGGATGTGCGGAAATTAAAGGAAAAGAATTATTTTTTCCGGATGGGGAAATACCAGCAGGCCCTGTTGAATCACATCCAACAGCATCCGGAATTCATTCAACCGGAATCCCGACGGAATGAAATTCTGGGTTTTCTCCGACAACCGCTGGGGGATTTGTGTATTTCCCGACCTAAATCCCGGTTGAATTGGGGTATTGAATTGCCGTTTGACACTGATTATGTGACCTATGTCTGGTTTGATGCCTTGCTGAATTATGTTACGGCTCCCGGGTATGGACAGGACGACACCAAGTTCCGACACTGGTGGCCCGCCAATTACCATTTAATAGGAAAAGACATTCTCACAACGCACGCCGTCTACTGGCCCACAATGCTGTTTTCAGCAGGAATTCCGCAACCCAAGACCATCTTTGCCCACGGATGGTGGCTCATGGAACAATCCAAAATGAGCAAGTCCCTTGGCAACATTGTCAATCCTCTGGACCTGATCGATCAGTTCGGAGTGGATCCGGTGCGGTATTTTCTCATGCGGGAAATGGTTCTGGGACAGGACGCCGATTTTTCCATGGCGGCGTTCGTGAAACGGTACAACAGCGACCTGGCTAATGATTTTGGCAACTTGCTTAATCGGGTTACCAAATTGATTCATCGGAATTTTGATGGAATTGTACCAGACTACCAGTCGGAGCTTACGGAGTCGGACCGCGAGATGCAGACTTCCGCGGAAGCGCTGGTTCCCCAGGTGAAGGGCTCGATCGATGATTTACGAGTGAATGAAGCCATCGAAGAGATTCTCCAATACGTGCGCAGTGTAAACCGGTACCTGGAGCATTCGGCACCTTGGAAGCTGGTGAAAACCGATCTTAAGGCCGCCGGTCGGGTCCTGGGAACGGCGGCGGAGGCGTTGCGCTTCAGTGCCCTTCTATTGCGGCCGGTGATGCCCAACCGTAGTCAGCAGGTTCTGTCCATTTTAGGCGCTGGGGATGCGGGGCTGACCTGGGGTGGTTTGAAAGTGGGAACGCACCTGGCCACTCACGAGGCTCTGTTCCCCCGGATTGATGCCAAAGCGCTGGCAGCGAGATCAACTGCCGACGAGGAAGGAACGAACGTGATCTCGTTTACAGATTTTGAAAAGGTTGAGTTACGAACCGCCAAAATTCTCACGGCGGAACGGGTGCCGGAGGCGGACCGTTTGCTGAAACTCAGGATTGATTTGGGGACTGAGCAGCGACAAATCGTGGCTGGAATTGCGGAACATTATACCCCGGAAGATTTACCGGGGAAAACCATTGTGGTGGTAGCCAATCTGGAACCGGCTACCATTCGAGGACTGGAATCTCAGGGGATGCTTCTGGCGGCGAAAAAAGGGAAGAAACTTCGCTTGATTACCGTGGATGGGAATGATATCCTCCCTGGCGTTCGGGTATTTTAATCCGCCTTCGCGTACGATCTATCTTCCGAATTTCTGTAAGGACGCAGGAACGACTACGGCGGACGAGCAAGGTAGGTTGAATTCCCCGCTGCTTATCAACTACGCTCTATGGGCTTCGTTGGACAGGTCCTCCTATGCTAAAGCTTCGGCGGACAGGGCGGCGGGATAATGGGTCCAGGGCCTGCCCGCCCTCATTCTTCGGGAGCAGGAGGGCTTGCCCTGGGGTTCATACCATTGATTTTTTCCGGGACGACCCATTATAGATTAAGTAAAAATTCGGTATAGTTTTTCGGAGTGATCACCTTCGATACGGAATTTGGGTAGTTCCGGCTGAATGTTTTCGGAATGGTCCGTTTTGTGTGGGGATTCCATTTAAATTCATAGGCGTACAGTTTTCCATTCCGTTCTTCGATATAGTCAATTTCCTGTTGTTGGGTTGTACGCCAGAAGAACCCGTGGTAATCAATGTTATGCGTCTCTAACCATTTTTTCCTTTCTGAAATCAGGTAATTTTCCCATAAGGCTCCCACGTCTGAGCGCAGGTCCGGAACATTAAAGTTTGAAATAATAGCATTCCGTATTCCATTATCATAAAAGTAAATCTTGCGACCCTTTTTTATCTCATTGCGTACGTTTCTACTAAATGCAGGCAATTGAAAAATCACAAAAGCTTTTTCAAGCAAATCGATATATCGTTCGATCGTCTGATTATCTGCCCCCACCAATAATCCAATTTCTCTGTAAGAGACTTCCTGCCCGACCTGAAGCGCAAGGGCCTGTACGATTTTTGATAAAAGATATGGCTTTTTCATTGTGCCCAAAGCCAGCAAATCTTTGAATAAGTAACTTTCAGCGAGTAGTTTAATTAATTCGCGTTCCTCACCGGGCTTGGTGACAATTTCAGGATAACTGCCAAAAATAAGACGATGATCTCTTAAGCGTTGTTCCTCCAAAAACCCATTGTGAGCCGTGAGTTCCTGGAAAGTGAGGGGATAGAGATGATACTCGTATTTTCTTCCGGTCAGTGGTTCGCTGGTTTGTCCGGCTAGTTCAAACGCCGATGATCCGGTTGCGATGACTTGGATATCCCGGAGTTGATCCGCAAACAGTTTTAAAGTAAGTCCTATACCGGGAATCCGTTGTGCTTCATCAATGAAGACGATTTGAGCGTTGCCAACCAGAGACTTCAGTCGAGTTGAAGTGGTATTCTGCAATTGCTCACGAATATCTGCCTCATCCCCATTAAAGAGAATATACGATTCGGATCTATTTTCGAGTAATTGATGAATCAAGGTGGTTTTTCCCACCTGACGTGGTCCGTATAGAATGATCACCTTGCCTTTATAAAGGCGAGCCGATAATTTTTTTTCCAGAGTTCGTGTAATGTTATCCATTTTCATGAAATTAATATAATATCCTGCGATTATATTCGCAAAATATTATAATAAATTGCGATTACAACTATTTAACGCAATCCAGACGTAGTAATTCTCTATTATTTTTAAGGAATTCGGTGTTAGAGGTCTTAAGCCTTAGGATCGAGAAAGATTTTCCGGATACGGAGGTGCTTGGGGGTGACTTCCAGATATTCGTCCTTCTGGATGTATTCCATGAATTGTTCTAAAGACAGTCGGCGCGGCGGACGAATTTGAGCCTTGGCGTCGGACCCGGCGGCACGCATGTTGGTCAATTTTTTGGTCTTACAGACATTAATGACAATATCATTTTGCCGGGTATGTTCACCCACCACCTGTCCGCGATAGACCTTTTCTCCTGGTTCGATAAAGAAGATTCCCCGATCCTGCAATTTATCCAGGGCGTAGGCAATGGCCGTCCCTGTGTCCATGGAAATGAGCGCTCCGTTGCGTTGATTGGAAATGGTTCCTTTCCAGGGTTGAAAACTTTCAAAACGATGGGCCATGACCGCTTCTCCCTGAGTCAATGTCATGATCAGTCCGGAAAGACCGATGAGACCCCGAGAGGGAATATGAAATTGAAGGCTATTGCGATCTCCACGGTATTCGATGTTCACCAACTCCCCTCGGGAACGGGTTACCGCTTCGATGACTTTGCCCTGATGGGTTTCCGGAAGGTTGATGGTTAGGAATTCTACCGGTTCCAATGTCTGACCATTAACCGTTTTGGTTACCACCTTCGGTTGACCCAGTTGGAATTCATACCCTTCCCGGCGCATGGTCTCCACCAGAATGGAAAGATGTAAAATGCCGCGACCATACACATTGAAAATATCCGGGGAATCGGTTTCCTCAACCCGCAGGGCCAGATTTTTCTCGGTTTCCAGGAATAGCCGCTCCCGCAAGCGCCGGGAGGTAACATAGGACCCGTCCTGACCGAAAAATGGGGAGGTGTTGATGGTAAAAATCATACTCATGGTGGGTTCATCCACTTGAAGGGGGCTTAATGCTTCCGGTTCATCTGCATCGGCCACAGTATCGCCAATATCGAAATTCCCCAGTCCTAATAACGCCACGATTTCACCGGCCTCCACTGGATATTTCACTTTTTCTTTACCCAAACCTTCGAAAATGTACAATTCTTTGATTCGACCTGATTTGATCTCGCCATTGGGTTTCACCAGGGACACGGCTTGTCCCGCTACCAGAGATCCACGGGTGATGCGTCCCACGGCGATCCGGCCCAAATAGGACGAATAATCCAGAGATGTAATTTGTAATTGGGGTGTACCGGTGGGGCTCGGAGGCGGTGGTATGTGCGCGACGATGGTGTCCAGTAAATAACTAACGTCGGTGGTGGGTTGCCGCCAGTCCGGCCCCATCCAACCCTGTTTGGAGGAGCCAAACACAGTAGGGAAATCCAGTTGTTCGTCGGTTGCGTCCAAATGTACCATGAGATCAAAGACCGCTTCCTGGGCCAGATCGGGGTTGCAGTTGGGTTTATCCACTTTATTAATCACAACGACCGGTTTCAGGTTCAGAGCCAGGGCTTTTTGAAGGACAAACCGAGTTTGAGGCATGGGACCTTCAAAGGCGTCCACCACTAGCAGGACACCATCGGCCATGTTGAGTACCCGTTCTACCTCACCGCCAAAATCGGCGTGACCGGGAGTATCGATAATGTTGATCTTTACGCCTTGATAACGAACCGCGACATTTTTAGACAGGATGGTCAATCCCCTTTCCCGCTCAAGCTCATTCGAATCTAGCAGTAGTTCCTCCACAGTTTGGTTCGCGCGAAACATTTTGACCTGGTGAAGAATCCGGTCCACCAGAGTGGTTTTTCCATGGTCCACGTGAGCGATAATGGCGACATTCCTTAGATCGGGCATAATTTCCTTCGAATTTGAGGGCGCAAAGGTAGGGAATATTTGGGAAGGGAAATAGGATTGATCCGGGATGGCCCAAACCATTTTTTTATACGACAATCAATGACCACGTACACATTCTCTTTTGATAGAACCCGATCTGTAGTCATTTCTGAATGGGATGAAAAAGAGCATATTCAATCTATCGAATCTGAATCCCTATCCGTGTCTCCCCCAATTTAGGGAGAGAAGGCTCCATATTGATGTCACGTCAACTTGTATTCGGAACAAATAAATCTTCCTCCCCGGAGCGGGGAGAAAGAGGAGGGGTTGTCTTTAATCGTCAAGCTGCCTGTGAATGATAAGATCCGATGTTGCTACATTTTAGAAGACACCCCAAGAAGTCATAATGGGTCTGGAACTGAGGGTTATGGTAGGAACTGAAACCCCCTCTGTGTCTCCCCCAATTTGGGGGAGAAAAGACCTATCGGTTTTCCGAACTGACACCATACTATGAATAAGGTCTTAAAGTCAAAAGTCCAAAAGCTCAAATGTTGTTCATTGTTATAAATCAACGTGCGTCTAGTTCAACTCCAACCGCCTTTTAAACTATAATCTTAAATATGACGATCGCGTAAAAAGAAAATACTCGTTCTGAACGCAGTCTTCCGCTGAAATGCAATGAAAGCGGTGATGATTGAGTCGGGGCTTAGAATTCAATCAATCTTACAAAAGTAAGTATTCCTCCCCGTTTGGGGAGGAAACAGGAGGGGGATGTTCTGGGCTATACTCCTCAATTTCTGCATTTTTTAAGAAAAAGTAAAAGTTCGAATCCCCTCTGTATCTCCCCAAATTTTGGGGGAGCTAAACTCATTTTTCTTGATTGGTGAAGCAATAGACTGGCATTAGATTAGAATACTCCATTGATGGTTTTATCAGAATAATCGATACTAGTGGACCGGTATATCCGGATCAGGATTAAGAGTAAAATATTTCATATGATTCTGTCTACCGATGAAAGTTTTTGATTTACCAAAGGCTCCCAAAGGAGCGACGCAGAGGGCCAGGTATTTACGTAACAACATGACAGAACCAGAAAAGCGACTCTGGACTTATCTTCGTAAACGCCAATTGGGCGTTCGTTTTAGACGACAAGTACCCATCGGACCTTACATTGTGGATTTTGTCGCATTATACATTAATCTGGTGATTGAAATCGATGGAGGTCACCATTTTGATCCTGTACAATCCACAAAAGATAATGACCGAACTACATATCTCGAGCATCATGGATTTCGAGTGATTCGGTTTACA
>CAZHTM010000042.1:0-19902 GCA_964535735.1 uncultured bacterium
CCGTTCGCTTCTAACCTATACCCAACCCGAATAAAAAAAGCCCCGGAAGATTCCGGGGCTTTTTTTTTAAACCTAATCTAAACTCTATTCCAAACCAGGTTGAATTCTTCGCTCCAGGACCCGACCGGTAGAATCCGTAACGGTAACCATGGTCTCCAGATTAGTATAATCACGCTCCAATCGCTTCTGACGGAGGATATGATTTCGTCCATCCCGGATGGTGAGCATGATCAATCCTTCACCAGAACGATAAACCAGTTCACGACTACCAATCCGGGTGGAATCGGATCGGAAATATTCGGATACCACTAGCCGCTCTCCTGGTATATTGGTGGCTTTAGGATAGGATATGGTATAGAAGTAATAGCGAATACCCTGTCCATCCAGGACCTCAAACCGTTTGGGAAGATAGCCAGTATTCAGGGTAACCCGGACTGTCCAACCCTTTTTTACCACACTAAGATCAGAAGCTATCAACTCTGAATTAATATTGGTTAATTGCCCATCTTGAAAAAATTCTATGCTATAGCTCCGGTACAAACCGTCTTCATCACGGTTCAACCGATATTCATAAACCGGCGTACGGTTTTCATCAAAATAAACGACTCGTTCCAAACGTCCTTTTTGATCAAACCTTCCTTTGAAATAGTTTCCACGTTCTAAATCCAATGGCTTTATAACACCGGAAAGCCGACCTGTTACGGGGTCCCATCGTGGGGCAAGCCGAATCGAGCGGGGTTTTCCGGTTTGAACGATCTGGGGAATTTTCCGAGGTGATTTCGATGGTTTCTTATCCCGGGCATTTAGTGCCACGATCGCTACGAGTAAAATAATTAGTCCGGATCGAAACTTCCGGCGACTCATCCCAATCCCCAGAAGGTAACCACCAACATGGATATCATCACCATGAGCCCAATCCACGGGCTTCCTTTAGGCAACGGTTTAGTGAGGTCCGCATCGTGAATCATGCTCCGATAATCCAGTTTTACAGGTACAACATATCCCCGACTTACCATGACGGTTTGCGCTCCCGGCAGCGAATGATCAACGCGAATCGAATCACTGCTATCTACAACTGCTGGGAAAAAACTAATCTGATGTTCCCCAGGATTCACCAAAATGACATCCGGTAACGGTGTCCGTCCCACCAGCGTTCCATCCACATAGATAGGAATATTATTCTGAGGACACTGTATCATGAGTCCACTCCGGGTTGTGTCCGAAGCAATATCCTGGGACCAACCAACGGCAAACAAGACCACAACAGCCACCAATAGGAATACATTATTGGCTTTGGGCATATCGCAACTCCTGCTGTAATTGAGCCACCTCCACAATCAGGGCTTCAGGATCGTCGCCCGCCGATTCCATTTGCTTGATTTGCAATCTACGGGTGGCAATGGCTTCTTTTAAGTGATACACAGTGAGTGTTTTAATACAATCCAAAACGACTTGCAGAGGATCGGAAAATGGCGCGGTATCCACAAGGACGGCGGTGATTTTTTCCCGACTTTCCCGATCCTGAAACCGATCCACCAGCGCTGCAGGCTCCGGCGATTTCAAGGCGATGGAGACAGCCTCCCGAAGAACAGGATCGGGAAATTGATCCGGTTTAATCAACTCGATCGCCTTTAAACGAGCATCACTGTCATTTCCAGTGAGAATCCGAATCAAATCGGCCTGGGCTTTTTCAATTCCCGTAAAGGTTTGGGGTCCCGATTTTGATTCCTTAGGCTCCGGCCGACGCCGTTGTCGATAGCGAATCTGATCCAACCGCCGAATCAACTCCCGTTCATCTACCATTAATTCGTCGGCCATTTCACGGATGTATTCTGATCGAATGAGGCTATCGCGAATACGCGCTACGTTTTCCAATAAATCCTGGATAAACGCGGCACGAGGCGCCCCCTTCAATGTGCGGGCATCGGTAGTATCCAGATGGAATTGAATTAAAGGTTTTGCCTGCTCCACCGATTGCATGAATCGTTGCTTTCCCACTACTCGAATCCATTCATCCGGGTCTTGACCGTTCGGGATTTCCAGAATTCGAGGGTCTAGTCCCTGCTGAAGCAAGAGGTATCCGGCTCGCAGGGCGGCTTTCTTTCCCGCTGCATCACCATCATAGGCCACCACAACATTGGTGGTAAATTTTCGTAATTGACCCACGTGTTTTTCAGCCAAGGCCGTGCCGGAAACCGCCATCACATTGGTGATCCCCGCCTGAATCAATTGAAGGAAATCCATGTATCCTTCCACTAAAATGGCCTGGTCTTGTCGCCGGATGGCATCGCGCGTCGCATGCAATCCATAGAATATTTCGCTCTTGTGATAAATAGGCGTTTCCGGGGAATTTAAATATTTGGCAGGATCATCATCCAACGCCCGGCCACCAAAGGCCACCACTCGTCCTGATAAATTAAAGATGGGAAACATGAGCCGTCGGCGGAAACGGTCAAACTCGCCCTTTTCCGTGCGGGTAAACAAGCCGCTTTTCCGAATGACATCTTCTGAAAATTTACGCTCCCTGGCGCGTTTCAAAAGGTGATCCCAGGAATCCAGAGCAACCCCCAACCGATACTCCCGAACGGTGGCTTCGCTGAGTCCCCGTTGCTTGAGATAATTCAGCGTTTTCTTCCCCTGTTCAGAGAAGAGATGGGTGGAAAACACATCCGCCGCAAAATCATGGATATCGTACAAGGCCGTGTATACATCCTTCTTTTCGGGAGATTCCTGGAGATCCAAAGCGATCCCCACCTGTTTAGCTAGCCGCTTCAGTGCTTCAATAAAACTGATTTTCTCATATTCCATCAAAAAGGTAATGGCGTTTCCACCGGCTCCACAGGCAAAACATTTATAAATCTGCTTTCGCTGCGACACGTGGAGCGATGGATGGCTATCATCGTGGAAGGGGCAGAGACCAACATAGTTTTGCCCCTGTTTGCGAAGATTGACATAGGGCGAGATCACCGATACAATATCGGCGGCATCTCGAATCCGATCAATGGTCTCCTGAGGAACTATGGCCATCAGATTTCCATCCCCAGGGATTGAGGCTTTTCCGGTATGGGGAAGTGTAAATCCAGAGTTTGGACTGCTTTCTTCTGAAAGGTGTATAGTGTATCAATGATCACAGACTCACGACGGAAAATCTGAATCCAGCGATGGCCGGATGAGTTGTCCAGAATCGCTAACGCCACGGTTATTATAAGAGCGCCTTTCACGATCCCAACCAGCACTCCTCCCCAGTGATCTATCCAGCGTGGTTGGCTATCGGCCAAATATTCCACAACCCTGAATACCAATCGAAGGAAAATATAGAAAACCATAAAGAGAACCCCAAATAGAACTCCTGTTGCCACATGAGGCGATCCGGGAAGGAATTGTACCACAATTTTTACTAAGCCTCCACTAAGCCATACGCTTAGAATCAAGCCTAAAACAAGGGCTCCCATCTGACTCAATTCCGCCAAAGCACCGCGATAGTAACCCAAATATGCGGTTCCGGACATAAGTGCAATGCTCAGGATATCTATCAGTGAAATGGGCACATGAACTCAGGATGAGGTTAGTACATCCCGGACGATTTGGCTGGCCAGTTTTCCATCGATACGGCCACCCCCGGCTTCCATGACGCGGGGCATCACTTTGCCCATGTCCGCCATGGATGTCGCTCCCGTTTCGGAAATGATTTGAGTGACCAAAGTTCGCACGTCTTCAGGGCTCATCATTTGGGGTAAATAGTCCTGAATGATCCGCAGTTCTTCCGTCTCCTGGGCTACCAGATCCGACCGGTTTCCTTTTTCGTACTGTTCGATGGAATCCTTCCGTTGTTTAACCTGGGAACGCAGAATATTCAGGACTTCATTATCTGTCAGTTCATCCCTTTTATCAATTTGTCGATCTTTCAGGGCTGACAATACACTCCGAAGTGTGGAAGCCCGGGTTTTATCGCCCGCTTTCATTGCGGCATACATATCTTTTTTAATTTGTTCAAATAGACTCACAGGTCCTCCTCTAAGCTTGATCAATGCGTTTCATCGCCAGCAAGCATTGGTCCTGATCCCGATCAAACCCAATAAACCGCCGGCCCATTTTTTTGGTCACCACCCCCGTTTGACCGGCCCCCATGAAGGGATCCACAACCCAGTCCAGTTTCGTGGTGCTCATACGAATAATCCGTTCCAATACCTGTTCCGGAATGATCCGGCGTTGACCCGTTTCCCTTCCCATGCGCCAATCCACCACGTCGCTCCAAAAATTACTTCCCGGCAAAGCCTCTTCGGAACGGAGACGTGTTTCCCTGGACACGGTCCCTACCCAAATATCGCCGCTTTGTTCCTGAAGAAACGATGGAGCCGGTTCCTGGCTGGGGTGGGGTCTCCGCCAGGTGATCCGGGTGCGAATATAGAAGCGGTTGGCTAATAGGGATTGGTACATTCCTGAATGGGGCCAGGAGCAAAACACAAAGATAAATCCCGAAGGTTTTAACACCCTCCGGCATTCTTCCAGCCACTGTCGATGCCAGTCATACAGGTCCTGCCAGGTGGTGTCCGATCCTGTCGCGTTCAAATCCCGAATGGGATTTTCGGGAGGTCTGACCACAATAAGATCAATTTTTCCTTCTGGCAAATGAGATAATCCCGTTAAGGCGTCGGTTTGAAACACACCTTCCTGCAAATTTTCCCGCCCTGCCTTGATGTCGGTGATGTGCTGGAGAGCCGGGAGATAGCGATTCAACTCATCAATTGTTAATCCATTGATGGAAGGCGTTTCCTCCGGTGATTTGCGTGTGGACCAATCTTTTTGAAATGCCGACATCCTCTGAATTTATCATGGATTATCGTGGGAAGGAATGGCTTTACCATACGGAAGTTTCCCCGTTTTTTCCCATAGAAAAGTTAAGGTATTCACCATGCGTTACCTCTAGATATATAACCCCGACGGGGTTAATAATTTCGTTCCTATGTATATCTAAAGACATTTAATCCCTGCGGGATTTTTGTATTTTTTTGGAATATGACCCCGTATTCACCGGTATTACATCTGTCAATTGATGGGTAGGATGTGAGCACGCATGGGAACGATTCCGTAGGAATCAAAGGTCTATAGGAAACCAAATACCAAACCAGCCAACACCGTCAGGTGTTGAATAAAGGTTGACTCATTTCGCTTAGTAAGCAATCCATTCAAACAATTTTACTCATCTTAATCAATTTGGAACTTCTCTGGAAAAAATTAGAACTCCCTCTTTTTTTGGGAAATGCACAGGAAGTTCCCCCGTTTTTCCGTAAAAAAGTACTCCGCCACTTTCAAATTATTGTATCTTCAATTATATATGGCCTTATAGAATACTATGTTGCGTTTTCGGGGGAGGGAATGGCTTTACCATACCGGTCCCATAACGTTCGATACCCTTAATTATTTACTGCTTGGGACCAACGGTTTCAATTTTAAACAGGACAAAATCCAAGAACGAGAGTTGAAGACTGCGCCCATCTTTCAATGTATATAACCACAATTGAGCGTCCTGCTGTTTCGCCGTTTGTTCATGGTGGACTGTATGGGGATTTCCCAATAAGTCTTGGACTTCCGGAATGGTCATACCAATTTCCAGCCGCGGACGGTTTCGCTCCATTAAACGGCGGCGCTCCTCTTCCATGCGCGCATCGATTTTGGATCGAATACGCTGGTTTTCCCAAACCTCAATCTGTTGTCTAAGTTCTGTCAGAATCGCTTCATTTCGTTTCCCCAGGTCGCCGGTAAGATCCTGGGCGGTTTCCAGGCTCCTAATCATAAGTTGCAGGGCGGAAGGATCCTGAATCGTATTGGCCTCTTTCACCAGGTTGACCGCGATTTCATAGCGCAGCAGGTCGCCCTCCACAGCCAACTCCGGATCAATCTGGACCGCCTGATCCACGAGTTCAATGGCCCGGAAATACAACTGATGTTTCATCGCGTAGCGGCCTTTTTCTAGGGTAACTCTGGCCCGAAATCGGGGTAGTTGTTCCTGAGCAGGCGTATAAAACTGGGCCGTGGATACCATGAGGTTCAGCGCCTCCTCGAAGTGTCCATCAAAGACCAACTGTTGCGCCTTCACCACCCGCGCCGCTCCGATTTGGCGAATCCGTTCATCCAAGCTGCCAGCCAGGACGCTGTCTTGAGTTAGCGCTCGGGCCTGGAGATATTTCTGCAAGGCGGGATCCTCCTTACCGCGATCATCAAAACTTAATCCTTCTTTGACCAGTTGCTCCGGGATTAAACGATTGCATTCTTCCAGATACCACTGGGCGCGAGGATAATTGGCATGATTGGGGTTGGCGGCCAGAAATTCTCGAAATTTCTCCCGAGCGGTCACATAATCTTTGTGGTAAAAATAAGTTTTAGCCTCCTCTCCGATCGTCGGTTTCCCCCCATAAAACGCGGAGAGCGTGAGAAACAGTCCATAACTGGAAATATGCATTCCGGAGATCGGTGCCACATTGTTAGGATCGTTTATTTTCGTCAACTTTGTAAAGCCATGCTTGATATCCACGCCCACCGTAAACCGATTGTCCATACCCGGATCTAAAATTAATCGGAAACCAAAGGCATAGGAAACGGCGGGACCCGATCCTGTGGGATCTGGATCCGCGTTTTTTCCAGTTTTGTATAGGGTGGCGAATGCCCGGCCATAGGTATAACGTCCTGTGAGATACCAGCGATCAAACCATTGCCAAATAAATGATGTACTAAGCCCTGCTTCCAATATCCGTGGCGATAGATGTTTCGTGCCTACACCCCAGGAGGCTGGAACCGTAGGTGCGGCAAACAGAGAGGTGTAGCGGAGATTTAATCCCGTGTGAAGGTTCATCCAACTGGTGCGAAATAGATACTGACTTAAATTGACCTTCATTAAATCCAATTCCAGTTGATGTCCCACGCGGGTTGTCCAGGCACCGCCGGAGTATTTTTCCACGGCCGATTCGTATTGAATATAATCACTGCGCAGATTTTGGCCCGTTTTCCCTCCCCCGGCATTGGCGATAAGACCATAATTTAATTCCAGGGGTATCAGTTGAATCGGATCATAAAATTCCCTGCGGTGAAGAAGGCGATTGGTCCAATAACCTTCACCATAGCGAAAACCAATTCGACCAAAATCTCGGATAAAGCGCATTAATTTGTTTTCCGTGGTGTCCGGCGCGGCGTCCTGAGCCCAAAGGACCGGGATCCCAAGAATCAGTACCAGAGCGGCTACAGTGATTGGTCTCTGCATCTCCATTCAAAATAGGGGGTTTCAGGGATTGTGAGCAAGCAAAGACCGCAGTGCAACCGTTGAAGATTCCTGTATAAAATCTAAAGGAAATCCGTTATACTCTCGCCCCGGGAACAAACCGGGTAACGATACTTAAAACACATCCACGTATGAATGGTTACAGGAAACGGCATTGTTAAAACAGGTTTCAGCATTGGTTTTATTTGTGGGCGTGCTCATGGCTCAACCCTTTTCCATCGCTCGGCTTCATTATGGCGGAGGTGGTGACTGGTATTGCGATCCCAGCAGTTTGCCCAATCTCCTAAACTACCTCACGACCCATACATCGATTCGAGCCGGCGAAGAAGTTCGGATTACGGCAACCGATAAAGATTTGTTCGCCCATCCCTATCTCTATATGACCGGACATGGCAATATTCGGTTCACCGATGAGGAAGTAGACAATCTCCGTCAGTTCCTCCTGGCCGGCGCATTCTTACATGCCGATGACTGCTATGGCATGGATGCGTCTTTTCGCCGGGAAATGAAGCGTTTGTTTCCCAATAAAGAGTTTGTGGAGCTGCCTCACGATCACCCGTTGTTTTCCGCCTATTATTCCTTTCCCGATGGACTTCCCAAAGTACACGAACACGATGGAAAACCACCACAGGCGTTGGGTTTATTCGACGGCGACCGCCTCATGGTGCTGTACACCTATGAAACTGACCTGGGGGATGGATGGGAAGATGAGGAAGTTCATCATGATCCGGACGATATTCGGGAAGCGGCGCTGAAAATGGGAGTGAATATCATTTATTATGCCCTGGGACAATAAACCCACGCGCATCCTCACTCGGCTCACTCCGGTCCGAAATGCTCTGATCCGATCAGATCTCATCATTCTGATTTGGAAACTCTATACTGCTTTGTTGGGACTCTTCCTGATCGCCTTAGTGGGCGAACAAATTTTTTATTGGTCCCCAGCAATTCGCTACGGCGTTTGGAAAATAGGCTTGATCCTGGTACTTATGGGCGCGGTTCTAGGATTGGGGAGTTTGCTGGCCATCTTCCTGGATCGGTTTCCTCGGTATCGCTGGGAACGACTGGCGCGATTATGGGGCAGAACGGTATTTGACCGACCAGACACGGTACTGAATGCCCTTCAATTGGAATCAAGTTTGTCAGGCAGTGAAGCTCCGGAATTGAGTTTAGCGTATATCCAAATGATAGAGGCTAAGCTGGCTAAATTGGATCCAAATCTCATTCAAGACCGGAAACGGCAATTGATTTGGAAGAGGATTGCAGCCGGTATGGCCGTGACGGTTGTGGTTATTCTAAGTCTCACCTGGAACTCCAGCGGAAACGCCCTGTTTCGCTGGATTCACCCACGGGTAACATTTCAAGCCCCGGCGCCTTTTGCATTGACTAATCTCACCGGCGATATTCACGTTCTTGGAGGTGAACCGGTAAACATGGCCTTTCAAACAATTGGTGAGCGGCCCGACTCTGTATATTTGGAACTTGAGACCAGTTCGTCGGACCCCGGTGATTCCCTCCTCGCTCCGCTAACTCTGGCGGCAAGTCCGGATACAGCCGGGGTGGTTCATTTTCAATTGACTGATATTTACCGAGATTATCGATATCGGGCCCGGGTGTCGGCCCACCATTTTTGGGAAGCCTGGGGCGAAGTAGTGACGCCATTCCACGAGATTCAGGTCACCGACCGACCCACCATTGAATCCCTGACGTTTACCATTATGCCGCCCCTCTATTCCCGCTTATCACCGGAAAGTCAGGAGGGCAACCGCGCCAGCATTCAGGGGTTAAAAGGTTCCCGGGTGGCGATACAACTGGAATCCAATCGGGTCCTGGCATCGGCGGAACTACGCTTTCGATCCCAAACACAGGATTTGATCGTCCGCGGACGCCGGGCCACCGGAGAATTCACCCTGGTCACACCGGATACCTTAATCATTCGCCTGAAGGATCAGCGTGGAATACCTAACGCGAATCCCATTCCCTATATGGTGGAAATTTTACCCGATCAATATCCCCAAATCACGGTTCGCTCGCCGGAAAAACAGTTTGATCTTGGCGATGACTTTCTCATTCCTGTGGAACTGGACCTGGAAGATGATTTTGGTTTTAGTGATCTACAACTTGTGTATGCCGTGCGTCATCCCAGCCTTCCCGACGAAGAACCGGCGACATCCATTTTTTCCATTTCAGGATTAGACATGGACCGAACCACCCAACTGTTGCGAACCTGGTGGGATGTGAACCTGTTGAATCTGATGCCGGAAGACGAACTCCATTTCCATTTTGAGCTTTTTGATAATGATAATATTTCCGGCCCGAAAAAAACGGTAACCGATGAATTTGTGGCTCGATTGCCATCTCTGGCCGATCTGTTTGAAATGTTAGAATCACAGGAAGATGATCTAACTCAAGATTTAAACGAGCATTTAGATGACCTCCGATCGCTTCGGGAACAATTGGAGAAGGTGGAACTGGATTTGGTAAAAAGCGAAGATGTGAATTGGGAGCAGAAGCAGGAGATTCGAAAACAACTGGAACGGTTTAAGGAAGAAGCCAAAGCCTTGCAGGACATGGCAGATGCGCTTCAGGCCATGTCGGACCTGGATGAAAAACATCAGCTCTTTTCTGATGAATTGCGGAAAAAATTTGACGAACTCCGAAATCTGGTTTCCCAGCTCATCAATGACGATCTCCTCTCCTCGCTGGAAAATCTGGACAGGGATTTGGATTCCGTGAACCTGGAGGATTTGAAACAGGCCATGTCGGACCTGGCGGCAAATGCAGACCAGATTGAAGCAGAGCTGGACCGCTTTCTGGATTTATTCAAACGAGTACAGGCAGAACAAAAGATGGATGAAATTGCCCGGCGGTTGGAATCCATGGTTCGGGAACAAACGGCCTTGAATGAGAAGCTGGAGCAGACACCGGAAGAGGCCGATCCATCGGATGTGGCTCGAATGAAGGAAGATGAACGGCGAATCCGCGATGAATGGAAACAAACCCAATCAGCGATGGAAGAGGGTGCCGATTTGATTCGTGAATTCAGTCCTAAAACTGCGGCGGACTTGGACGCGCTGCGAAATTCAGAAACGGCTGAAATGGCCGGTGAAAATCTTCAGTCAACCATGGAAAATTTAGGAGACGGGCAACTGTCTCAGGCTAGCCAAACCGCGTCCCAGGCTCTGCAAAACTTGCTCGATCTACAAAACCAAGCTGGAGAATTGCAAAACGCGTTTCAGCAAGAGACCGCTGGAGCCATGGCGGAAAAATTCCGATCTATTATGCGTGATCTCCTAACCCTATCCAAAGCCCAGGAAGCGCTCCGGCAGACGACCCAATCCACGGCCTCAAGCTCATCTCATTTCCGGGATTTGGCGGGACAGGAGCAAATGTTGAAAGATCAACTCATGCAAGTGATGTCCAAACTCTTGGCTCTATCCCGGGAAACTTTTGCCGTAACCCCGGAGATGGGAAAAGCCATGGGAATGGCCTCCGCCCAAATGGAAAGCGCTAAACGAGCTTTATCAGAACGAAATCGTAGCGCCGCAACCCGCGGTCAAGGAGAAGCCATGGCCGCCTTGAATTCCGGCGCTAGGGCCATGGGAGCCGCCGCTCGGCAAATGCAGGAAAGCGGATCCGCCAGTGGTTTCGAACAATTTTTAGCGCAAATGCAATCCATGGCGGGACAACAACAATCGTTGAACCAGCAGGGCCTACCCCTGCTCATGGGCAGCACGGGAGCGGCCCTCCGTCAGCAACTCATGGAACGAATGCTGGCGGGACAACAAGCCGTTCGCAAATCCCTCCAGCAATTGATGCAGGAAATGCGATCGTCGGGAAATCCCCAGCCCGGTGATCTGGGAGGCATGGCCCGGGACATGGATGAGGTCATTCGGGATTTACAAAATGGTCGATATACTCGTAAGACCCAGGCCCGCCAGGAACAAATCCTGACCCGGATGCTGGACAGTCAGAAATCACTGACCCAGCGCGGTAAAAAGGAAGAGCGGAAATCACGCACTGCCGACCAGATTACGTCGATCGGTCCCGGAGGATTGCCAGCAGATTTGGGTCAACGGCAAAGTGTGGTGTTGGAGGCCCTGAACGATGCTCTTCAGGCTGGGTACCCTGCAGATTATCAGGTGATGATACGGCGCTATTTCAATACACTGAACAGCCAATTCCTCCCTGCCGGAAATTCACCCCAGGAGGCACCCCAATGAGAAGGGTTCTGATCCTGGGTCTAATTTTGTTACTCGTGACTCCCGGGTTGAGTCAACGGGAGGCCAACGCGGCTAAAAAGCGCGCCCGTCTCTATCTCCAACAAGGCGATTTGGATCAAGCACGGAACCTGTTTGAACAATGGTTGACCTCCCATCCTGAAGACGTCCAAGCCTATCGTGAATTGATCAATATTTACCGGCGGCAAGGGGATTATCTCACCATGGCCAACCAGATACGGAACCGATTGAGGGACTACCCCAACGATATGCAGGCTCAAATGGAGTTGGGCGAAGCGTTTTATCTTCAGGAGAAACCGGACAGCGCCCGACAGGTTTGGGATCGGTTTCGCCAACGTTATGCCAGTAATCAAACTGCCATCCGCATGTTGGTGTTTACCTACAGTAGACTCAACCTGGAAGAAGATCTGGTGGAAACGGTCACGGAAGCACGGAGAACCTTCACTGATCCGGGCTTCATGGCTCAGGAGTTAGCCAATTATTATCAGCTTCGGCGGGATTATTCCCATGCTACCGACGAATATTTACGCTTACTCCGCTCCCGACGGGATCGTGAATCTTTCGTCCGGGACAAATTATTGGTGATGAGCGACGAAGCGGATGATCCCAGTGTCATTGAAATGCGACTGCTCAATTCGGATTCTCCCTCCCCCGCCCAGAAACGAATTCTGGCGGCCTATTATTTCAAGACCGGACAGATAGAGAAGGCCTTTTCTATTCACCGCGACCTGGGCTGGGCCACGGCCAAGGATATCAATCGGTGGCTGTCCTTTGCAAATAATCTGCGTAAGGATCATCGAATTCCAGAGGCCATTACGGCCTATCAGGCGATTTTATCCCATGGTGATCTGGGAAAACGTCAGCAAACTGGACGGGCTCTTCTGGGATTGGCCCAAACATTTGAGGATCAAATCATCCCTGATCAGAAAACCATGCCTCAGTCTGGGTTTCTTCCGAGCAATCTCTTTTTCAACACACCCTACTATTTTGATGTCAACCAAGCGCCCGCTTCTCTTCAGTCGGCCCTGGCGCTTTACGATTCCATTCTGGTCACCATGCCCCAGTCTAAATTCACCGCGGCGGCTCACCTACGATTAGGAGAAATCCAGTTCCGAATTACCCGGGATTTTGACCGCGCCTTTGCCAATTACCAAGCAGCGCTGCAGGCTGGCCCGTCTCGCGATGACGAAGCACTCATTCGCTTACGCTTAGGGCAGTTATACCTGGCTCAGGGAAATTTAGACGGCGCCACCGCATATTTTAGCCGACTGAAGAACCGAGGAAATTCATTCATGGGTCCCTACCTCCTCACTCGGTTCCTTCAGGGCGAATTGAAGGATCTGGAAACTTTGCTGGACTCTACTTTGGCCGGACTTTCCGGTGCCGAGTCGGAGTTTAACGATATGGTAGAACTCCAGGATATCCTGTCCACATATTTTAGTCAGGGGTCTGATTCCGATCGGGAAGCGCTGAAACGTTGGGCTCAAGCAGAACGATTGCTGTGGGCAGACAAATTAAATGAAGCCGCCGATCAGTTGGCCTGGATACGAACCCAATGGCCGGAAAGCGCGCTAAATTCTCTTCTTCTGTGGCGGGAAGCAGAACTTCGTCGCCTGATCCACCAACCAGACCAGGCGTTGGAGCTGGCCCAGGAATTGACCACCAGTGATCGGGGTGACCACGGCTGGCTTTTGATCGGAGAAATCATGGAATTTGAACGGGACGACCAGTCGGAGGCGTTGGAAGCCTATTATCACATTTTAAATGATTGGCCTCAGTCCATTTTATATGAACCGGTTCGCCACCATATCCGGGAATTAACCCAGGAAACGGAAAGTTAAAACCATGAAACTATTCAACCGCGTAAATCGAATCATGGGTTTGATGGCATTAACAGGGATGCTTCTAGCTCAGAAAATCCTGATTCCTATGGACCAAGTCCAGAAGGATCATTTAAAAGCTTATGGGGTAGCTTTTTCAGTCCTGATGCAGCAGGTAAATGTGGAATGGCTTTTGAATTATCGGGGCGGGTCTTTTATGATGGATTCCTACCCGTTAATTATCCAGGAGTGTAAGGTAAAGGGTGTTAGTTACGAACTCCCTGATGATGCGACGGTATTATCCATTTACAGCACTATTGAGCAAAACAACATGGATGTGGTACTCCTGGAAAAAGCACCGAAAATCGCTATCTATACCCCGCCCAATAAGCAGCCCTGGGATGATGCGGTTACCCTGGCTTTGACCTACGCCGAAGTACCCTATGAAACACTGTGGGATGAGGACGTCCTCACAGGAAAATTGAGCCAATTTGACTGGCTTCATCTCCATCATGAAGATTTTACGGGGCAGTACGGAAAATTTTATGGCCGGTATCGCTCCGCCGATTGGTACATCAATCAGCAACGGGAATTCGAACAGATGGCGCGCCTGTTGGGTTTCCCCAGCGTTCATGAAGAGAAAAAAGCGGTGGCCCGCGCCATCAAGGATTATGTGGGCCAAGGTGGCTTTCTGTTCGCCATGTGTTCTGCCACCGATAGCTACGATATCGCCCTGGCGGAAACGGGGTTGGATGGCGTGGCCGGGGTATATGACGGAACACCACCCGACCCGGCGCTCCAATCCAAATTGAACTATGATCTCACCCTCGCCTTCACCGATTTTACGGTCTATACCGATCCCATGATCTATGAATATTCTGACATTGACGTTCCCCCCAGCAACAATCCGGTGGCCCGTGGAGCGGAAGCGGATTATTTCACCCTGTTTGAATTTTCTGCGAAATACGATCCGGTTCCCACCATGCTCACCCAGGATCATGTGGGGGTTGTTAAAGGCTTTATGGGGCAAACTACGGGTTTCGATCGCAGTAAGATTAAAAAACATATTGTCATCATGGGCGAGGACCCGGCCTCGAATCAGGTCAAATACATTCACGGCAATTTTGGCCAGGGGACCTTCACATTCCTGGGAGGGCACGATCCGGAAGATTACCAGCATTTTGTTGGTGATCCCCCCACCGATTTATCCCTGCACCGGAATTCCCCGGGGTACCGCCTGATTTTGAATAATGTCCTCTTCCCAGCCGCCCGGAAAAAGGAACAGAAGACCTGACAGACAATGTCGGAAATCGTTATCAAGGAAAATCGGTTGGACGATGCCCAGACCGTTCTGGATCAACTTCCGGAATTTGATCATCCTGTTCCTGACTCTGAATTCACAACGCGTCTGGCAGGCCGGGCGCATCTGATTCTCACGGCCTACTGGAACGAAACTCCCGTGGCCTGTAAAATTGGTTATGACCGATATCAGGATGGGTCATTTTATTCGTGGTTAGGGGGCGTTCTTCCCGATTTTCGCCATCAGGGCCTCGCCCGTCGGTTAATGAAGACCCAGGAGGATTGGGCTCGGAAAATGGGATTTAAAACCATTCGTTTAAAGACCCGTCCCCGCTACGCCGCTATGCTTGAACTGGCACACCAGGCGGGGTACAAAGAAATTCACCGCGATATTCGGGTACCAGACACGGAAACCCGAATCTTGCTTGAGAAGACATTATAGGAGGAATGATCATGAAAACATTTTCGGTTTCTACACCCTCACGCACAGCCTTTGTGAATATTACCTCCCAGGTTCGTCAGGCGGTTCAAAACACAGGAATTCAAAATGGCCTGGTTACAGTGTATGTTCCCCACACAACGTGCGCTGTGACCATCAACGAAGCGGCCGATCACGATGTAGTTCGGGACATTCAATTTCAATTGGATAAACTGGCGCCGTATGAACAGGGCTATCATCACCTGGAGGGAAACGCCGATGCTCACATTAAGACATCTCTGATTGGCTCTTCGGAAACCATCATCCTTGACGATGGAAGATTGGTATTGGGAACTTGGCAGGGCGTGTTTTTATGCGAATTTGACGGACCGCGTACCCGAAAAGTGTATGTTAAAGTGTTAAAGTGTTAGAGTGTTAAAGTGTTGATATGGATTTGAGTTACCTGTTTTGGGGCGCTAGAGGGATGTAGTGGAGGCGGTTTCCCAACCGTCATAGTTGCCATTAAGATCCTCCGCTAACTTTTCAAACCAGTGGCGTAAATCTCGTAATTCAACCTCTTCCGGCAACATGTCCTTCCCCGCGAGAACTAACCAGGCCGAACTGATGCCAGGCAGCGACAGTTCCACGGTAAACCCCTCACGGTCTAATACAAATTGGGCGGCGCGGGCAGCAGATTCCCAAGAAAAATATAGGTAAAATCGAAAATGGTGAAGCTGGTTGAAATCAGACCCGCAGTGTGCCAATAAAGCCAGAGTTTTTTTATCAATATTCATCGCAGGGTTGTACTCACCGCATCCGATGACAGTATTGACTGGACAATTGTCGAGTAACCATATTGACGAATTATTCTCAATTATCTATAACCTCATACAGGCTTTGTTTGAATCTATTTTCATCTTCATTATTGTAAAAAGGCACACCTACAAGGCGATACTTTTGTAACGTACGCTCCGTCTTAAATTCTAGCAGATTATCCTTAAATTTTTCTTTTAATTCTTTAAGAAACTCCTGTTTCCATTGATCATGTTCTTTCAGGTACTTTCCTTTAGGTTCGATAAATATCTGATATGTTAGCATTTCCCCGTTTTTCTCCCAAAGGAAAAGAACAAAATCAGGCTCAAAAGCCTGGCCGTTGGAAAAACTGTAAATTTTAAAATGCCTTTCATTGCGGAGCAAATAAATACCGTTATATTTTTCTTTTAGTGTTTCCATCTGGCGGTCAAGCATTCTGACAAAAGCCTTTTCTTCGCTGGTGCCATAATTGGCGTTGAATACATACCAACCCTTATCTGCTACGAACTGCTCATCCCCATTGGCGCGTTCGCCGCCCTCAATCAACTTCAAGATTTTATCTGAAAAAACCGAAGAAACGGAATTCAGTTTAAAATTCTCCGAGCCTTTGTATTCTTTTATGTTTTTGCGTAATTCGGATTCGATTTGGTCAAGTAATTCTGTTAATCCGTCAAGCATCGCTTTTTTTGACAGACTGTATAGGTCAGCCGAATCGCCCTGAAATGTTATTTCCAAGCCGCCAAGGTAATCATCCGATTCTATAAACTGCCGCACAGATGAAACATGGGGAAAATATTTATGAATGGATTGAAACGTGAAAAATGGTTTGCGGGATATGGCATTAAAAACAATATGCCGTGGAATATCTTTTACTTTGACATCTTTTCTGCCGGATTCGGCAACGCCGCCTGTGTCTCCGTTCCCATTAAGTAATGCGCCCGACAACCCGCGACCGCTGGCAATGGTATGAACATAGTTTTTTTTCGTTACTCCCATATCCGAAAATGAACAGACATATTGGTAATCATTTTTAATCCGCTCATTGAGATAGATTAATCCGCTCTTGTAAAAATCGCTCTCCTTAAATTCCTCTTTGAGTTTCAGCGGCTTATTGACTTCCCTTTCATCCAGCATACCTTCTTCAATCAGGGCAGTGCGAAGCTCGGAGATATACCGTGAATCATTGATGCTGTGGTAATGCAACTCTTCCAGTACTCGCATTTCGTGGTCCAAATGATGGTCAAATTTCCGACGGAAACGGTCATCATTATCTTGAGTAACAAACGGAAAATACCTTGCTCCCCGTCCGATAAGCTGAGCCTCGGCAATCGTGGTTTTACCGGGTTTCCCCGCCTTTGAATCTCTTGTCGTATAACAGCGGACGATATCAAACAGATTCAAAACATCCCAACCCTCATTGAGTTTCTGTACAGCAAAAATTGCCCGGATGCGGTTATCCCGGTCTTCCAGTGAATTGAGCAAAATCTGCTGATTTTCTTTTTCTTTTTCCTCATTCACGGAAATACAGCGACTTTCGTCAAATTCCCGGCGCAGTCGTTCGGCCAATTGCCCTTCTGTTATTTGGTTAGCATCGAAAAACTGAAACGCCCGCTTGACCAGTGGGATATCTGATTTCTCTCGGATTCGCTCAATATCCTCTTCCGAAAGCTGTTCAATCAGCCTATGAAAATTGGCCTTGTTCGCTTTGGATTGAGCAATCGTCCTTTGCGCCTTGAACAAGATCACCGGCTTCAGGTTAACGCGGTGCTTGGCTGCCACCTCCTGCTTGTACTGACTCAGAATAAGTGCCTGAATGATGCGGTCATTTTCTTCAAAATCGGCCTGAACGATATAAACATCTTTAGAATAGCCGTCATCACGGAATTGCCGTAGATCATAGCGATATAATACTTTTTCCCTGTATTTATCCGCTATGTTTTTGTGGGCGTAATCCAATGTAGCAGTAAACTCCAGCAACAAATTGTCCACGTTTTTCCGGAAGATTTTTTCAACTGTTTTTTCCCAACTTAATTCTTCAAAATCCCGCTGGGCTTTTGTGCCCACGTTGATGTGATGAGCCTCATCCGCCAACAGCACGATTCTTTTGTCTTTGAAATCCTCGTAAGTGACGGCGTTTTCCTTTTCCGTGGTCAAATCGGAATGCAGTTTTTGAATGGTGGTAAAACAGATATTGATATCGTTTTCATTGACGCCCTCAAAATTGATAACCGGCGTAACAACCACCCGTTTTGCTCCAAAGCTGATATTTTCGGTGAATAAAAATTTGGAGGATAGGGGATTGAGAAAATTTTCCTTTGTTTTTTCGATGATATTGGTGGAATTAACGAAAAACAGAAAATTGCGATAACCCTTTTCATACAGGTAGAGAATCAACCCGGCCATGATTAAGGTCTTTCCGCTGCCGGTGGCCATGTTAAACAAAAAGTGAAGCGGCCATTCCTTCCCCGGAAAATCCTTGTCCAGACAGTGAAAAAAACGGGCGAAGGCTTCTTCCTGGTAGGGACGCAGTTCAAACTTTGGATTCAGATTATCTTTGAGATAGTCCGGGATTTCCTTTTTCAGAAATCCCATTTTGGAAACGGCGTCCAGCTCTTCATAGAGAAACTTTTCAGCCATTTTTTCCGTCCTTTAGGCGCTTTTTTCCCGCATCAAGTTTTTTCACCAGTTTATCAAAATCGCTTTGATATGTATTAAGACTATGACGGTGAAATTTTTCATATTCCTTCTCAGCAAATTCCTGGGCCAATTCATGGGAAATTTTTCCCGCATGTTCCAGAATGTTCCGGTCGTTTAAATGCAAAAAAGCGTTCAGTTTATCAATCCAATCCTGCATCCGCATGGGAATACGTCGCATGGCCTGCCCTTCGGCAAAAACAAGGTATTGTTCCACCAGATTATTTAGCGCTGAAAGTTCTTTTTCTGTGAGGTAGTTTTTGGCAATGGTTACATCCTTTTTGCGGATTTTCGTGCCACGCCAGTTGGTGAGCCCCATGTTCTTTTTTTTGCTATCTGCCCGCTGATAAATAATTTCCGGAGCAGTGTTACCCGTAATAGCCCAATGCATTTTATTCTGGACGGTTTTAAAGAAGTTAATGCTCTTTTCATCTTTGGGATCATAATCAATACTGGTGGCATAGATATCGGTGATTTTCTGGTAAAAGCGCCGCTCCGATGTGCGGATATCCTGAATACGGCGCAGCAGCTCTTCAAAATAATCAAAAGGCTGATCCGGGTTTTTCAGCCGCTCGTCGTCCAGCACAAAACCTTTGACAATATACTCCCGCAAATGCCTGGTCGCCCATTGCCGAAACCGGGTGGCAATTTTCGATTTAATGCGGTAGCCCACGGAAATAATGGCGTCTAGATTATAAAATTTTGTTGAGTATTTTTTTCCGTCTGCGGCAGTTGTCAAGAATTCCTTGACAACTGAATCTTCTTCTAATTCTTTTTCTTTGAAAACGTTTTTGAGATGCAGACTAATATTCTGTTTGCTGGTCTGAAACAACTCTGCCATTCCTTTTTGTGTCAGCCAGACCGTTTCCTCCGCCAGCCGTACTTCCAGTCTGGTCTCGCCATTATCAGTCTGATAGATCAGGATTTGCGATTTAGGTTTTACCGGCAGTTTTTCAGTCATTACACATTTTCACCGTAAAATAACCGGTTCAGTTTCTTGTCTTCTTCACTGACGCCAAAATCTTCATCATCAATTTCCGAAAGATTCACATAGAGCTGGTTTTTATTCAAAAGTTCTACAAGTAGTTTCTTTTGTTTTTGAAACCCTCCTTCGGTTTTACCGATTTCAATATAATCATTGACCGCCTCTTCCGGCATTTCCGGATTGACATACCAGTTGAGAAAAGAGTTTTGGGCAATGTCTTTCCAGAGTTCCACCAGCTCTTCGGACGTCTTGGCTTCTTGTATTTTATCCATAAAGGCTTCGTTGTATTTCATCAGCTCGCAATAGATGAAGTCGCCGCCGCCTTGCCAGTTGACGGTTTTGGAAATACCGCCGGTATC
>CAZHTM010000043.1:0-15770 GCA_964535735.1 uncultured bacterium
AATCAGTTAATAAGCATTTGCCGAAAAGATACCTTTAAACGGTGTGAGCAATAAAATTTTCAGATCGAACCAGAGCGACCAGTTTTCAATGTAATACAGATCAAATTGAATTCGAGTGTGTAAATCCGTATCTCCACGCCAACCAGAAATCTGAGCCCATCCTGTGATGCCTGCCTTCACCAGATGTTTCTGCATGTAGTCGGGGATATGTTTACGGAATTCCTCTACAAAAACGGGGCGTTCTGGGCGGGGTCCAACTAATGACATTTCCCCTTTTAACACATTGAACAGTTGGGGCAATTCATCCAGGCTGGTTTTCCGCAGCCACTTGCCAAGGAACGTGGGACGGGTATCTTCCGATGATGACCAAACAGGGCCGGTTTCGGTTTCGGCATTCACCGGCATGGTGCGGAATTTGAGCATGGGAAAAGGCTTCCCGTTCCAACTCACCCGTTCCTGCCGATATAAAATCGGCGGACCGGACGTGAGACGCACCAGAATCGCGATTAAGAGCATAACCGGACTGAGAATGATAATCAGCATGAGACTTCCAACCACATCTTCTGCCCGCTTGGTCAGATGATTAATGCCAGTAATCGGTGTTTCATTTAAAGTAAACACCGGCATACCCGCCACTTCGGACACTGAATAATTCACCAGAGAAAAGTCATAGATATCCGGAACAATTCGAATGGGAATGGTTGTGTTTTCCTGAAGGTCTTTCAGGAGTGTTCTTTGGCGGGCCAGAGCTTCCATAGACAGTGCAATCCACACCTGGTCAACGGAATGCTGATCCAAGTAGTCCCTCAATTGATCCAGGGGATAAATCGGTTTTCCTTCTTTCTCCATCTCCCCTTCGTGGCTGGTCTCCATAAAAAAGGCCTGGATTTGAATACCGGTCCAGGGCGCCAGTTTAAGGCGCTGCACCACGTGATCTACCAATTGCCCAGAGCCCACGATCACAATATGGCGCAAATTCCAACCCTTTCGCCGGCCGGTGCGTAATACGAGTCGAATCAATAAACGAAACAGGACCAGCAACACCAATGCGGATACGGCCCATGAGACCATCCAGACCCGGGAATATTCGTTACCCAGTTTGGCCAGGAACACAATGGTCACCAACGTCACCACAACAGTGATCCAGGCCGTCGCCAGGGTTTTGAGTTCGGCGCTGAGAGGCAATTCCCGCCAGGGACGGTAAACCTGAAAACGGCTGAATACTACAACGGTAATTAACAGCCCGATTAATAAAGCCATTTGATAGCGTAAGGGCATGGGACCAAAGCCGGGCTTCGGTCGTAAATAGATCCAGTAGACGGCCCATCCGGACACAGCCACTAAAAGAGGGTGGATTACCTGAGAAAGGGATAACAGGGCATCGGAATGGGGTTTTAATACGCTATGCCGTTTCATAGCTCGATTTTTTCTCCCGTTTGGGATTCCACAAATTGCCGAAAAGTTTGTTTAAACCGTTTTGTAGAAAACCGTTCCGCATTTTGCCGACAATCAGACGCAATAAATTCCAATTCATGCCGGATGAAGGTGTCCACTGCCGCATGGAGCCCCCCTATCGTTTGCGAATCAAAAAGGACACCCGTTGAGCAAAGGTGAATCGGTGATCGTTCTGTTCCCTGGGCGGGAGGAGTCATCCACTCCCGGGCACCACCCTGATTATAGGCGATTACGGGCGTACCGGCTGCCTGTGCTTCAACCGGTACTATGCCGAAATCTTCATCCCCGGGAAATATCAAGGCACGCGCTTTCGCCATTTCCATGTGTACGATCTCATCCGATACATATCCCAGGAATTTAATATTGGATCGGGCGGTTCTTTTAAGCGCCTTTTCCAGAGGGCCGGTTCCCACAATATGCAGGGGAAGACCGTTGCGGTTAAACACCTGAATCACCAGATCGGGTCGTTTATAAGGAACCAACTGTCCCACCCACAAAAAGGCCTCACCGGACTCTGTCTTCATTTCGATCGTATCCACCGCCACGGGAGGATAGATGATTTCGGAATCTCTCCCGTATATTTTACGAATCCGTTCTTGCACATTCCGGGAATTGGCGATAAACCGGTGAACGTGTTTTGCCGACGCCAGATCCCAACGCCGCATGCCCGGGGTGATCATCCGCAAGTACCATCGCTCCATAGGATTCGCCTGAGCCAGATAGGCCTTCTGTTGAAACCAAATATAGCGCATGGGAGAATGACAATAACAAATATGCAGGGCGTTTTTCCCCGCTCGTATCCCCTTGGCCGGGCCCGACTCACTGGAAATGATGAGATCATAAGCGCTCACATCCAAACGCCGCAGCGCCCAGGGCATGAGGGGCAAGTAGGCCTGTACCTGCCGGTGAGCCAAGGGTAGTTTCGCAATAAATGTGGTATGAACCGGATGGGTGCGAATGCTGGGAGTGACCTGGTCTTTCAAAAATAGATGCGTATAAATCGGAGCCTTTGGAAAGAGTTCCAGGATATTTTCCACCACCCGCTCTCCCCCGCGCATGGCATAAAACCAATAATGAATGAGGGCGGTGTTCATGTCGAGGGACCTTTAACGGGGTTTCATCCCGGGTTTTGGCCGTTCCTATCCCTGGAAGATCGAAAGACAAGGGTATAGGTTTCAGTTAATCGTGTTAATTCTACCTCCGTTCGAAGATCCACTATCGAATAAGCCCGGTATGAAAATTCCGACATATATGCTTTCAATTCCCCAAGAGAATGGCCTTGCAAAGGGTAGGCCCGGGGCGCAATTTCACAAATAATAGGAGGGCGTTGATGAGTCAAATAATGACTTAATCCCTTTAATACGGGTAATTCGAATCCTTCCGTATCAATTTTAATGAGAGCAATATGACCAATAAGTTCTTCCTGGATAAAGTCATCCAGACGCCGAACCGGGACCGAAATCGACTCCTTCCTGTCTTCGGGTGGCATGAATCCAGGCACCATTGTATTCCATCCAATATTATTGTTTTGATTTATCTGGATAGTGGCCTGACCGGGTTTCTCGCCCAGGGCGAAAGGATGAGTTCGAATGGTATAATCCGGATTGGCGGTGCTAAAATCGGTCAAGCGTTGAAAATAGGTTGGAACCGGTTCAAAACTATGCACTTCACCAGTCTTCCCAACCAAACCAGCACCCACTGCTGAAATAAAACCGATATTAGCCCCCACATCCATGAAGATGTCGCCCGGTTTTAAGAATTGTTCCATGGCCCAAACTGTTTCGACTTCATAGGCTCCCCAATACATTTTTCTTAACTCGGAATCGAGAGTATAATCAAAGGTATAGCCTACTCCGTTCATATTCTTTTTTGACGATCGTGGTGGAATAATCCTTGCTAAGAAATTCCTGGTTATTTTCCGCACCAAGAGCCTTGGATTATGCCAAAACAAAAACCAGATTTTTAATATTCGCTTCAATGCGGGTGAAACCATTTAAGTTTGACTAATTAACTTTTGTACATATCCTAAAACTTCCTCCTCTAAGATAGAAGCCAGGCAAAGATTATTTGAACATTGAGCATAATTTTTCCCATCATAACAAGGACGACAAGGTAATTCTTCGCCTCCCCATATGATTTGGATATTGTCATATTTAGCTTTTTCATTGGGGTCCGTTGGACCAAAAAGGGCTACGGTTGTGGTACCGCTTAAGGCCGCCAGATGAAGAGGACCACTATCATGAGTCACAATGATATCACAGTGTTGAAACAATGCTAACAGATCAATTAAATCTGTTTTACCAATTAAATTAATTACTTCCAAACCCTTAAAATTATCAGAAACCCATTGATCCGACACTGATCCGGTTACAATCACTTGATATCCAAATCTCAAAAGTCGGTCTGCTAGCGCTACGTAAGATGTTACCGGCCATTGTCTTAAAGGATCGTACCGAAGACTGTTTCTCGACCCCCCAGGAGTCAATGCGATTAATTTTCGGTCGAAATCAAAGAAAGCTTTGAATTCGTCTTTTAGCTTTAGATCCGGCTTCGGTAATACGCCAACCGGAGCGTCTGGACCATCAATACCGGTATATAACCGAATATATTCGTTTACATGCCACCGCCCGGGAATAGGAATTCTTTTAGAAAAATCCTTGTCAAAAGATCGTTTCGTCCTTGCCCGGCAGAATAACGTTAATAACCGGTATCGATAGTCTTTATGTCCTATAAGAATTAAGTCGTAGGTCTGTCTGAAAAGTCGAAACCAGATAGTGGCAATCGATCCCAGACGACGAAAAAAATTTCCATTCAATAATTGATTTTCATCCACTTCAATTAAATGAACATCGTGAATGACTTCTTTCAATAACGGCGCGACGGTTTTCCCACAAATCCACGAGACTATGGTGGAAGGCTCCCGACGCTGAATTTCATTCAGCATTGGGAGAGCCATAATAACATCACCTATCGCGCCAATTTTAATAATGAGTATATTTTTCAATTAGATTTTCGGGGTGAAGCGTGTTCTTTCACTCGAAAAGTGAAATAACTTTGCAGATAACCGAACCCGTGACCCAAGGCAGCAACCGGACGCAAAAGCTGGATTTCGATTGGCCATCTACCCTGCATCAATTTATCCACATTAACAACATATTCAACCCACCAGAACAGAATTCGCAACCCGGCCCACCATGGCGGTCGACGGTAACGGCTCTCTCTCCAATGTTCCTGTTTAAACAGTTTATAGGCCATTGCCTCTCCTCGTCCATACCACAGGCTCCGTTTCCAAAGTGCCTTGAATGAAGAAGGGGGGGGATGAATTACCTGGGCATCACGAACAACCAGGGTTTTAAATCCCCAATGCCGTACCCGATCACGAAATTCTGGATCCTCCGACGCAACCAACAACTCATGAAATCCGCCCATTTCTTCAAATAAAGATCGTTTAATTAAACAACACAAGGTGGTGGCCATGTCACTTTCAACCAGTTTTTCAGATGGCCGGAATTTACTCCGCGGAAACTCTTTGAAATACCTCCTCTCAAACCAGGTCAGGGTTGGCGGTGGCAAAGTCGCCGATCCCACAATACCGGCTTTGGGATAAGCTTGTATCGCACCTATCATATGGCTCAAAACCATAGTGGACGTGAATTCAGCATCGTCGTCCAGAAAGAGGAGATATTTCCCCCGAGCTGGTTTAGCCCCGGTATTGCGTGCCCTTCCCGCCGGTTTTACATCGGTCACGGTTATTATTTCAACCGGGGGATGGGTTTGTTGTTGCAGCGACTCGATTAGCCACCGAACCCGCTTATTTCGGCCCGTCGCACTCAAAGTAATAATTATGGCCGAAATAGTCGGTTCCGGTGAACCGGATAAGGAAAGCGTGTGAATCGGACTTCTATTCTCCATTACTTATCGAAAGAATTGAGTATAACCTGATCCTCAATTGAATTTCGTATTTTGCGGATCATAAGCTGGAGCCATGTGGGCAAATAGCGGAAAAGTCTAAACCGGAAGTAGTTCCATAAGAGAACGCCGGACCACGCTGATCCATACCTTTTCCGGATCAAAGCACATTCCTTATAGGACTGCAACGGATGGGAAAATGTTTTGGTCTCAGGAGCATAGGTAATACTGACAATTGTTTCAGGAATATATACCAGGTTGGACACTTGAGCTATTCGAAGAAGGAGGTCATAATCCATTGCCATGAACAATGTATCATCCAGAAGACCTACTTTTTGAATTACTTCCGCTTTGAAAAAACAGGCGGGCTGAATTATTCCAAATTGACCATATTTCATTAAATCCCGAAAGGTAACCTGATGTCCTTTTTCCTCACCCAATAGGTGTCCAAATTGATCCCGAACCACACTGTCACCATATACGGCGCCTGCGTTGGGGTGATTCCTAAAAGAGTTAACGATTTTAGATACAGCATCGGGCATTAATTGATCATCTGAATTCAGATATGCCCAAATGTCTCCCGAGGCTCGCTTCCAACCTTTATTGATGGCATCCGCCTGGCTATTATCCTTCTCACTTACCCAATAATTCAAACGGTCCTGGTAGGTTTGTATTATTTCCAGGCTGTTATCGGTGGAACCGCCGTCAATTACCAGGTATTCAATGTGGGGATAGTCCTGATCCAAAACTGATTTTATTGTCTTCTCCAGGGATTTATCCTGGTTAAATGAAGGAGTGACGATGGACACCAGAAGCGGTTTATCCATTTCTACAGGAACCAGGCGTAATCGTAAAACCTAACTGTAACCACAACAGGATCAGCCATGTATTCATGCGGTACAGGGCAAAAAAGAAAACCAGAGCGATGCCGTGAATTCCATCAAGGAATCCGGCTCGATATATTAGTCGTGCTGCGACTTCTTTTAAAGGTTCATAGAGTAATTTAATAAGAGAAAACCGCTCTCCTCGCCGGTAACGTTGGATGGCTTCTATTCGAGCATAAAAACAGATTGTTTTTCGAAAATAGCTTTCAACGGTTGGATAAGCCCAGTGAATTAAATATAAATCTGGGGGCAGGATCATTTTTCGGACGGATGCCCGTTCCAATGCCCGGAAATTTTCATGGACTATTTCATCGGTATTGGAATAAGAATTTAAATAGACATGCTTGCGAAAAAAACGTGGATAAGCGACCCCATAAAATCCGCCGTGACGAATAAACTTTCCAAAATAGTTGAATAATATTCCCATGATTACCATGTCGATATGATCCGAATGAACAATGGATTGTAATTTTTTTGATAATTCGGAAGTGAGCCGTTCATCAGCGTCAATGACCAATACCCATTCGTAACGGGCTTGTTTAATCGCTTCATATCGCGCTGGTTCTACAAATCCATTGGTGCGTTGATGATAAACGATTCGGGCTCCTAACTTTTTTGCGATGGATACGGTATCATCATCGCTATACATATCGCATACCAAAATCTCATCACCAAATTCTTTTACACTCTGGATACAAGCTTCAATATTGGACGCTTCGTTGAGGGTGTTGATCACAACCGAAATACGGGTTTCCGTGGAGGACTTTTTAGATTTCATTCCGCGGGAAATACTTCTGATTCAGATACACCGCGTCGCCTGCCGTTAACTGCCCGTCGCTTTGAGTCCACAACTCATAAAGATTGAACAGACGGAAATCATGTTTTCTCAGAAAGAGGTCGATCTCTGCAAACAGCGGTTGTCCTTCATAGAGCATAAGAAATTCAACTTCCAACGTAATTGTCTTAATCCGGGTAAGTAAATCGCCGCACCCTTTTAAGGCTTCCAGTTCGTAACCCTGTAAATCCAGCTTGAGAATGTCCACTTCGCCGGAAATCAGGTTATCCAACCTGATTTGACTGACCGTGATCGTCTGATCGATATTCATTACCCCGGGATGATAATACCTCAGCTCATCAGTCGGCGTCAGGATCGACGAAGAGCCCGGACTATCCAGGATATTAAAGGAAACCGGTTTCGATTCCGCACCCAGGGCTAGTTGATGGACCGTGACCCTGGTTTCGTTGGCATACTTCACTTTTAATGTATTTGCCAGCCTGGGAATCGGTTCAATCGCAAGAATCGCAGGGTCCGGATACTGGCGTAAAAAAATATCTACCATTCCTCCGCCGTGGGCGCCACCATCTACGATGACGGGACTATCCGAAGAAATGAATGTCCGGAGATCTTCAAACCGGTTGCGAAGCGCCATGGGACCGGTATTGCCTCCTGAACGAGGGGCGAAAAATCGCCGGTACAGCCCTAGTTTGATAGCTGCGAGTCTGGTTTTCAAGGGGGACATAGACAAATCACGGTTTAGTTCATTTGGATGGCGGAAAAATAAAAGCAATCCCAGGATGTTGAGCGATAATCGTGTCCTGGATTTCAAAGCCGTACTTCTGCCTAAAGTCGATTCGTTGGGCAGTATATCCAGGACTGGTATTAATTACCTGCTGATCATGAGTTGTTTTTTCTTTAACCTGATCTTTTGACACCTGAAATCTAATCCGATCAAGTCGCTCTTTATCAAATGAGGCATGGAAAAAATCGCAAATTTTCGCAAATTCCCGGTCAAGGGATTTTCGCATAGCATCGTAGGAAAGAATTATTTTTTCCTTCGTAAAATCCTCTTCGATCAACCATTTATTTAAATGTTTTCCATAGAGTTCCACCCATTTCGTTCGAATTTCCCGGTCATCCATATCCTGCTTATGATATTTCAATTGAGAATAAATTGTATCAATTGGATTTCGATATAGATAAATAACTCGATCACGGACAGTATCCAGCTCCAAATCGTGTGTATGGTAACATAAATAATCTGATCGCTCTGGATAATAAAATACCCTTACCAGCGATGGCCGACCAAAATATAATTCCATAATTAACCGAAGCCAGTGACTGCCAGTCCGGGGAAAACTCACCAGGAAGGGATTTGCGGGATTGGCTATAAACTGGTTAATAATCTGAGGATCCTCGACTGCAAAAGAACCGGATTTAGCATAACCACTCAAACCTAAAATCCTTTTTAAGAACGAAAATGATCTCATAAATACCGGGAGTTATTCATTATGACCATTCTCAGGTGTCCGTCAGTCAGTTTGAATATATTTCAAAATACTCCCTCTTCCATCGGTCTCCCTTCTTAAACACTAGATTCCGCGTCCAGTTATTGGCGTCAACGCACGTCTTACAGGGAATAATTTCCTTTTTTTCCGATAAGAATTGGATTTGTTTTTTCTTTTGACTGTAAAAGAGATCCACAAGTGATTGTTCAGGAAAAGATCCAATCGCTAAATCCATATTCGTATCCAGATTGCACGGACTTACTTTCCCTCTCCAGTCTATTGTCAGCATATCTAAATCCCAAACATTACAGGGGTGAGCCAAAATGAAGTCATCTTTAATTTTTCCCCCGTAAGTCAGAATAGTTTTTGTTAGGATCACATCGTCTTTACCCAAAATGGGGGACCAACGGTTAACATAGGACGCTAATTCATGTATATTCCGGCTTTGTACCGTAAAAACATGTTTTGTGGGGACATGGTTCGACAACCCAAACCAATATTCAACTTTTTCACAAATTGTTTCAAATCGATCGCCAGTATTGGAATTCCCTTCTAAATCAACAAAATAGGTTCCTGGTCGTACAATCTCGTATGTTTCCCTGGTGGCAGCGTCAATACTGATCCTCAATTCAGTCAATCGAATATCGATTAACTTTTGAAATATTTCTTTGGTGGCAAAAGACAAATTCGTATTCATATATATTTTCAGTCCGGTGGGGCGATCGGCAAGATAATTCATATACCGGGTGAATTCCGGTATCATCATAGGTTCACCAAAAAAACTGAAGTTGATTTCATTAGCAATCTGCGAGGCTTGATCCACTACCTTTGTAAAAAGATCAAAATCCATTATCCCTTTTGTTCGATTAAAAGGGACCTGGGAAAAGGTTGGATTTTTCCACTGGGATTGAGGGCATTGGGGACACGTGTAATTGCAGTGATTAGTCAGTTCTATTTGGATGGAAGAAACGGGTTTACGTTTTAATAGCCCCCAGCGAATCAATCGCCTTCTCAGGTACTGTTTATTAAATGGCATCGCTTTTACCATACGCATTTTTTAGGGCCAAAATAGCAATTCTATTCCCCTTGGAAAAATCATCGGCTCCCCCCAGCCCTTTCGGTATAGGATTCGGATTTGTTAAGGGGATGATGCCATACCCTCGAGAGTGAAGGAATGACTCAATTTTTCCGTATTCAGGTACATGTTTTTTTCTCGTTTCAACGATGGCATCAAAACTCCATCCGCCGGGCTCCTCAATCAACATTTCTTGTTCCGATATCCGGGTATCTATCAAAATTGCCTCTATGGTGACGGAATCAATTTTTCGCAGCAACTCCAGATAATTTGGAATGTGGTAAAGAATTCCGGCACAGAGTGTAAAATCAAAGGGGGCTCGTTTTTCAAGGTGTTCCCAGACATGTTTCTCCATAACATTGCCATGTATGAATTCGTATTGTTCCGGGCGTAAAAAATTATTGTGCCCCCAATAAAGTTTCCCCTGTTGAATGGCGGTCCACCGACCCTCCACCGCCGTCATTGAAACCGCCCCTTGCTCCACATATCGGGCCGACCAATAACCACAGTTGGAAGCGATATCCAACAGCTTTTTCCCGGAAAAACTATAGTGCTTTATCACTTCCTCTACCAGTATTTGGTGAAAATATTGCGTCCGTTCAATCAAATCAGCTGTTGATTCTCTGGAACCAATTCCCGGTGTAACCTCAATGGTTTCAATTTTAACGGGGTAATACCATGGATTTAGTTGATTAATTTCCTCAAGTAGCCTAGAATTCGAAGTTGAGGGCGAAAATAGTCTGAATAAGGAATGTAAATAACGTTTTACCGGATTACTTCGTTTTACATGGTAAAGTTCCCTCTCCTGTTTGGTTAGCACTTTTTCCCAACTGGCCCGGGTTTTAATATATAACGTCGGATATTCTGCTACCGGGGGAAGGACCCGGGCGAAATCCGTATCCCAGTTTTTTCCATAATGTTCCACAAAATATCGCGCGGCAAATTCCCGCGCCCGAAACTGATATTCTTCCCTGGAAACCGATCCTTTAACTTTTCCATAAGTTGTTCCACCAAGATGTTTCATGGTAACAGTGTCACAATAGACGATCTTTTTATTTCGCTGATAAATTTTATAGGACAATTCATGGATGGCCCCCCAGGAATATTTAAAGGAAGGATTTAAAAAACCAATCTGGTTAATCACATCATTTGGAATAAGTAATGACAGATAATCACAAGACGAAACCACGTGAAATTCCCGGTCGGGCCGCGGCGTAGACGCGGGATGGACACCGGTTAACTCCGTTGGACTCAGGATAGCAAAATCCGGATGAAGATCTGCAATGCTTACCATAGCACCCAAAGCGTCCTGGTCCGGGTCAAATACCAAATCATTCATTAAAAACCAAAAATACCGGTAGTTCCCCCGGGCCCGGGCCAGACGTAAACCAACGTTGTGTCCATAACATTTACCCCGGAAATCCGGATCATTATAATATATGGAGCAATAGCGACTTCGAAGTGTTTTATCCGATCCCATTTCCACAACGAAAATATCGACGGTTAATTCACGGCCCATTTGGCGAACCTGGTCTACCAGCGCATCGGTTAAATCCGGTCGATTTCTATTAACAATTATTACGGCGACATCCGCCGGATCACTAGACAAGGGCTTAGGGACCAAAGGCTTCAAACTGCCATCACTCTCCCAGATGTCACTAGCGTGATTCATCGTTTCAGACATTATTATCACGGTGGACAATATTTACTTGAATCCCTTTATTTTTAAGTCTTTTGCCAATTTCCTCAACAATCAGACTGCTCCGGTGCCGCCCGGCGCTGCAACCAAACGCAAAAATTTGATTTTGGTCAATCCCGGAGAGATACTCCAAAAGAGGAAGAACTCTTTCTATAAATTCCCGGGCCTGATCCTGCTCAATTAAATACTTGGACATTTCCGGATCTGGTTTGGAGAAAAACCCCCACTTTTCTTCACGAGCCGGGTTCTTTAAAAAGCCTACATCAAAATAATAGTTTGCGTTGGGCGGTCCATATTTGAATCCAAAAGACATAAGGGTTACGTGTACCCGCTTATTTTTCATCGATTCTCCTACTTTATTTCCTTCGTTTAAAGATACTTTAACAACCGGAGTTCGGGCTCCATACTTTGAAACACGGCATCCATATTTTCAGAATGGTTCCCAATGTATTTTTTATAATGTTTCCACCGTCCAATGGATTGCGTGTGGAAAATATTTTTAGCCGTTTTTTCAAGCTTTTCCGTCCAATTAAGCTCTAGAAATAAAAATAAACTTTTTAGTTGTTCTATGGGATAATGGCACAAATCCTCATATTTAATAGTGTAAACCTGATCAGACAAAATCTTTGTTATTCGCAAATATTCTACCATTCGCACATGTTCCCGCCAGGATTTTGCTTGAACCCAAAACCGATTTTGCATCACGCTATCCCCCGGTTCTGGATTTTCAGGAAATGGAAATGGACAGTCATTTTTATCGTTCTGGACACCAAACGTAATTAGTAAAAAATAATCCCAATGTTGATAGCGTGAGGAAGGGTTCGTCAACGTTAGATATCCGTCTCCTGATATAATAACATCCCGACCATCCCTGATCAAATAAATGTACTTGGCTGAAGGGAATATATGACGATACATTGGGTGGGCAAACATACCTTCGCAGGTTTTGAAACCCCAGGGACCTTTTTTGTAATAGGCTAAATGTCGTCGCACGCAATCCTCACCGACCTGTTCTATCAAACGATCATCTGATCGGAAACCCTGGCCCGATTGAAATAGTTTTGGCACCAGATACCGCTGAAATCCATAGGTCCAATACAACGAATCATAGGTTGAATTCAAATTATATGGATCCCGGGTTGTTCCCATATATACCCCCGCCTGTTCCATGAAATAAGCTAACGCCCGGGTTCCTGAATGACCGCGGGCTAGAAATAGGATCGGTTGGGGAAGATCACCTTTCATTAAGGGAAGTTTAATTGGCACATGTCGTTTTTTCTTGCGAAGAACGGGAGCGTCCGCTTGATAGCCCTGAAACCATGGATGATCCGGTTCATGGATAGGTTGAAGCTTTTGTTTAATTCGTCTAAATAATTGGGATCTATTCAAGGCAGGTCTGAAAATCATGTTTATTTTAGGAAGAGGGCCGGGAAAACCCCAGGGTCGTCAGGCTCTTTAATTCAACGAGAATGGATGGTTCCATCCACTTTACGGACATGATATAGATAAAAACGCCCACAAATAAGAACAGTAGTAAAATTGGAGTAGAGTAAACAGATTCATGTATCCCATATTTCCCCAGCGCCAAGAGGGCTCCCATCACGACGGATGATAAAAACGTTGGTTGTAATTGATGTAAGTATTGGTTCAAGGTCACTTGTGTCAGACGGCTGGCCATCCAAAATAAGAACGGTGCAAAAGCGTAGGTCACGAAAACATAGGATAAAGCGACGGCAACAATTCCCCATCGTACTGCCATAAAAAACGCAACAAACATTACCAATGCGGAGGCCATTCTGAACCTCAACAACCAATCTGGTTTCCCTAATGCCATAATGACATTCCCATTAAACCGGAATATTGTTTGTGAAAGTCCAACGAACGATAATATTTGGATGATTACAATACTGGGGGTCCAGTTCATCCCCAAAAAGGCGTAGGTAAATTCTGGCGCAAATAAAACCAGGGTGACAAATACCGGAAATCCCATGAAGCCCGCAAATCGAGTGGCGCTGAGAAAGACGGATTGTAATTTTTCTTTTTGTTCCTGCAACCGTGAAAATGCCGGTAGGGCTACGGATGATCCTAAGTTCCCTACCAAATTTTGGATAGTGGTAATAACACGATATGCTACAGAATAATAGCCCAGGTTTTCGGTACCTAGATAATAACCTATCAGAAGGTCATCAATGCGGGTAGATATAAAACCGGTAATCCTGGTTCCCACAACATAAATTCCAAAAGAAAACAATTCTTTAAATAAATTTCTGGCAAATTGAAACCTGGGACGATAATGGTGAATCTTCCACGCCAATCCCGTAGCCATAACTCCATCCGTAAGTTGTTGAATCACCAGGCTCCAGACCCCAAGACCGCTCAGTGCGCAACTAATTCCGGCAATACTTCCCGTTAACCTGGAAATGAGCGCGCGTTTGGCGAGTTTTTTCATTTCCAGATTTCGTTCCATTAAGGCCTGGTGGGTTCCTCCCAAGGATGCGATAATAAAGGTTAAGGATAGGGCGGCAAGGATGAGAGTCAGCCGGGGTTCGTGGAATACCCAGGCAATCAGAGGGCTGACCAATAGCCCGGCTAAAGTCAGCAAAAACCCCGTAAATACAATCGTCCAGAAAGCGGTATGAACATGACGTTCGGTGATATCCTTTTTCTGAACCAGAGCCATTGACAGTCCGGTATCCATAAACAATTGGGCAAAAGCGATAAAAACTGAAGCCAAGGCGATCAACCCAAAGTCTTCCGGTTTCAGAATTCGTACCAGAACCAGGAAGGTAATAAAAGACGCAAACGTACCTCCCCAATGCTGGGTCGTTGACCAGAAGACACCCTTAACAATTTTAGCTTTTAAAGTAATGGGAGAGAAATCGTATTATTCGGACAAATTATTTTCGCCACTCTTTTTCGGCGATGATTCGGTTAATTCCATCGATTAAATCTACAGCGGCTTCCCACCCCAAATCTTTAATTCGCGACACATCCAAAAGCTTCTTTGGCGTCCCATCCGGTTTTGACGTATCCCACCGTAGCTCGCCCTCAAATCCTACAATCGCTTTGATCATCTCCGCCAGTTCCCGGATGGTGATATCCTTCCCCGTACCGATATTTAAATGGGAGATTCCTTCGGAATACACGTCTTCCGCTCGAATATTTTCCATGAGATAGACGCAGGCATCGGCCAGATCATCCACATGCAGGAATTCCCGGAAGGGCGACCCCGTACCCCATAGAGTTAGTTGGCCGTTGGCAGTTGGTGGTTGGTGGTTGGCAATACCATGTTTTTGAAGGGTGGTCAGGATTTTTTCCTTCGAGGCCGTGCCATTGACATTGTCGATTGGAATTTTGTTCAAGTCGCGTCTGATGGCGTTCCAATCCTCATCGGCCAGGCATTTGGCCAGGTGCATCTTCCGCAGGAGCGCCGGCAACACGTGGGACGTCTCTAAATTATAGTTGTCATTGGGTCCGTATAAATTAGTGGGCATGACGGAAAAATAATTTCGCCCATATTGACGATAATAGTTTTCACAGAGCTTAATCCCGGCAATCTTAGCAATAGCATAAGGCTCATTGGTCTGCTCCAAGGGACCGGTAAGCAAGTATTCTTCTTTCATGGGTTGAGGACAGTCACGGGGATAAATGCAGGATGATCCCAGAAACAACAGGTTATCGATCCCGGCTTGATGGGCGCCGTGAATCAGATTGGCTTCAATGGCCAGGTTTTCATAGATAAATTGTCCCCGGTAGGTATTGTTAGCCATAATACCTCCCACCTTCGCCGCGGCCACGATCACCCATTCCGGTTTTTCAGTGGATAAAAACTCGAACACGGCCTGCTGGTCCAACAGGTCCAGTTCCTGGTGGGTCCGGACAACCAAATTGGTGTAGCCGGCAGAGTTGAATCTTCGCATCAGCGCCGAGCCCACCATTCCCCGGTGGCCGGCGATGTATATTTTGGATTGTTTGGTCATTGGTGAAGTTCCTATAAGAGTCGAAAGTTGAAAAGTTAAAAGTTGAAAGACAAATGATTGGTGGTGAGTTCCCTGGAAATCTAATTATCAAGGGTCTTGATCAAACCTGAAATGGTGCGCGAAATTTCGACAGAATGCCTATACATTTCCTCAAACTGTGAGCCGGTACAATATTCTAAAGCTTTAGCAAGGTATAACATAGATCGGACTTCTCCACAAGATCCTTTGGCGATGAACAAGAATCGTCGGAAATCAGAATTGCTCCCACGCTCAAAACCCTCAGCAATATTGTTCATGATTGAAACCGAAGCTTTCTGAATTTGCTCCCGGAAAGCAAAATCACGATTTTCCTTGAATAACCGATAAATTTCTAAAGTCAATTCATTTGCCTTTTGCCAGGCAATAATATCCTCAAACCGATCAATTCTCATAAAACACCTTATAAATTAGTTCTCTATAAACTTTCAACTTTACAAACTTTT
>CAZHTM010000043.1:15870-17042 GCA_964535735.1 uncultured bacterium
AACTTTTCACTTTCCTACTATTTTACTAATACCCTCTTTTCTTCACTTTCTCCCAATCCGCAATGGCCATGATGCGGACCAATTCCTCAAACCGGGTTTTCGGCTCCCAGCCCAGTTCTTCCCGAGCCCTGGAGGCATCGCCGATCAGGAGATCCACTTCCGTGGGACGAAAATAGCCCGGATCAACGACCACGCGGACATCCCCGGTTTTTCGATCACGTCCCACCTCATCTACGCCCTGTCCTTCCCAATCCAAGGGCATATCCAGCATCTTAAAGGTTAGATCCACAAATTCCCGTACCGTATGTGTCTCACCGGTAGCCAAAACATAATCTCCCGGTTTATCCTGCTGGAGCATCCGCCACATGCCTTCCACATATTCCGGAGCATACCCCCAGTCCCGTTTCGCATCCAGATTCCCCAGTTTGATCACCGACTGCGTTCCCAGCTTAATTCGGGCCGCCGCCTGAGTGATTTTGCGCGTCACAAAGGTTCCGCCCCGGCGGGGGGATTCATGATTAAACAGAATTCCATTGCAGGCGAATAAATTATAGGCTTCCCGGTAATTGACGATTATCCAATACCCGTAAAGTTTCGCCACTCCATAAGGCGACCGAGGATAAAACGGCGTGGTTTCTGACTGGGGAATTTCCTGGACCTTGCCATACAGTTCGCTGGTGGATGCTTGATAAAATCGGGTATGAACTCCCGTGGATTTGATCGCATCCAAAAATCGCAGCACCCCGATACTATCCACTTCCGCTGTATACTCCGGAACTTCGAAGGACACCTTCACATGGCTTTGCGCACCCAGGTTGTAGATTTCATCCGGTTTAATCTTTTCCAAGAGCCGGTTCAGGTTGCTGGAATCCGTTAAATCGCCGTAATGCAAAAACAGTCTTTTGTTCATGATTGAGGGATCATTATAAAGATGATTTATCCTACCCGTATTAAACGAACTACTCCGGCGCAGCATGCCGTGCACTTCATATCCTTTTTCTAATAACAATTCCGCCAGGTAGGATCCATCCTGACCGGTAATACCGGTGATAAATGCTGTTTTCATATATTTCCTTTTATTGGTTTTGGATTGTGGATGTTAGATGTTGGATGTTGAATGTTGGATGTTGAATGTTGGATGTTGAATTAATATTGTTTCTCTTTAGTCGTAA
>CAZHTM010000044.1:0-16895 GCA_964535735.1 uncultured bacterium
TTCGTGAAGGCGGTCATACCGTCGGTGCCGGCGTTGTTACGGAAATTATAGAATAGGATATCCCCGTGGCTAAACAATCCATACGCATCAGTTTAAAAGCTTACGATCACACGCTGTTGGATAAATCAACAGAGAAAATCGTAAAAACGGCGAAATCCACCGGGGCGATCATTTCCGGGCCGATTCCCTTGCCCACAAAGCGAACCATCTATACGGTGTTAAGGTCTCCCCATGTAGACAAAAAGTCGCGCGAACAGTTTCAGACTAAAACGCATAAGCGTTTGATTGATATCCTGAATTCCACTCCGAAAACCGTGGAATCGCTGATGAAATTGGATTTGCCGGCCGGTGTGGATATTGAAATAAAGGTTTGATATGCGCGGATTGATTGGTAAAAAAATTGGGATGACCCAAATATACACGGAGGATGGTGTACGGGTGCCGGTAACCATCGTCCAGGCAGGACCCTGCACGGTTACGCAGGTGAAATCCAAAGCTGTGGATGGATATGAAGCTGTTCAGGTTGGATTTGGTCCAGCCAAGCCCAAGCATACCACAAAACCTCTGCAAGGTCATTTTGCAAAGGCTGGTATTCAGCCACTAAAGGTTTTGGCGGAGTTTGAAGGCGTTCCAGGCTTTGAGTATAAACAGGGGCAAACCTTCACCGTGTCGTTATTCAAAGAAGGCGACCGAGTATCTGTCACGGGAAAATCCAAAGGAAAGGGTTTTGCCGGCGTTATTAAGCGGCACGGATTCCATCGGCAGCCGAAAACCCATGGCACAAAAAATACGCTGCGGCATCCCGGCTCCATCGGACAGGCTTCTGATCCTTCCCGGGTGTTCAAAGGTATGCGCATGGCCGGTCATTATGGCAATGCTCGGGTGACTGTTCGCAACCTGGAAATTGTGAAAGTTGACACAGAACAGAATCAGGTTTTTATTAAAGGCGCCGTACCTGGAGCCAATAACGGAATCGTTTACATTACCAAATGACCATGAAATTACCAGTACAAAAATTTGACGGAACGACTGAAGACATTCTTGTGGATGATTCCGTATTTGGGATCACTCCGAATGAAGCGGTGGTGCACCAAGCAGTCACCATTGAATTGTCCAATCAGCGGCAGGGTACCCATGCCACAAAATCGCGGGGAATGGTCCGCGGTGGTGGAAAAAAACCCTGGCGTCAGAAGGGCCGAGGTGTGGCTCGGGCCGGAACCATCCGTTCGCCGTTGTGGCCAGGAGGTGGTACCGTCTTCGGACCGTCGCCCCATTTATATAAAAAGCGCCTGAATCATAAAATGAAGCAATTGGCTCGGAAGAGCGCATTATCTGACAAAGTGGCCAACGGACAAGTCATGGTGGTGGAAGAAGTAAAAGTAGATACGCCGAAAACTGCCGAATTTGCCAGTCTTTTAAAGCAGTGGAACTTGGAAGGAAAAGTGGTAACGTTTCTGTTGGCGGCGGTAGAGCCGAATATAATACTAGCTTCCCGAAATATTCCTTCCGTGTTGGTTTTGAAATCCACGGATGCCAGCACCTACGACATTCTGGATAATGAGGTATTGGTATTTGATAAAGCTGGTCTGGCTCTTTTGAATGAGCAACTAAAGAAGAATTAATCATGGCAGACTATAGATCATTAATCATACGACCGATTTTTACGGAAAAGATGAGTCATCTGGAAGAAACCGAACGCAAGTACGCGTTTCAGGTCCTTCCTTCCGCCAATAAAATTGAGATCAAACGCGCCGTGGAGGCCAAATTTGATGTCCAGGTGGAAAAAGTGGCCACCATGAATCGCAAAGGCAAGGCCAAACAGATGACGGTTCGTAGCGGTGGCCGAACCATAAGGACTCAGGGCACTCGTCCCTCTTGGAAGAAAGCCATCGTGACGTTAAAAGAGGGGTATTCAATCGATTTATTGAAAGGTGAAACGGCCAGTTAATTATGGGTATTCGTGAATTAAAGCCAGTCACTCCCGGTAGTCGATTCGCATCGCGTTCAGATTTTAGTGAAATCACAAAATCGACTCCGGAAAAATCCTTGACCACCGCCTTGCGCAAAACTGGGGGGCGGAACAACAATGGTCGGATCACCACCCGGCACCGGGGCGGTGGACATCGTCGTCGGTATCGTATCATTGATTTTAAACGAAATAAATTTGGCGTTCCCGGGACCGTGTTTGCCATCGAATATGACCCCAACCGGTCAGCGAATATTGCCCTGATCCATTATGCTGACGGAGAGAAACGTTACATTTTAGCTCCGGTCGGTCTAAAGGTCGGTGATCAGATTGTTTCCGGTGAAGAAGCGCCGTTGAAAACGGGAAATGCCCTGCCATTAGCGAAAATTCCTAGTGGTATGGTAGTTCACAATATTGAAATGGTCCCGGGTAAGGGTGGACAGATGGTGCGAAGTGCTGGCGCGTCCGCTCAGATTATGGCGCACGACAATGGATTTACGACTCTAAAACTGCCATCCGGAGAAGTACGAATGGTGATGGATCGCTGTTATGCTACGCTGGGGCAGGTGGGAAATCGGACCCATGAACAAATTGTATCAGGAAAAGCCGGTCGCACTCGGTGGCTGGGACGCCGTCCCAAAGTACGGGGTGTGGTAATGAATCCTGTAGATCACCCCATGGGCGGTGGTGAAGGAAAAACATCCGGTGGTCGTCATCCCACAACACCGTGGGGAAAACCCACCAAGGGGTATAAGACCCGTAAACGGAATAAAAAATCGAATGATATGATTTTGAAGAGGAGGAAATAGCATGGCCCGTTCGATTAAAAAGGGACCGTACGTTTCTCCCAAATTGTTGAAAAAAATTGAGGCGTTGAACGAATCCGGGAAGAAAAAGGTGATCAAAACCTGGGCCCGGGATTCCATGATTACGCCGGAATTTGTGGGACACACCTTGGCGATTCATAACGGGAATAAATTTATCCCGGTCTACATTTATGAAAATATGGTGGGACATAAATTGGGAGAATTCGCACCCACGCGAACCTTTAGAATGCACTCAGGAGACAGGAAGAAATAAGCTATGGAAGCTAAAGCGGTCAGTATGCATGTACGTCAGTCTCCCCGGAAAATTCGGAAAACACTGGATGAAGTTCGGGGTAAACAAGTTGGCTATGCGCTCAACTACCTTCATTTTTCTCCTGAGAAAGCGGCTTATGTGATCGAGAAAACGCTCCGTTCAGCCGTAGCAAATTTTTTAAATAAGACGGATGATTCCAATCTGGACCCAGAGGCGCTGAGAATTCGTACAGCCTATGTGGATAGCGGTCCGGTCTTGAAACGCTTCCGTGCGGCCTCGATGGGGCGAGTATCACGCATTCGGCGTCCCACGAGTCATATAACCATTGTCATTTCCGACGAATAAAGTTCACAGGAGATTCATTTGGGACAAAAAACACATCCAGTAGGATTTCGGCTGACCATCAATAAAGCTTGGCGATCCAACTGGTTTGCTTCTAAAAAAACCTTTGCGTCTGAATTTGAGGAAGATACTCAAATTCGTAAATATTTGCTTGCCCGCTTGCCTAACGCGGGGATTTCGAAAATTGAAATCAGTCGGACATCGAAAATTGTTACCGTAACCATTCACACCGCCCGCCCCGGCATTGTTATCGGAAAAGGCGGCGAAGAAGTGACCCGGTTAAAGAAAGAAGTCAAGCAACTGACGAAAAAGGATGTCCAAATAAACATTTCGGAAATTAAGCGTCCGGAATTGGATGCCGCCTTGGTGGGAGCCAATATTGCCCATCAACTGGTTCGGAAGATTTCCTATCGCCGGGTGGTGAATAAAACCATCCAATCCACCATGCGAATGGGGGCAGAGGGAATCCGGATTAACGTGGCGGGTCGTCTTGGGGGTGCTGAAATCGCCCGAAGCGAAAAATTCATGGCCGGAAGAGTGCCGCTGCATACGTTGCGTGCCGACATTGACTATGCATTGACGGAAGCGCATACCACGTATGGAGTGATTGGAATTAAAGTGTGGATCTGTAACGGAGAGGTTCGCTAACCATGCTGGAACCGCGGAAAATTAAATACCGTCGTCACCACCGAGGCAATCGGCGAGGTATGGCCAAAGGTGGCGATTATGTAGCCTTTGGGAGTTTTGGATTGAAAGCAATGGAGCCCGGATGGATTACCGCCCGTCAAATAGAATCGGCGCGTATTACCATTGCACGGGTGGTGCGTAAAACGGGAAAAATGTGGATTCGTATCTTCCCGGATAAACCCATCACCAAGAAACCCGCCGAAACACGGATGGGTAAAGGAAAAGGGGCTCCGGAATATTGGGTATCCAATGTGAAGCCAGGCAGAATTCTCTTCGAGGTGGAAGGTGTATCCTTGGAACAGGCGACTCTGGCGTTTACAAATGCCAGCCATAAATTGCCGATCAAAACCAAAATTGTGGCGCGACGGGAGCTTTAATCATCATGAAAAAGTCAGAATTGATTGAAATGACAAAACCGGAGTTGGAGACCCGTCTCCAGGATGATCTGGATGCACTCCAGAATCTTCGGTTTCAGAAAGCGTTACAGCAATTGGAAGATCCGTTGCAAATCCGTTACATGAAACGTGAAATCGCCCAGATAAAAACGGTTCTTCGTGAATATGAACTGGGATTACGACAGGATAAAGAATAAGGAATCAGGGATGTCCCAGGAACGGAAAAAACAAGCATTAATTGGGGAAGTGGTGAGCACTAAGATGGAAAAGACCGTGGTGGTGAGAGTGGCTCGTCGAATTTTGCACCCCATCTATAAAAAACATGTGAATCAATACAAGAAATACTTGGCCCATGTGACCAAAGTGGAGCCTAAGATGGGCGACATTGTTAAAATTACTTCCACTCGTCCTTTAAGCCGGCGTAAGCGGTGGCAAGTGAGTCAAATAATACGTGAATCGGTAAAGATCGGGTAGCAACGTGATTCAGCAGGAAACCAGATTAAAAGTGGCAGATAACACCGGCGCCAAAGAAGTGTTATGTTTCAAGGTATTAGGTGGCACCGGTCGGCGGTATGCCTCCGTCGGTGATGTTGTAGTGGTTACGGTGAAAAAAGCCCTGCCGGACGGAATGGTGAAAAAAGGGCAGGTCAGCCGAGCCGTCATTGTACGGACAAAGAAGGAAATCCGGCGTCCGGACGGGTCTTATATTCGGTTTGACGATAATGCCGCCGTGTTGTTGACCGCCCAGAATGAACCCCGGGGTACCCGTATTTTCGGACCTGTGGCTCGGGAACTTCGTGAGAGCGGTTACATGCGGATCGTATCCTTAGCTCCGGAGGTTCTATAATGCGGTTAAAAAAAGGAATGCGGGTTCGTGTTATCAGCGGCAATCACCGCGGCGAAGAAGGAAAAATTTTACGTGTGTTCCCGAAAACCAACCGGGTAATCGTTGAAGGGGTGAATTTTATCAAACGCGCCACGCGTCCATCCCAGGAAAATCCATCCGGTGGTTTTGTTGAGCGGGAAGCGCCAATCCATATCTCAGATGTGATGCTGGTTGTGGGTGACACCACCACAAAAATCGGATACCGGAAACTGGAAGACGGTACAAAAATTAGAATTGCCCGGAAAACCGGGGAAGAAATAGAGTCTTAATTATGGCGGAAGAGAAGAAAAAGACAACCAAAACGACCGCAAAGAAGGCGACCGGGAAAAAGCCGGCCAAAAAGGCCACAGCCAAAACCGGTGCCAAAACAACGGCGACAAAGAAAAAAACACAGGCTGCATCCCCGGTCTATGTGCCGGCGTTGAAACAGGTCTATCGGGATACGGTCGTTCCTCGTCTTATGGAACGTTTCCACTATAGTAGTATTATGGAAGTGCCCCGGCTGGTCAAGATCACCTTGAACATGGGCATCGGCGACGCCAAAAACAATCCAAAGGCGTTGGAAAGTGCCGTCAATGAATTAACGGTGATTGCCGGTCAGAAAGCCGTGGTCACCAAAGCCACCCGGGACGTGTCCAATTTCAAAATACGTCGTGGTTTTAATGTGGGTTGTTCCGTAACGATCCGGGGTAACCGGATGTATGAATTCTTTCATCGTTTGATCACCGTGGCCTTGCCCCGAACCCGTGACTTTACCGGCTTGTCCTTCAAATCATTTGACGGCCGGGGGAATTACAACTTTGGGATCAAGGAGCAAATTATTTTCACGGAAATTGATTACGATAAAATCGATCACATTCGTGGATTGGATGTGGCCATTACAACAACAGCTAAGACCGATGAAGAAGGGTATTGGCTGTTAAAAGAATTCGGGTTCCCTCTTCGCGAAAAACCTGTTAAAAAAGATGAAGTAGTAGAGGTTGCTTAATGGCTAGAAAATCTCTGATTGTGAAAGCAAAACGTACGCCGAAATATTCCAGCCGTACGATCCGCCGTTGCTTTCGGTGTGGACGTCCCCGCGCCTACATGCGGAAATTCGGACTTTGCCGGATTTGTTTTCGGGAAATGGCGTTGAAGGGTGAAATCCCTGGCGTGACCAAGGCCAGTTGGTAAAGGAGACTGTTTGAATGTCAATGACTGATCCCATTGCAGATTTTTTGACCCGTATACGCAACGGCCTGAAAGCCAATAAGCGTTGGGTGGATATTCCCGCGTCCAAAATGAAAAAACGGATCGCCTATATTCTGCGGGAAGAGAAATATATCGATAACTTCATCTTTATTAAGGATGGTATTCGTGAGGATATCCGGGTCTTTTTAAAGTATGATCGTGAGGGGCGTCCCGTGATTTCCAATTTAGAGCGCATTAGCAAGCCTGGACGGCGAATCTATGTGAATTCATCGGAAATTCCCCGGGTACTGGCTGGAATGGGTATCTCCATTCTGTCCACCTCCAAAGGAGTAATTTCAAATAAAGCCGCCAAGCGTCTAAACGTGGGCGGTGAAGTGATTTGCAACATTTGGTAATCAACTATGTCAAGAATTGGTAAAAATCCGATTGTCATCCCGGACCAGGCTGAGGTCAGCCTAAGTCCCGGGCTGGTCAATGTGAAAGGTCCTAAAGGATCGCTTTCGATCCCCTTTCATCCCGAAATCAAGGTTGAGAAGACGGACAACCAACTGGTTGTAACCCGTCCGTCTGACAGCGCCAAGTACCGGTCCCTTCACGGAACCACCCGGCAATTGATTAACAATGGCGTGGTCGGTGTGACCGAAGGATTTAAAAGAGAATTAGAAATCCGGGGGATCGGATATCAGGCCTCCATGGATGGCAAGCGATTGGTGCTCCAGCTGGGGTATTCGCATGATATCATTTTTGATCCACCGGAAGGAATAGAGATTAAGGCCGAGCGGACAGCAATTACCGTATCCGGAATTGACAAGCAACTGGTGGGCGCGGTGGCCGCAAAAATACGATCATTCCGGAAGCCGGAGCCTTATAAAGGCAAGGGTATTCGTTACAAGGATGAATATGTCCGGATTAAACAGGGTAAAACGGTTGGTTCGTAATTATGAGTAAACTACAGAACGCAGTAAAACGACAGATGCGCCGACGGAACCGCAGTAAACGGGCTGCCCGGTTTCAACCGGGACGTCCACGACTCTGTGTGTATCGCAGTCTGAAACATATTGAAGTTCAGTTGATTGATGATTTTAAGGGCGCGACCCTAATTTCCGCTTCGTCTCGTGATAAGGATTTGCGGTCGGCTGTTGAAAAAGCCGAATCGAAAACAGCGGTGAGTCGTCTGGTGGGCGCTCAGATTGCGACCAAGGCTAAAGAGAAAAATATTACTCAGGTTGTGTTTGATCGAAATGGATTTCCCTATCACGGTCGTATTAAAGCCTTGGCGGAAGCGGCTCGTGAAGGTGGACTGGAATTTTAAAGGAACAATTAGCATATGATTAATCCTGCAGAACTGGAATTAAAAGAAGAGACCGTGATTCAAATTCGGCGGGTGGCGAAAGTGACGTCCCGTGGAAAACGGTTCCGCTTTTCAGCGTTGGTCGTCGTGGGAGACGGAAAAGGTCACGTGGGCATTGGCCAGGGAAAGGCAGGCGAAGTGTTGTCCTGCATTAACAAGGCCAAAGAAGATGCCAAACAGAATTTATTCCGGGTTCCCTTGGTCAATGGAACCATACCGCATAAAATCATCGGTCAGTACGGCGCCAGCAAGGTGATGCTGAAACCGGCCTCACCCGGTACGGGAATTATCGCAGGTTCCGCTGTTCGGGCAGTCATGGAGCAGGCTGGAATTTCCAATATCCTGACCAAACGGTTGGGCGCCAATAATGCGCTGAATGTGGTAAAAGCCACAGTTCAGGCTCTGCAAAGTTTGCAGGATGTGGTCACGATTGCATCCCGCCGTGGGATAACGATAAAACAGGTATTTAGTTGAAATGGCGAAAAAGCAATCCAAATCATTGAAAATTACCCAGGTCCGCAGCCGGATCGGGTATAAACCAGCCGCGAAGCGTACCCTGGATGCTTTGGGTTTGCACCGGCTGAATCAAACGGTGATTCATCAGGATACACCATCCATCCGTGGAATGATTAAAAAAATTGAATTTATGCTGAAAGTTGAGGAAATCGGATGAAATTGGGCGAACTGAAACCGGCTCCCGGTTCCACCAAAGATACCAAACGCCGCGGCCGCGGTCACGGGTCCGGTTTAGGCCGTACCGGCGGACGGGGCAATAAAGGCGCCGGTCAACGCAGCGGAAATAAAAAACGGGCCTGGTTCGAAGGCGGACAGATGCCTCTGTTGCGGCGACTGCCTAAACGGGGATTCTCCAATTACCCCTTCAAGAAAGAATTCCAAATTGTCAATCTTTCCGATCTGGAACGTGTGGAAGCCACTGAGATTACTCCGGAGGAATTGAAAGCCGCCGGTTTGATTCGTTCCCAGTATCAGCCGGTGAAGATTTTGGCCAAAGGTGAAATAACGAAGGCGGTACATATTACCGCCAGTGCGTTCAGTAAATCTGCAGAAGAAAAGATTACCAAGGTGGGAGGCACTGCGACGGTCCTGTGATCGATAAAATTCGAAATATTTTCAATATTCCGGAACTCCGGAAACGAATTCTTTTTACTATCGGTATTTTGGTTGTAGTGCGCTTGGGTGCGCACATTCCCGTGCCGGGCATCGACGGAAAAGCTCTAGGCGCGGCGATTCAGAATTTCCAAAATACGCTGTTCGGTTTGTACGATTTATTTGCGGGAGGCGCCTTCCGTAAAGCCACCCTCTTTGCGCTGGGAATTATGCCCTACATTTCGGCGTCCATTATCATTCAGCTCATGGGTGCCGTGGTTCCTTATTTCCAACGTCTCCAGAAAGAAGGGGAAGAGGGACGGAAAAAGATTAACCAATTGACCCGTTATGGAACGGTGGTCATTGCCGGGCTTCAGTCCTACAGTGTTGGCGTATTCCTGGAAAGTATGACTGCTACCGTTCAGGGTGGTGTCATTCCAGTGGTGCCTCATCCCGGTATGATGTTCAAATTCACTGTAATAATTAGTCTGGTTACCGGCACCATGCTCATGATGTGGCTAGGCGAACGGATCACCGAAAGGGGGATTGGTAACGGCATTTCTTTGATTATTATGATTGGCATTCTCTCCAGGTTTCCGAACGTGGTGATTACTGAAGTTACCTTGATTCGGGAAGGTGTTCGGGGAATGCTGGGCGAAATCGTCCTTTTGGGTATTATGTTTATCATTGTAGCCTTTGTTGTGTTGCTGACGCAGGGCACACGGAAAATTCCTGTTCAATACGCCAAACGGGTAGTGGGACGAAAAGTATACGGCGGGCAATCGACTCATATTCCTCTTCGAGTGAACACAGCTGGAGTGATGCCCATCATTTTTGCACAATCCATCATGTTTATTCCCAGCACGATCGCCATGTTTTTCAGCGAAAGTGAGTTTATGCAAGGGGTGAATCGCTGGTTTTCATATGATCATCCGTTCTACTGGTTTGTTTTTGGCATCATCATCGTGTTTTTCACCTATTTCTATACCGCCATTGCCTTTGAACCCAATCAGGTGGCCACCACCATGAAACAGCAAGGTGGATTTATACCGGGAGTGCGACCGGGAAAACGCACCGCTGATTACATTGACAATATTTTAACCCGCGTAACCCTGCCAGGTTCGTTCTTCCTGGCCTTTATTGCCATCTTCCCTTATATTCTAATGAATGCAATGGATATTGGGTATGATCTGGCATCCTTTTTCGGAGGAACCAGTCTTCTGATTATTGTGGGTGTGGCGCTGGATACGTTGCAACAGATTGAATCCCATCTGCTGATGCGGCATTACGATGGTTTCCTCTCCCGCGGTAAAATTCGTGGTCGGAGGAGAATGTAGTGGTTCGCATTCGCTCACCTCGCGAAATTCTTTTGATTGAAGCCAGTAACCAAATTGTGGCACGGACACTGGATTTGATTGAAAACGCTATTGAGCCGGGAATGTCATTGTTGGAACTGGATCGGATGGCGGAGGACTTTATCCTCTCCCAGGGTGCCCGTCCCGCTTTTAAAGGTTACATGGGATATCCGGCAACGCTGTGTATCTCCGTTGATGATGAAGTGGTGCATGGGATTCCCAACGATAGGGTATTGGAAGAAGGGCAGATTGTGGGCGTGGATTGCGGAGCTGAGAAGGACGGATATTTTGGAGATTCGGCCCGTACGTTTGCCGTCGGTCCTGTGGATCCAGAAAAGCAAAAATTAATGGACGTAACCCGGGAATCGTTGTTCAAAGGCATTGAGCAAGCGCGACCGGGAAATTATGTCTCGGACATTGGTCATGCCGTGCAATCTTATGTGGAATCACATGGGTATTCCGTGGTGCGCGAATTGGTGGGCCATGGGATCGGCACGGAACTACATGAAGATCCGCAAGTGCCGAACTATGGCGTTCCCAAGCAGGGGTATAAACTCCGCGAAGGGATGTGCCTGGCCATTGAACCTATGATCAATGCGGGAAAGAAAGACGTATACACCGCCGATGACGGTTGGACAGTGTTAACGAAGGATGGTTTGCCCAGCGCTCATTTTGAGCATACCATTGTCATTGAAAAAGATGGTCCCCGAATTTTAAGTAATGGAGTGGCTTCTCATGGCTAAAGAAAAAGCCATCCAGGTTGCGGGTGTGATTAAAGAAACACTACCCAACGCCATGTTTCGGGTGGAAATCGAGATTGGCGGGAATAAACATGAAGTGCTGGCTCACGTGAGTGGGAAAATGCGGATGCATTTTATCAAAATTTTACCAGGGGATACAGTGACCTTGGAAATTTCACCATACGATCTTTCACGAGGTCGGATCGTTTATCGCCAGAAATAGAGGAAGTATGAAAGTTCGTCCATCAGTAAAAAAAATGTGCGACAAGTGCAAAATCATTAAGCGAAAAGGGGTGGTACTGGTGATTTGTTCCAACCCCAAACACAAACAAAGACAAGGATAGGAGTAGCGAGTGGCCCGTATTGCTGGAATTGACATTCCCAGGGATAAAAAAGTACCGTACTCTCTGCGATATATTTACGGGATAGGATTAACCCGGGCAAAACAGATTTGTGATGCCGCCGGTATCGACCAGGAATTACGTATAAAAGATTTAAGCGAAGAACAGGTTACGGCCTTACGCGCGGCAGTGGAAAAGAGTGACGCTAAAATTGAAGGTGAACTCCGCTCTGAAACTGCCATGAATATTAAACGGTTGAAAGATATCGGCAGTTATCGCGGATTACGTCATCGTCGAGGATTACCCGTCAACGGTCAGCGCACCAAGACCAATGCTCGGACCCGTAAGGGCCGCAAGCGCACCGTTGGAATGGGACGTAAAGGACCTGGAAAGAAAGGATAAAGTAAGTGGCAGCAAAAAAACAGACCAAAACTCGGAAAAAGAAGAAGAAGGTTGTTGATCCCAACGGCATCGTTCATATTAAGGCGACGTTTAACAACACACATATCACCTTTACCGATACCTTTGGGAATGTCATTGCCTGGTCAACGGCTGGAACCTCTGGGTTTAAGGGATCTAGGAAGAATACGGCTTATGCCGCTTCAATGGCCGCGGATAAGGCTGCCAAGGAAGCCCTCAATATGGGGCTGAAAAGTGTAGAAGTCCGGGTCAAAGGACCGGGAGCAGGCCGTGAATCGGCCATCCGTTCCCTGGCCGTAGCTGGCCTTCAGGTAACGGCGATCCGGGATGTAACCCCCTTGCCTCATAATGGATGTCGTCCTCCTAAACGGCGTCGTGTCTAAGTAGAACGAATCAGGAGCAAAATTTTATGGCAAAATTGATGGGACCCCGAGGAAAGTTAGTTCGGAAATTCGGGGAGAATATTTTCGGAAATCCCAAATATGATCGTCTCTTGGGACGCAAGGCCTATGGTCCCGGTCAGCATGGGCAATCCCGCCGTCGGCGGCTTTCAAACTACGGCGTTCAACTTTTGGAAAAACAAAAAATTAAAATGACCTATGGGCTGTTGGAAAAGCAGTTCCGGAATTACTTTAAAAAAGCCGATCAGATGTCCGGAGAAACGGGCATTAAACTGTTGCAATTGCTGGAACGGCGCCTGGATAACGTGGTTTATCGTTTGGGCTTTGCTCCCACCCGTCCCGCGGCTCGGCAATTAGTAAACCATGGTCATTTTCTGGTGAATAACCGCAAGGTAAACATTCCGTCCTATCTGGTACGACCTGGAGACGTCATTCAGGTCCGGGATCGCAGTAAGAAAATGGATATAATCCTCAATTCCATGAAACGCATTAAAGGCGACATCGATCTGGCTTGGTTGGAATTGGATAAAGCAAAGATGCAGGGAACGTTTCTGGAGATTCCGGAGCGGGATCAAATGAATTTGACTTTCAATGAACAATTGGTAGTTGAACTCTACTCAAAATAATTAACCAAAGGGTAAACGGCTACATGGCAAGTGAATTTAAATTAGATGTGGATATCGATCCCGAATCCCAAACATCAACATATGGTAAATTTACCATTCAACCTCTGGAACGAGGATTTGGGGTTACGATTGGAAATGCGTTACGTCGGGTGCTGCTCACCAGTATTCCTGGCGCCGCCATCACAAATGTAAAATTTGACACCGTCCTTCATGAATTTTCCACCATCAAAGGCGTTAAAGATGATGTGGCGGATATTATCATGAACTTGAAAGGGGTCAAGTTCAAATTAATGGATAACAATCCTGACAAGGTGGAATTATCCATCTCTGGGAAGCATGTGGTAACCGCAAAGGATATCCAGGCACAGAGCGATCAATTTGTCATCCTCAATCCGGATCATTATATCACGGAGATCAATGAGGAAGGCGAACTGAAAATGGAACTGTGGATTGGCATTGGTAAAGGTTACGTTCCCAGTGAAGAGAATGAACTCCCCAGCGCCCCAATTGGGGTTATCGCCATTGACAGTATTTTCAATCCGGTCACACGGGTGGTTTTTAACACCACACCCCTTCCTGGTGCAAAAGAATCTCAGGAATATCTGACCATTGAGGTGGAAACTAACGGGGCGATCACACCGAAGGATGCGGTTTCCCATGCGTCCACCATCCTGAAGGAACACTTCAAGGTCATCGAATCCATCAGTCGTCCGGAAGTGCTTGAAGTAACCGACAATATCAGTTCCGAAACAGTGGCGATCCGGTCTCTGCTTAATTCCACCATCGATGAGATGGAACTGTCCGTCCGGAGTTTCAATTGTCTCCAGGCGGCTGGGATTAAATACATCCACGAATTGGTGAGCAAGGAAGAGAATGAAATGCTCAAGTACAAAAACTTCGGGCGGAAATCCTTGACCGAACTGGTGGAAAAACTGGATGAAATGGGTCTGTCCTTTGGGATGGATGTGGAAAAATACTTAAAAGAAGATCTCTAAACTCTCATGCGACACTTAAGCTCAAAACGTAGATTAGGACTTTCCAGCCGCAGTCATAAAAAGGCGATGATGGCCTCTATGACCGTCTCGTTGATCAAACACAAGCGGATTAAAACTACCCATGCCCGCGCTATGGAGTTACGTCGGTTTGTGGAACCGCTGATTACGTTTGCCAAACGAGGTGATTTACATGCCCGGCGGCAGGTTTTGCGAAAACTTCCGCATAAAGAAACGGTAGCTGCCCTCTTTAATGAAGTGGCGCCGGCCTATGCCGATCGTCCCGGCGGATATACCCGTGTTTTAAAACTGGGATTCCGTGACAATGACCGGGCAGAGGTTTCTATCATTGAACTGGTGGATCTGGTAGGTTCCACTGATTCCAAGAAGAAATCCACTGAGAAAAAGACCAAGGAAGACAAATCTGGGCAGTCCTCGTAAGGACGCTTAATTGAACCTATTCCTCTCCTTTAACAGCAGGAAAATCCTTTGGGTATTCCTGCTGTTTCTATTTTTGCCGAAAGGAACCCCGGCACAACGCTCAGGATTTCAGTATAAATACCTTTGGGTTGTGCGCAATACCCTTACGTCCAAATCCAAGATTGACCAAATGTTGGATTTGGCACAGAAAGCTCATTTTACGGATATTTTAGTTCAGGTTCGGGGTCGCGGTGATGCCCTCTATCAATCCCTGCTGGTTCCCACAAGCCCCTTATTACGTCATGTATCGTTTGATCCGTTAGACTATGTGTTAACCCAGGCTCACCGACGGGGTATTCGGGTTCATGCCTGGGTCAATGTTTATGTGGTCTGGTCGCCGAATCAACAAACCGCACCGGCCGGTCATTTGATTTATGAACACCCCGAATGGTTCGACCACGATTATTCTAAATCGGACATCCCTGAAAATGGCCGACAGCTTGTGGGCGATCCTGACGAAGGATATTACTTGTCTCCGAATCATCCTGAGGTTGCCCCTTATTTGTTAAGCGTCTTCCGTGAACTGGTGGCAAAATATCCGTTGGATGGTCTTCATTTAGATTATGTTCGTTACAAAGGCGCGCCTTACGGTTACAATCCGGAAGCGATCGACGCATACAAAGCCTTGACTGGAAAAGACCCACGTAAGGTTGTACTCAACTTCCGAAAGATGCCGGAAAATCCGGTGCTACTATCGGAAAAATCCCGATGGGATGATTACCGACGAAAATCCATCACCCAACTGGTGAGCTCTACCCATGAGATGCTGCTAGATGTTCGGCCGGATTGCGAATTGTCCGTGGCGGTCAAACCGGATTTGATTCAGGCGCGGGAAAAATTTTACCAGGAATGGGACGTATGGTTGGCCGCTGGCTATGTGGATTGGGCTTTTCCCATGAATTATTCCTCGGACTTGCATGAATTTGCCCGGGTTATTGATGTGATCTATGATAATTTGCCAGAAAAATATCGCAACCGGATTATTATAGGAATTGCAATCTACAATCAGCCTGCTCCCGACGCCGGCGATAAAATAACGTACACACGAATAACCCGGTTTCCAGGCTATTCATTGTTCAGTTATAATACCTTGCAAAAAAATCCTTTTTACCTCCAGGGATTGGGTGTTTTTGGTCGATAAAAGAACGGAAATATTTAAGTAACTATTTACTAATAATTCTGTTAATTTATACAGGTACTCTGATTGATCAGAGCATCATTTATGAATCTTGTGCCATTGATCATATTTGATGCGACAGTTAATGGCACAGAATAAAAGGAATCTTTCGTGAATATTTATGTAGGAAATATATCTTTTTCCATGACTGAAGACGATCTACAACAATTGTTTGAAGAATATGGTGAAGTTACCTCAGCCAAGATTATTACCGACCGGTACACGGGACGCTCTCGTGGATTTGGTTTCGTAGAAATGTCCCGGAATGAGGATGGAAATGCGGCTATTGAAGCGCTGAATGATAAAGAAATGAACGGACGTCCATTACGGGTGAACGAAGCGCGGCCTCAAAGAAAATATTAACATAACAAACTAACCAGAGGGATATCCAGAATTGGATATATCGGCTGAGGCGCACATTGGGTGTCTCAGCCGAACCTTTTTTATAATGGAATGGGTTCTTCAGATTCGTACGATGACCTGGATTTTAAGACCATCGGTTTAATTTAAATTTCAACCAGAACGGCTAAGAGTAGAAAGGTCGTATAGCATGGGAAAAAAAGGAATAGAAATTATTGGCGTCGATCATCTGCAATTGATTGAAATGCTGAACCGCGCCCTGAGTGAAGAATGGTTGGCGTACTATCAATATTGGATCGGAGCCCGGGTGATGGAAGGTCCCATGCGGAGTGAAATTGAGCCGGAATTGCTCCTCCATGCTGATCAGGAATTGGCCCACGCTGTTTTGGTGGTGACCCGCATCAACCAATTGGGCGGCACGCCGGTGTTGTCACCCGCCGATTGGGTGAAACACAGCGAATGCCCCTACGAAGCGCCTCTGGATGCCTATGTGGAAGCGATTCTGAACCAGAACCTGAACGGTGAACGGTGTGCCATTCAGCGCTATCAGCAAATTGCGGATTTCACCTACGGCAAGGACCACACCACCTATCAAATGGCCACCACAATTTTAAATGAGGAATTGGAGCACGAACAGGATATTGAGGATTGGATCGCCGATTTACAGCGGATGAAAGAGGATTTAAGACGACTGAGGTGACTCCGGTAAGGTTGAATAACCCTTAGGTATACCATATTATAAGTCATTCTGATCCCGACTTGTCGGGAGAAGAATCTCAAATTTAAATTTTATTCCCGGCAAATAAACGCGATGCGCTTAGGCCGGAACGACGCTAGTAGACCTGGGGAAAATTTTATTTATTCTTTCTGAAATTCTGGTAAATTGCCGGTACCGGAACGACGTTTGTTTTTACGAAGATGTGTTATCTGGATTGTTGCTTGAAACCAATTGTATGGAACGTATGGAATGTTATTTAGAATGTGTTTACATCATGTTA
>CAZHTM010000045.1:0-16837 GCA_964535735.1 uncultured bacterium
TATTCTGACCGGGAGCCATGATGATCGAAATATTAAAAAGCATTATTCTGGATTTTCAGGAGCAGGAAAACGATACTGGAGTTCCCCGAAGACTCCATGTACATCCTGTTCCCAATAAAGCGACGATCTGTATCGGGGCCAGGAGAAGCGGAAAGTCCACATACCTGTATCAATTGATTCAAAAACTTCTGGGTTCAGATGTATCCCGAAAGAACATCTTGTATATCAACTTTTTCGATGACCGACTGCACGCTCTCCATGCCGATAATCTTGGGATGATTCTGGAAGCCTATTTCTCCCTCTATCCGGAAAAAAAGAATACGGAAAAGATCTACTTGTTCTTCGATGAGATACAGGTGATCCCGGGATGGGAGTCCTTTACGGACCGGGTGCTGCGAACTGAAAACTGCCAAGTCTATATCACCGGATCATCGGCGCACATGCTATCTAGGGAAATCGCAACTCAGATGCGGGGCAGGGCCCTCTCCTGGGAAGTCTTCCCCTTTTCATTCGCAGAATTTCTCGATCATCAGCAGATAGAACAGGGTCCCGACCTTTCTACGAAGCATAGGCTGTTGATACAAAAGGCTTTTGAAACGTATTGGAAAACAGGAGGTTTTCCGGAGGTTCTGGACTTGGACCCTCCCCTTCGAATAAAAATTCATCAGGAATACTTTAACACGATGCTTTTCCGGGATATTATTGAACGCTATGATATATCCCATCCCAAAGCGGTAAAAGATTTGGCGCTGAAACTCATGGATAGCACCGGTTCGATGTACACGATCAATAAACTCACCCGGTATCTCAAATCCCTGGGACACAATGTACCGAAAACCTCCGTCTCTGATTACCTCAACTGGTTTGAAGACGCCTATATACTGTTTACCGTTCGAATGTTTGACGCATCGGTAGTCCGGGCCAATGTTAACCCGAAGAAAATATATTGCATCGACCACGCGATGGTATCTTCCCTCAGTCCGGGAATATTAATAAACTCAGGACATCTATTGGAGAATCTTGTCTTTACTACTTTACGACGCTCTTCGTCTAATGTGTTTTACTACCGTACAAAAGGAGGACGCGAAGTCGACTTTCTTGTCCTTTCTCAGAACCGGACAAAATCTCTTTTCCAGGTTTCAGAATCACTCATAGATCCTCATACAAAAAAACGCGAAGTAACCGCCTTGACCGAAGCAATGATTGAGCTTGGTCTACCAGAGGGAACGATTGTGACCCGCAATGAAGACGATGTATTGGCCGTCGGCCCCGGGAATATTCATGTCGTGCCGATCTGGCGTTTCCTCCTCAACCAGGATGGCTGATATCTATTATTTGTCGGATGATCGTTGTTTTCCGTGTGAGTTCACTATATGTCATTTCTACGCTGGTACGGCTGGTGGCGCAGGTGCAGAATGGCATGCGTCAATACTTTCCGTCAAATGGCTCATCCCGAAAACTTCACTGACGGGGACATTGGTTTAACAAATTTATACATTCTGTTAAAACCAGGTTTATAGCGTATTATGTATTTAGACGGTTTACCCTGATCCAGTCAGCGTCGAAATAAACCCCACTGAAATCAAATCACTGACAATTTTCTGCCTTTTTGGAGTCCGGATAAAATTTTTGGGAGGGACAGGTAATTGCCGCTGGTTTTTCTCAAAAGACCTTCAAGGTCACGCTGACCAAGTATGAATGATCATGCTGACGGTTGAACCCTGATTAACGAGACCTTGAAGGTCGGTGAAAACAGCAATCAAAAGTTTTGGAACCGGCGTAGAAACAGAACCGCAGAGGAGGCGGCGTTAAGAAAAATATATTGTCTTAATCCCGCCCCGGCGGGATGAGTTTTTATTTTTCAGCCACCGGATCGCAGGTTCCACCACTGGTTCCACAGCCCGATTGTTTGGTCCTGTTGTACCACGGACAAAAGGACAGAAAACTTCATTGGACTGCAGGACGGTGACTGTGGGCGGCCGAAATCAAATCACTGGCAATTTTCTGCCTTTTTAGGTCCGGATTAAATTTTTTAGGAGGGACAACCATCTTTCCCGATAAGTGTTACCTATATATTGATTTTACACAGCCTGAATCCTGCCGCCTGTATCCTGTCTCCTGAATCCTGCGTCCTCTATCATTTCACCGCGGTGATTTCATAATGAACCCGCATGATCAGGTGATCATGCTGAATCGGGCCATTTATCATAGTATAATGCTATACGGGAGAAAAACACTTGAGATACTTCGTTCGCTTCGCTCTCTCAGTATGACAGTAAAAATATGGTTCACTTTCCACTTTCCACTTTCCACTTTCAACGTTCTTGTTCCCCGGGCCTCTATTGCCGTACACTCGTTTATGGATCTGATGCACCTTCTGTCCACCTACGGCTATGCGGCACTTTTTCTGGGTATTCTTATGGAAGGAGAAACCATCCTGGTGGTGGCGGCCTACCTGGCCCGGCGGGGCTATCTGGAACTCCACTGGGTCATTTTAATTGCCTTTATCGGCACCTATCTCATTGACCAAACCATCTTTCAACTGGGGCGACACCGAGGCTTTCCCCTGCTCACCAAAAGACCTGGTTGGGACCAGCGGGTGGCCACCCTCCGGCGGTGGCTTCACCGAAACCAAAACCTGGTCATTGTGGGATTCAGGTTTGTTTATGGTTTCCGAACGGTTACACCGTACATGCTGGGTGTGTTTCAGATTCCCGTGAAAAAATATGTCGTGTTAAACGGTCTTGGTGGTCTGGTGTGGTCCGTGGCGATAGCTTATCTGGGCTATGGCTTCGGTCTCATCATTGAAAAAACCCTGGACGATGTCAAGCAGGTGGAAATCTGGGTTCTGATGGGCATGATTATCGTATCGAGCCTCCTGGTGATCTTCCACCAGATTCGGCGCATCCGGGCCAAGCGAACCGCCCCACCGGGCGAAGAAGAATTTTAGCGCAGGATCCAGTCTAAAGAAATCTGGGTGGTGGTGCCGAATACATCCATAGGTACAACGGCATAATTGATGGCCCACTTACCCATATCGCCCAGGGACCAGTTCAGTCCCCCGCCCACGGCCCAGTTTTGGGTATCGTAGTTGAAACGGTAACCGCCGCGAAGGAAAATCCAATCATGCCAGCCCCATTCCAGTCCGGCGTTGATATGTTCGGGGCCGTCATTGGGATAAACCGCATCCACCGCCAGGGTCAGACGGGATTGGGAGGAAACAATGATCGCCGGATCCGCCCCAATCAGATCCAGGGCGATCCCGATCTGAATCCGCAACGGTAAGGGCCACGGCTCGGTTTTCAGGTGCACGTCGTTGATATAATTCCCGTCGATCGACTCGTCGATGTCGGCCTTGTCGATCAAATCACGGCCGCTGTATTGAACCTCACTGCCAAAATTCGATAATGCCATGCCAATTTTAAGGTCATGGAAGTCGGTGCGCAGAATGGACCCTAAATCAAACGCCAGCCCCCTGGCGGTCTCATTATAAGCCGAGAGATAAATGGTTTTGAGGGTAAAGCCATAGCTCAAACGATCACTAATCTGCCGGGCGAGGCTTAGACCCAGCGCCAGATCCAGCACACCGTAGGTAAGTCCGGTCCCCTCCGGTTCCCGCACCGTGGTTACCGGTTTTTCGTCCATACTTAAGGCCGAGAGTGTCAAGGCCATCGATGTTCCACGACTTAAAGGTGCCAGAACAGACACATAATCTTTGCGAATATCCAGAGCCCAATCCAAGTGATGAAATGAGGCCATCATCTGTTTGGAGGCCAGAATACCAGCGGGATTCCAGTAAGGACCGGATCCATCATTTGCCAGGGCGACGAAACTTCCTCCCATCCCCTGAGCCCGAGACCCCACGCCCAATTTCAGAAACTGTGCTGTGGTAGAGCCCACTTTATTCACCTGGCCCCAGACCAGCGTCAAGGTAATGGTTAAAATCAGGAGCCGCTTCATTTGATCACCAAAAATCGCCCGGTGGTTTCTTCCCCGCTGGATGCCTGAATATGGTAAAGATAGACGCCCGGAGCAATGAATTGATCATTATCCGTCCGCATGTTCCAAAATTCGTAGCCCAGGGAATTGTTGTGTTCCACTTTGGCCACCTGCTCTCCCGCCAGTGTATAAATCCGAATTGTGCAGGTTTGGGGGAGATGATTAAACTGAAGTTTTTTTCCGAATTCGTTGGATTCCCAGACATTGGCCACCACATAAGGATCGGGAACCACCTGTACATCTTTTAAGGGATTTTCGTAGGATGCAGCAGTTCCTGAGGGCGTTGAAGTCCCAAAGCGGTAGACAATACCGGGGCGAAAAGGTTTCACCGTAATGATTGTAAATTCATCGCCATCGGAAGGCGCTTTGGCATCAATCACTTCCAATTCTCCGGCCACATTATAGGAAGAATCAGGCTTATTATTGGTAAATAGATACATATAGTTATAGAGGGTATCGCCGGTGGCCGGATCAATCTGATCATGTTCCAGGATGAGAATATCCACATGTTTTTCATACCAGCCCGGTGAACCGGGGAGGTAGCCCTTCCCTCCCGGTTCCAGATCCCAACCCAGGGGACTGTAATAATCTTTTCTATATTCCCAAGGTGCGGGTATGGCAAAATCACCTAACCATGATTCACGGGTCACATCCACGGGATGTTCCGGATCAGTAATGATCTCAATGCGTATCGGCACCCATTGCTTTTCCGATTGAACCACATCAGTAAACATATCGATCCAGTTCAGGGAGTCACCACCTGTATAATCCACCACAATTCGCCAGTCATCATAAGTATGCACATTTTCCTGAATCAGTTGGATTCCCAGGCCGGGGTCAATACTCTGATAGCGCCAGTCAAAGGTGCACGTATCTTCCTCCACTTTGGTCCAACCCATTTCTTTTACACCGCCGGCAACGTTTTGGGCCACCAGTCGAAACCCATCCACAACCGGTAAGTTATCACCCGTTTCATCGGAAAGGGGATGATGATAAAGCAACGTATCCATTTCGGTGGTATCCACCAGAGTTAAGCCCAATCCCCAGGTTGTGTCGGTTCCCTGAATCTTTATGGGGACGTTATCATCAAAAGTGAGACGATAGCCGTGACCGGTAATGGCAGCCGGGTCCACCAATTCTATTCGAACGGTTCCATCCGAAATCCCACCCGCAGGGGTTAGCACTCCCTCCGGCACTGATGGTTCAGACCAATCCGTGGCGTATACACCTGGAACGACGGCCACCGTATGGCTTTCAAACTCACTGGTCCCCAGGGAATACATGTAGGACTGTTCCAGACTATCGGGATTCTGATTCCCTTTATCGTAAGCCGTGACACAATACCAGTATTCCACACCGTTTACCAAATTGGAATCCACAAAAGTATGGGTGATGCCGGAATTATTTCCCAAGTACTGGGGGAAGGCCGGGTCCACGCCGGACACCTCATCAACCAAATCAAAAATAGCCAGAGGACGGTAGCCAACGGGATAGCCCTGGGCATCGGTAATTATATCCCCCCAAGTTCGTCCATGATCGGTACTGCGGAATATTTTATATCCTTCGAAATCCATTTTGCGGGTAAGAACATCCACCGATGATTCCGATGGCTCGGAACTCCAATACAGGGTGACGCTTCCGTCTCCCGGAACCGCACCCACAACGGGCGGACTGGGGGGACCAGAACCCTGGAAATAATAAGCATACATTGCATTTGCCATGGCGGTATTGGCTAACAAATCACTGAAGTCAGGGGAATCTGGAATGGGTCCCGTATCTCCGGCAATCAGTCCAATGCTGGTGGTGACCATGGAATCGGCTTTCAGGGTAAAAGGGCCGCCGGAAACAATAAAGTTGATTGCTTCCCCTTCCAATTCGACTCCGCTTTCTTCATCCTCCCAGGCGGGATAGTATGCTGCCAGAGAATCCACGCCCGTGTAATCCAGGTGAGGATCGGATCCATGGAAATAACGGGAAGCATCGATAAGCGCCGGGGAAGAACGATCACTGGTCATGAGCGCCCAGAGTTCTTCATCGGTAGAAGGGGTGGCTCCCCGGGGGAAATGGTGAAAATCGGTGATGCCTAAATTATAGGGCGTATCAAAAACTCGCAGCCCCATGGCCGCGATAGGTTCCGGTGAATTCGCCCAGGTTCGATTCGGAGTATTGTTCAAATCATAGATCACCACCATATCCCGGATGCCATCCTCATCCGTATCGATGAAATCCACGTAGTCGTGGTTATCATAATCCGGCCTAATTTTTACCATGAACCCGATATAAATATCTTCCAGGTCATCTCCACTGGTATTGTGTAGTTTCAAATCCCAAATGGTTAAATCTTCCGCATAGGGGCGGCCATAGCTATAGGCTGTTTGTTCCACCGTCAACCCGATTCGCCCTTTGGAATTGTAATCATCGTTATACGTGCAATAGATATCCCTATCGGAGGTGAATTCCCCTTCTTTTTCCACAACACTGTCGGGAAAATCAGGATGATTAATATCAATTCGGAAATAGCCGGGCCAAATATTTTCCTCCGACTCCTGCCATCCTGAGTCCGTCCAATACCCTTTAGGCCACGTTTCGCGGAAATCGCTGGACGCCTGGAACGGCGTTTGATCAGAAATGGCTTTGATTTCACCGGAATAATCATGTCCGACGGCATCATCCGGCGGCAGCCAATCGGTAACCCGGGACTGGGCCTGCGTTACGGTTTCAATAACGTTGGAATCATTGATCGCCACCATGAATCCCAGCCCAAATAAATATTGGTGATCATCCGGAGCCTGTTTGGGCCAATGACCGGAATTGGTAAACCATACATGGAAATCGGCCAAGTCGCCAAAATTGCTTGTGTTGACCTGTAGTTGTCCCTTATCCATCACCCCCACGGCCTTTTCACTGAATCCCATTGTCTTTGCCAAGGGACGTACCGGAGTGGAGTGACAGGATCCGCAATCGTTGGGCGCCGCTTGTAGTATTGCTCCCAAGAGCAGGGTTGCCAGGATAGTCCATGATATATGTTTCATATCACCAATCCCAGGTTAGCCCCATTTTGATTGAACGTGGCGGACCCACATGGGCCGGATTGTGGTTGGCATCAGCACCGGTTCCCACGCCAGAAAAACCGGGATCAAACGGTTTCCCTGTTCGGGAATACACAAACAACACATTCTCATAATTGGTGAGGTTGGTGGCCTCCCAAAAAACCGTAAGCCGTTGCGTGCCAATCACAACCTGCTTTTTCAAGCGCAAATCCAGACTGAAGGTCCAGGGTTTCCGGGCAGAATTCACATCGACACGGACGGTTGGGTCAACGAAAGGTGTATAGGGCAACCCACTGCCCGCATTTAGAATAACGGTGGCGTACCAACCTCCCAGAGGGTGGAAAAAGCCCACGCGAGGTCCCCAATCACCTTGGGTACGAACATAAACATTGGCAGCGATGTCATGCCGTTGGTCAAAGCTGAGGTAATATTCCTGATGGGGAATTTCTTCCTGGGTGTAAGCGGAAAAATACCCTCCCAAAGGATTGGCGTTGGTCCCTTTGGCGATGGAATAGGTGTAATTCAGCGACCCCCCTAATCCCTGAGCGAATCGTTTATTCAGCGAAACATCAACGCCTTTCACGCTGGCATAGTCGGTATTGGCATACACCACATATTGATTTGACAAATACCGGATCTGGAGGGTGCTCAAAAGTCCCCGAATATCTTTATACCACACCGTGAGGGTCAGGGTCAGATCCCGGGGGAGAACTTGACTTAGTCCCGTTTCATAGGCAATGGTCTTCTGAGCTTTTACTTTGGGATTTCCCACTAATGGCAGAGCCGCTCCCAAATCTTTGCGGGCATTATAAATCAAGGCGTCAAAGGGGGGCGATTGGAAAAAATGTCCATAACTAAAGTGGAAAACAGTGTTCACCGTCACGGGATAGGCAATACCAATTCGGGGCGACCATTGGGATTGGGCCGGTACATCATACATTGGCGCGGGTATCCATTGTCCGGCAGTGGAATCCCAAACTACAAAACGGTTAATGTCTTTCCACATCGACGCGTTGGGATCAACTTGGTCAAACCGAAGACCTAAATTCAAGATAAGGTAATCGAATTCAAGTTTATCCTGGAGGTATGCAAAAAATTCTGTGGGCGTGAACGTTGTATCGTCTTTGAAATTGGCGCCTCCACTCCACGGCTCTTCTTCGGTGTAAATCCTGAGATCATGATTGGAATAGCCCAGCCCCGCCTTAAACAAATGGCGGGTATTGGCTTGCCAGGTAGCGTCAATCCGACTGGCGGTGGTCCGGGTGTAATCATTGGAATAAATGCCTTCATCGCCTTCAAACTCCCCTTCCGTCGACCCATAAAAATAGTAAGACGCATCGGTGTTGGGACGGACGTATTCATCGGGGAATTTGGTCTGTACCCCGGTATAGGTGTGAATATCCTGCATAGACACGGACGCTGTATAATAGAAAGAAGGGGATAAAGAATGGGTCAACATAACCGCTACCCGATTGGAAGACCGGTACGAATGAGCCTGGTGATCAGGATGGTATTTCCAGGGATGGGAATAGGATTGATTGACCCGGTCCGTCAAATGCCAGAACGTGGATAATTTCAATTTGGAGTTCAGGTTTCGGGTCAGTTTCAGTTGCAGGTCCTGGCGGATGTCCATTCCAGACGGCAGAGGCGACTGGATGGATCGATACATCCCCGCTACGTAGTAAAATATTTTGGTTAAGGGTATTCGTCCCCCGGCGGTAACATTCACGGTCCCGGATACGGGTAAATCCAAGATGGGCAAGAGAGGCTTGGGATCCATGAGATTGCGGTGTTCCCTGGCATAGGTAATCAGCGAGGGCTTCAGGTCCAGCCAATGGTAGGCTGTATCCTGAACACTGGGAAACGCGCCAACCTTGTGATAAGGATAGGCGTTGAGTTGGTCCGACACTACCTCAATTCGGCCCTGAGGTTTTTCACTCCCATCTCGAGTGACAATATTAATGACGCTGGACATGGCCTGCCCATACTCCGCGTTGAAGGTGCCACTAAGCACGGTCATTTCCTGAATAGCATTCCGATTCAAGGATGATTGAAAATCACCCGCCAGGGGATCCCGAACTTCAATCCCATCCACCAGATACAAAATTTCCTTGGTCCGGCCACCCCGAACGTGAATTCCTCCGGACGCGTCTTCGGTAAAGCCCACTTGAGTTACCAAAATATCCTTAAACTCACTAACAGGTAAATCTATAAGTTCATCTTTACTTAATGTCCTCTGAGTGGATGTAGCATCTTTTTGAATCAGAGGCCGTTCGGCCTGAACAATTATTTCCTTGTCATAATTCAGTACCGTCTGCTCCAGGCGAATATCCAGCCGGGTGGTTAAATCACTGGCAATACGCACGTTTTGAATGACGGAAGTCCGATAACCAATCATCATAGCCCGGACCGTGATCGTCCCTGGGGGTATATTGAGGATAAAGAATTCTCCACTCCTATTGGCCACGGCACCTTGGTCCGTACCATCAATGATCACGTTGGCGCCGGCCAGGGGCTCTCCATCAATGGACATGACGGTACCCGCAAGTTTGCCCTCACCGCCGGCATATACCAGACTGGATGCAATAAGGAGAAAGAGACCGGATTTATGAAGGAAAGTCAACATTGGGAACCGGGGACCAAATGGTCCCCGGTCAACTTGGATTTATTTAACCAGAAGCATTTTTTTACTGATAACCCGGTGGCCATCACTGAGGGCATAAATATACACACCGGACGGAACCTGCAAGCCTGATTCATTCCGTCCATCCCATTCCACGCGATACCGATTGGCCGGCAATAATCCTTCCACCAATGTTTTTACCTTTTCGCCTCGGAGATTATATATATCCAGGGATACTACCTGGTCGGATCCCAATTCAAAAGCAATCGACGTGGTGGGGTTGAACGGGTTGGGATAATTCTGCTCCAAACTGAAATCGGCCGGTAAAATCGGGGTCTCCACGGGGTCCACCGCCAGTGCCTCATTTTCTGTCACAAGCACATTATCAAAATAGCCGGCAATGCCATTATCATCCATCTGCATGGAAAATAATCCAAATTTACCACCATCGGCTTGATCAATACCCATATCGGCGTACGAATCGGCACCAATTAGATTGCCGTCAAAATAACAAGTGAAAGTGGTGGTAGATGTATCCAACGTATTGACCACCAGTTTCATGTGGTGCCAATCGCTCCCCGAATACAGCCCGGAAGCATCAATATTTTCACTAAATGTGTAGGAAAAGGTGGACATGTTAAACTGGTTATTATAGAGCCGAAACCGATTGTCAGCATCAAAATCCGCCACCAGTTTATATAAAAATCCATGGGACGCAGAACCTTGCATAGACGAATCAGCATAGACAACGATTCCGGTGTATGCCGACCCACCTGGGTCATTTACGTAACAATAGACATCCGCTTCAATGGTGTAATTCTGGAGATTCAAGTCTCCAGCCACCGCCGCGGCGATACCGGTATAAGACCCGTCTACATCCTGAAGATAACCAACATAATCCCCACCGTTCGCTAGAGCCACTGGAGCTTGCGACATAGGTATGGCCTGAAGGGCCTCTTCATTAGCATAGAACAATTCCCAATCTGTGCTAGGTGTTCCGGATTCAAAATCATCGGAGAATAATGAACTGGAGGACGTTTCATTGGTAGTTACAACAATATTATCGAAATAACCGGCGATGCCATTATCATCCATCTGCATGGAAAATAATCCAAATTTGCCACCATCGGCTTGATCAATACCCATATCAGTATAGGTCTCATTACCGATTAGATTGCCATCAAAATAACAAGTGAAGGTCGTGGTAGATGTATCCAACGTATTGACCACCAGTTTCATGTGGTGCCAATCGCTCCCCGAATACAGCCCGGAAGCATCAATATTTTCACTAAATGTGTAGGAAAAGGTGGACATGTTAAACTGGTTATTATAGAGCCGAAACCGATTGTCAGCATCAAAATCCGCCACCAGTTTATATAAAAATCCATGGGACGCAGAACCTTGCATAGACGAATCAGCATAGACAACGATTCCGGTGTATGCCGACCCACCTGGGTCATTTACGTAACAATAGACATCCGCTTCAATGGTGTAATTCTGGAGATTCAAGTCTCCAGCCACCGCCGCGGCGATACCGGTATAAGACCCGTCTACATCCTGAAGATAACCAACATAATCCCCACCGTTCGCTAAAGCCACTGGAGCTTGAGACATAGGTATGGCCTGAAGGGCCTCTTCATTGGCATAGAACAATTCCCAATCTGTGCTAGGTGTTCCGGATTCAAAATCTTCACTGAAAATAACGGTCTGACCTAATCCTATTGCGGTGAATAGGACCAAAATAAAGATAGTGTTTAGCAATTTCATCATCAATCCTCCCTTGATTTAGCTTTGAAAATCAACACTGTTTTTTGAGTCCATTGGCAGATTGGATCCGGAAAATAAATTATCCAGAAACGTGTCAATGATCTCTTCAGAAATTTCTTCACCTGCTGTTCCCAGGAAAAATAGTCCATGGAACAGCCCTCCCATAGCCCGTAACATCAGATGCGATTCCATTTGGGGAAATTCCTGGATGGCCATTCCCTCTTCCAGAAGTCCCCGCAAGGCACCATACATACGATTTTGATGGATTCGCCAGGGCTGACGGGATTCGGGAAGATTGGGAATTTGTGCCGGAGCCTGAAACAGAAATCCATAAAAGGCCTGATCTTCAGCAATGAGATGAGCAATGGTTTTCAGTATATTGATGAATTTTTTTCGGGGGCTTCCCGGTACACCTAAAGACAACTCTATACTTTCCCAGATTTGTTCCCAGCCTTTAGACAACAATTCAATAAAAATATCCTCTTTGGATTCGAAGTAATAATATAATGTCGCCTTTCCAAATCCAGATTCTTTGGCAATTCCGTCCATGGTGGCCTTCTCAATCCCCTCGCGGCGGTAAACCTGTAAGGCGCCTTTTAGAATACGTTGGCGCCGCATTTCACGTTCTTCCAATTGCCGTTGAGTAACCATGAATTAGTCCCGGTTTAAATTTCGACTTGGTAGTCGGTAAATTAAGATACGGGAATCCCATTTTGAAAGGAAAAACATCGTTATTGTTTAGCCCCTTTCGACATCAATTGGTCCGGCGACGAATATTAAACCAGTATCCAATCCAAATTGCAGTAATGCCGATAATTTCCATAATGTATAAAATTTCCGTATGCCCCAACCGGCTGGCGGCCCCTCCAATTCCCGGAAGCATAGCTCCAAAGGCAATACAGACATTTCCGATAAATCGGTCCCTGGAAATTGACAGTTCATTGCGGGCCGAACGATACGAACGGTAAAATCGCCGGGCGGACAATAATGCGCCGCCAATAAGAAAGATGACTGCGTATAAGTTGATCACCGGACTAAAGAGTCGAACCCACTGCCAGACAAATACAGACCCACTGGGGAGATGGGGATCCACCAGAGCCAAATTTATTGGACTGGCTATAATAAAGGATGCTGATAAAGCAGCGTAAGCAATCATCATTCTAGTGAGTTGCTGAGCCGTACCGGGCTTCAACAGGAACCAAACCGTACCCTGTGCAAGCGGCGCTCCTCCAAGAATCGCACCAACAAAATACCAGAACCTGAATATAATTGGATTCCATCCCAAAAGGGTGATCCAAGCTTCGGCAAAGGTTCCCATTCCATAAACCAGGACACCCAGTCCCCACCAGAACAAATGCTTTCCACCGCGTTGTCTAAATCGCTGGAATATTTTTAAAGCAAAAATCAATGATACAACTGTTGTGAGAATTGGCAGGTAGTGAAAGGGAGTAATCATGGTCAGCTCTTAATACATGTTGAAAATTTGGGGGCTGTCCCCGGTTAAAGGAATCAGCCCCCACCCGGTCTCTCTAGGAAGAAAGTCTATAAGTTTCCATACGTAAAAAGGGTTACACCAGAACTATACTCCTGAAACTGTACTTTGTACTGGCCTTCGACCGTTTCAAGAATAATTAGTTGCTCGGGATGCTCTACAATTACCTTGTGGTTGTATGGCGGTTCGGGATGATACACCAGTATTTCCTGGGCACCTCCGTACCCGAAAATCTGGTTATTTCCATCAATTTCTAACCAATCAACTTCATCCGGAAGTTCCGTCAATGATTCCAAGGTAATATCAGGTAAAATAGCCACGCGGGTAATTCGTGCCATGTTTAGTTGAACCGAAGGCATGTAGAACGTTCCGGCACCAGGAACTGTGATGGGCAGGGACACCAATCCAAAATCCCAGTTCTCTGGTGTTATAGCGCTTCCGGAACTAAAATCCCAATAGGCAGGAAGTTCACTATCATAGTTTACCGTGGCATTTTGAACCGCACCAAAGGAGTGATCTGCATTCTCCAGAGCCCATCGGATTTGAAAAGCTTGGGGAGAAGCGGACAGGATTTCGAATTTGACCATTTGATAATCAGCGGAACGTATGAAATAAACCATGCCATTTCCGGAAATACTGTGATCGGTGGGATTATAAGTAGAAATATCCATCCAGGAATCACCTATAGCCAACGATGCACCCGTGTCACTACAAAAATAGGCAGATCCAGGAACAGCGGCCGAATCAAACGGAGCACCATCTCCTTGAGTAACCGTGGTGCCCGCATCCTGATTCAAGTCAACAAAATAACTTTGAGTACCTGTGGTAAACGCCAAGTCCCAGGTCTCCACCGTTAATCCAGTAGACAGATTAAAAAACGTGGGTGTTGCGGTTATATCTTGGGTGATAATTTGTTCAGAAGTAATCGATGGATTGGGATCGGTGGCCGTATCGCAACCTACGATTACCATTCCCAAACCAATTAATAACAATGATGGCTTCATTTTTCGCTTCCTTGAAGTTTCATTCGGAGTTCCAGATAAATCCTGCGGCCCACAAATGGACCGTAGTGATTATCCACAAAATCAGTCAGGTTATCAATTCCAGAATGGATATCTAACCCCTGGAGGAGATGCGTTGTAAGCGTCAGGTTCCAGATGGCAAAAGCCGCCCGGGAGGAAGGACTGGTGACAAAATCACCTAAATCGGGCACATATTCCTGAGGATGATATGGTGCTGTCCACTTAATTCGAAGGGTTCCATCTAAGTGGTTTTTCCACAATCGAAAACTTAGACGTCCATCCATCGTTAAAGGCTGAGTATTGGGTACTAATTCGCCTGTTTTGACATCCCGATTGTCCACCCAATTCAGTCCCCAACTGGCCAATACATTCCGGGATACAGTCCAACGGCCCTGAATTTCTAATCCCCGAAACAGCACTTGATCTATGTTCTGATAACTGAGATAACCAGGACGTATCGCATAGTCATTAATCATATCCTCAAACCTGGTTACATACCCCAGCATACTAATGCGATATTCCTGCGGGTGATAGTATTCGATACTAGCCGTGAATCCCAAGCTGCGTTCTGGACGCAAGTCCGGATTTCCGATGACTTGATATCCGAATTGCACATGATTCCAATCAATGTAGCGGTCCATAAACGTGGGGCGACGATATCCACTACCTAACGTGGATCTTACCTTCCATCGCTGGCCAATAGAAATCATCGTTCCGATCCTTGGGCTTAATACCCATGTATGGTCGGGATTTCGATCTATTCTAAGTCCAGTGACTAAGGTGGTGTTTGAAAATATTTGGTATTCGCCCTGACCAAAAAGACTGTTGGTAAATTCTACTCGGTTGGATGGCATAATGCGATCACTGGAATAAGCCTCCTGGGATAGTTCCAATCCCAAATTCAATGAAGAATTCGCCCTATCCCTTCGACCGATAACTTCATATTCCAAGGCGTGTTCGCTGGTGGTATCTCTCCTCACCACCTCTCCCCACGGCCGAACCTGGGCATAGATCCGGGAATAATTGGCCCAACGTAAGGAATGATCCACCACCCATTGGTTCGCTATCTTGGTCTGAAGATGAATCAAGGAGTTGATTCGCTGTACGTTTGTAGACGCGTTCATGGCGGCGGAGTGACTGGATTCCTGGTCTTGAAACCAGGAATTGTCGATGGTGAGTTTGATATTGGGAGACGATCGCCAGGTTAACCAACCGCGAAGGGACGATTTAACGACTTCATCCATATCGATATAAAGAACACTTTTATCAAGGTTAGTCCGGCGGTAATCTCCGTCCAGACGAAAAGACACGGGCCGGTGATTTATACTCCACGTAACCTGGGCGGAGTGCTTTCCGGTTTGGAATTCCCAGGGCGTAAAAGCATCTCCTCCCTCTTCACTGTAGCGGGAGGAAATTTCAAATGTTGACCAGCTCTGGGTCGTATCTGAAACCAGATTGATGACCCCCCCCATCGCTTCGCTTCCATAGAGAGCGGAACTGGGACCTTTTAGAATCTCAACCTTTTGTAACGAGGATGTGGGAATTTGGTCAAGAGCTACCCGACCATTGAATTTACCCGCAATAGGTTGCCCATCCTGAAGGATGAGAACATATTTGGAATCCATTCCCAAGAGATTGACTACTGAACCGCCATCCACCGATGAGGTGACATTGACTCCTGATCGCTGATTCAGTAGGTCTCCCACATTTAAGGCACCGGAATCTCGAATATCTTGTTTTGTAATGACTTCTGTAGCCACGGGTACATCCCGGAAAATCCGCGGTGTCCGAGTAGCCGTCACCACGACCCGATCCATTTGAAAAAACGTTTCGGATAATTGAATTGTAATCGGATTGCGGGTGCTATCCGTAATGGTGATATTGGCCGTTTCAAACCCAATATGAGACACCCTTAACCTGACGGGAAAAGACTCAACCAAACTTAAAGTAAAACGGCCGGCACTATCTGTTATGGTACCCGTCTTATTATTGAGAACCAGAACATTGGCATAGGCGACCGGGTCACCCGTATCCGCATTCAGAACAATGCCTAATATCGGATTCGATGAAGGGTGTGCATAAAGGAAGGTGGATAGCCATAAAAACGCTATTCCTGAATAAATCCATTGTGGATTTTTAAAACCCCTCTTTTGTTGATGCTTGGACTGCTGAACAGCCATATTCATCAAATCACGGTTCCAGTACACGAACTGATAGTTTGTTTATCGAATCCATGTTCGAATATTAAGGACACGGCTATCTTCTTTAAAAGAAAAATTTTTATTTAATGGTGTAGATACCCACGGGTGTAGCCCGTGGTACTTATTTTAAAATTCAAACTCCGCTTGACCTGAATCCTGATGGTTCTGCCTTTAACATAGGCTTATATCTGGGACTCATTCAAACCTATCGTCGATACAAAGTATACCGGAGACCATACGACTCGTTCTTTCCAGTATACATTTTCTCACCAAGGAAACTTTTCCCTCAAACAATGCGCTGTAATTTTTTTTCTGACCGATCACTACGCTCATTCCATATTTCGGCGGGATCTCCATCACCATATGAATATGATCTACTTGCATATTCAATTTTATAATTTCGCATCCCGGCAAACGGCGCATTACTTTCGGAAAAAGTTACTTAAAGTATCCCCGTACACCAGGATTCAGGATACGTCGCCGATATTTCGGAATCCATACGATAGGGTATTCCGTACGGTATACACCATAACCTGATACACGATTCTTCATATCTTGAATCTACCATATCGCCGCCTCTACATTCACCCGCGGGCATAGCCCGCGGCACTCTGCCCGTTGTGGTTTAGGCATTTACACGTGTTTTAATCTTCAAAACCTGAGCCAGACAGCATCGAAACAAA